>NZ_JBFUJN010000001.1:0-323804 GCF_056401335.1 Rhodococcus sp. P4_F3_2
CAGGAAGTTTCGTTCGAGCTTCGTGCGATCGGTCGGCGTACGCAGACTGCTGCGGCGTGGCGGGCGGTGCGGGCGGTGGACGAGATCTTTGCTCGTTCCGGTGGTGGCGCGTTGCAGTTGAACACGCCGATGCAGCGGTTCTGGCGTGACGCGCATGCCGGTCTCGCGCACGCGATCCACGTACCCGGTTCCATCTTCCACGCGTCGACGCTCTCGCAGCTCGGTGGCGAACCGCAGGGCATCCACCGCTCGATGATCTAGTCCCACAATCACTCTCGAAGCAAGGACGGTTAGGCATGACTGAAATTCGGGGCCTGGGGTATCTCAGGATCCAAACGCAGGACGTGGCTCGCTGGCGCGAGCTCGTGGTCGACGGACTCGGCCTCGCGGTCGGTAGTGGCCCGGAAGCCGACGGCCTCTACTTGCGCCTGGACGAGCGTCGTGCGCGACTGATTGTCCTGCCCGGTGAGACGGACAAGGCCCTCGCAGTGGGCTGGGAAGTGCGAGATCAGTTCGCGCTCCAGCGTGTTCGTGAAGAGGTCGAGAAGGCCGGAGTCGAGGTCGAGGTTCTTTCCGAGGTCGACGCCAGCTACCGCGATGCCGAGCAGGTCATCGCATTCGACGATCCCAACGGCAACCGTGTCGAGGTCTTCTTCGGACCGGTACTCGACCACAGCCCGTTGGTCACCCCGCACGGCGGCCGCTTTGTCACCGGTGATCAGGGACTCGGCCATGTGGTGCTTCCGGTTACGCGTTTCGACGAGGCGTACACCTTCTACACCGAGGTGCTCGGATTCCTCCCGCGCGGTTCCATCCGTCTCGGCGGAATCGATGCGCCGCCGCCGGCTCGCCGCGTTCGCTTCATGGGTGTCAACCAGCGCCACCACAGCCTGGCGCTGTGCCCGGCGCCGCCGGTTGACGAACCCGGTCTCGTGCATCTGATGATGGAAGCCGAGACTCTCGACGCCGTCGGTCAGGCTCTCGATCGTGTTGCCAAGCTCGGCTTCTCGATCTCCTCGACGTTGGGTCGCCACACGAACGACAAGATGGTCTCGTTCTACGTGCGCGCACCCGGTGGCTGGGATCTCGAGTTCGGTTGTGAAGGCACGCTTGTCGACGAAACCTTCTACACCGCTGAGGAAATCACGGCGGACAGCTACTGGGGCCATGACTGGTCCGACAGTGAACCGCTGGCCGCGTTCACTCCCAAGAGCTAGTTCTGACGCAACAAAAAAGCTCGGTCCCGACGCCTGTCGGGACCGAGCTTTTTCGTGTGCTCGATCAGGAAGCTGCTGCTGCCAAACCGGTTTCGAGGTCGGCGAGGATGTCGTCGATTCCTTCGATACCGACCGCGAGGCGGACGAGCCCCGGGGTGACACCCGAAGCGAGCTGCTCCTCGGGGGTGAGCTGCGAGTGCGTCGTCGACGCGGGGTGGATGACGAGTGAGCGAACGTCACCGATGTTGGCGACGTGGCTGTGCAGCGTCAGTGCGTTGACGAACTTCTTGCCTGCGTCGACTCCGCCGGCGAGCTCGAACGCGACGATGGCGCCGGTTCCCTTGGGAGCCAGCTGCTTTCCACGCTCGTGCCAGGGTGAGGATTCCAGTCCGGCGTACGCGACCGACGTGACTTCGGCGCGGCCCTCGAGGAATTTCGCGACCTTCTGGGCGTTGGACACGTGGCGCTCGATGCGCAGGCTCAGTGTCTCGATGCCCTGCGAGATGAGGAAGGCGTTGAACGGTGCGATGGCCGAGCCGAGGTCGCGCAGAAGCTGAACGCGTGCCTTGAGGGCGTAGGCGGGTGCACCGAGGTCTGCGAAGGTGACGCCGTGGTAGCTGGGGTCGGGGGTCGTGAAGTTGGTGTGGCGTCCCTGGGTCCAGTCGAAGGTGCCGCCGTCGACGATGACGCCGGCGATCGCGGTGCCGTGTCCACCAAGGTATTTGGTGGCGGAGTGGACGACGATGTCGGCGCCGTGCTTCAGCGGCTGAATGAGGTACGGAGTTGCAACCGTGTTGTCCACGATCAGTGGGATGCCGTGTTCATGGGCGACTGCGCTGATGCCGGGGATGTCGAACACGTCGTTCTTGGGGTTGGAGATGGTTTCGCCGTAGAACGCCTTGGTGTTCGGACGGATTGCCTCACGCCAGTGATCGAGGTTGTCCGGGTCCTCGACGAAGTCGACGGTGATGCCGAGCTTGGGCAGCGTGTAGTGGAAGAGGTTGTACGTGCCGCCGTACAGGCGGGGGCTGGAGACGATGTGGTCCCCGGCCTCGGCGAGGTTGAGGATCGCGAAGGACTCGGCGGCCTGACCGGACGCAACCAGCAGAGCCGCGACTCCGCCTTCGAGAGCGGCGATGCGCTGCTCGACGGCGTCCTGCGTCGGGTTCATGATGCGGGTGTAGATGTTGCCCGGCTCGGCGAGGCCGAAGAGCGCCGCCGCATGGTCGGTGTTGTCGAAGACGTAGCTGGTGGTCTGGTAGATCGGAAGCGCTCGAGCGTTGGTAGCGCTGTCCGGGCCCTGTCCGGCGTGGACCTGCTTGGTTTCGAACGACCAATCGGCGGTCGGATCGGTGTCGACGGGGGTGTTCTCGCTCATGAATTCATACTCCGTGGTGAAGGTGGGTTGGTGCGGGTCAGGCGGTTTCGACGACTGTATGCACTGGGACGGGATTTCGGGTGAGATCGAGTACGGGGCAGTGGGCGTCGACCGTCTCCTGCAACTCGAGGTATCGCTCGCGAGTTTCCGGACCGGTCAGGGTCACCACGACGCGAACCTCGGAGAATCCCGGGCGGACGGCATCGTCGAATCCGAAGAATCCACGAACGTCGAGGTCGCCTTCTGCCCTGGCCGAGATGTCGTCGAGCGCGATACCGAGCTTGTCCGCCCACACACGGTAGGTGACCACCTGGCAGGAGAGCAGGGATGCGAGGTAGTACTCGACGGGATTGGCTGCGGTGTTCTCGCCGCCGAGGGCCGGCGGCTCGTCGACCTCGACGGTGTACTTACCGAGAGAAATGGTGCTGGCAACGGCGTCGTGCGCCTGAGCGGATGCCTTGAAGACGACGTGCGCTTTGCTTGCGTCCTTGTCGATGGCGTCGGCATTGGCTGCTACGACGGAACTCAGGTGCGAGATCGAAGCGGTGGTCATGACAGAAATGTCCCCTGATCTGGGTGTACATACGAGTATCGACGTGAGCGGCGCTCACGTCGTAGGTCCGATCAGTAGATCGGACACCCGGATGTACAGACGTGCGCAAAATCGACATGGCGTCGCCGCGTCAGCAGCGTGCCCGTCTCGTATGCGCCAATTCCCGTCACGGAAGAGACTGTAACCGGTTCCCACCCTTTCCGACCAGCCCTATAGGAAATCCGTCTCGGATCGTGGTCGCTCATGTGGGCGGCAGTCCGCTCCACTGCGGCGTCCGACGGCTCGCAAAAGCGTCGAGTCCTTCGGCGATGTCCGGCGATCGGAGCACCGCGTCCTTGGCGTCGTCGGTGATGGTCCATCCGGCAGTATCGGCCTCGGCGTAAAGAGCGTCGATTGCCTTCAGGCTCAGGCTTACCGAGGTCGGAGAGGACTCGCAGATCTCGGCCGCCATCACCAGAGCCTCGTCGAGCGCCTTACCCGGGGCAGTCACTGCATTGACGACGCCGAGATCTTTGGCCCGATTGGGATCGAGAGTGCGCCCGGTGATCAGGAGTTCGCGAGCGACATTGATCGGAAGGGCACGTGGCGCCCGAAAGAGCGCACCGGACGTCGCAACCAGACCGCGTTTGGTTTCGGGCAGACCGAATTGGGCTGTGGCGGAAGCGACGATCAGATCGCAGGCCAATGCGATTTCGAATCCGCCACCCAGCGCGTATCCCTCCACTGCGGCGATCAGAGGCTTGTTTCGCTGACGCCGAATGACGCCGTACTCACCGCCGCGAGGCATGCGAAGGTCGGCTCGCTCTCGGATATCGGTTCCGGCGCAAAAGATGTTGGGGGTTCCGGTGATGATGCCGACCCACAGCGCAGGGTCGTCGTCGAGAAGGTTCAGTGCGGCTTCGATTCCCTCGGCAGTTTCACGATTGATCGCATTACGACGTTCTTCGCGTTCGATCCTGACGATGAGAACGCGGTCGTGGCGTTCTGTGGAAACAGTCGACATAATTGGACTGTAGTCCATCTATCGAGGGGGTGGTGCGTCAACTGGCGAGACCGACATTGGACACATTCCGGACTGTGGCGAAGACTGTGTCCTGAGGCGGAGAAAGGCAGGTCGACGTGATTTCCAAACGAGAACAGAACAAGCGCGATACCAACGACAGGTTGCTCTTAGCTGCTCGAATTCTGTTCTCGGCAAAGGGTTTCGCCAGCACGACCGTCGACGACATCGCCGAGCGAGCCGAGGTGTCGCGAGCCACCTTCTTCAATTACTTCCAGGGCAAGGACTCGGTTCTCGAGGCGCTGCACAGTGATCATCTCGATCAGCTTGCGGCACTGGTGGATCAGCTCATGGAATCTCCGATGCCGACCTCTGATCGGATCTCCCGGATTTTTCAGGACTTTGCGCAACAAGCGATCATGCATCCGCGCTATCTGCGCATGGTGACTGCAGAACTCGAGCGCGACTTCGCCTCCTCCGGAGCGGGGGCGGCACACGATCATCGGTTCCATGTGGAACTTCTGCGGATCGTCACTGCCGGTATCGAAGCCGGCGAAGTGAGATCGGACTACCCGCCGCTGTTTCTCGCGCAGATGATCGGCGGTACGTACGGAGCGTTGGTCCGCTTCTGGCGGCAAGACGCCGATTACGACGTGGTCGGCGAATTCGATCGCGGTGCCAGGTACGTCGCGGAAGGCATCGCTGCTCGCTGAGTCGACTCAGGACGTGGTGCCGGCTCAGGGTGTGGGCACTACCATGGGCAGCATCTGCTGGACGCTCTCCGAAAGATAGTTCGCGGCAGTCTGATCACCGGACAGGTGGCGAAGAAGACTCTGCTGGAACAGGCCGTCGAAGATCGCGTACATCGCCGGCGAGGTGACCGAGGGCTCCACGTCGAGAAGCTCGGAATAGCGAGAGACGATGCGCCAGATCATGTTTTCGAGACTCTCGTCGATCGCGGCCACGTCGGTTCGGAACGACTCCTCGAACATCGACTGCGCGCGCAGGTCGTACCAGAGGCGGTGCATCGTCGGCTCGTCGATCATGGTCTCGGCGAGCAGCGCGCCGAAACCCGTTTTCAGTTCCTCCGGCGTCTGAGCGGTGGCGACGATGCCGTCGTAGCGGGTGACGCAGCGTGCCTTGTAGTGGCGCACGCAGTGGGTGATGAGATCGACCTTGTCGCTGAAGTAGTAGTGCAGGACGCCGTGTGAGAACTCCGAATTCTGGGCGATTTCGCGCAGGCTCGTGCGTGCGTAGCCCAGTTCGGCCAGCGTTTGCAGTGCGGCCTCGGCCAGTTGATCACGTCGCTCGGAGAATTTGTCGACCTGACGACGTGACACCTTGTCTGCGTTGGACCGCTTCTCCGAAGAGACAGGAACCGCCTTTTTTCCTGCCCCACTTGGCTTCTCGACTGTCGTGGTCACGATGGCACGTCCTGTTCCCTGCGATTTCCACAGCGGCACGATCGCCGCGTCCGAATCAGTGTAACCCCTGGTCTTTGACGAGCGTGTAACAAAATCTTGACAGTCGTCAAGATTTCTCTTGACACTCGTCCAAAGTTGAATACTCTGTGACTCACACCACTTGGCAGCGTCGCTGTGAACGGTGGCATCGCGAGAGTCGTTTCAGTCATGGAGGCAGTCGAAAATGAGCGTGTTTGATCTCGAGGGACGAAAAGCACTGGTCACAGGTGGTGCCAAGGGGCTCGGAGCCGGAATGGCTGAGGCGTTGGCGAAGGCGGGGGCGTCGGTGATGATCGGCGATGTTCTCGAAGACGAAGGTCGTGCCACCGCAGAGGCCGTTGGTTCGGGCGGAGTCAAAACCGGGTTCGTAAAGCTGGACGTCACCGACGACGCCAACTGGGAAGAGGCAGTCGCCGCCACCGCGGAGACTCTCGGCGGCTTCGACATCCTCGTCAACAACGCAGGCATCGAGATTTCCTCGCTGGTGGTTGACCTCGATCCGGGCGACATCCGCCGTATGTGTGAGGTCAACATCCTCGGAACAGCGCTCGGAACTAAACACGGACTGCGCAGCATGCGTCCGGGTGGCGTAGCCGGAACCGGCGGCTCCATCATCAACATCTCTTCAGTGGCCGCAACCATTCCGTTTCCCGGGATAAGTGGATACTCCGCGACCAAGTCCGCGGTCGATCGCTTCACCAGAGTTGCCGCCGCCGAGTCGGGCAAGCTCGGCTACGGAGTCCGCGTCAACTGCATCTACCCGGGCCTCGTCGCCACGGAGATGGGTCTCGGACTCGCGGCGGACATGGAGAAGCTCGGCCTGTGGCCCAGTGCCGAAGCGGCAGTCGGCGACGTCATCGGTCTCACCCCGCTCGGCCGCCTCGGTGAAGTGAACGACATGGCTGACGCCGTGGTGTTCTTGTCCTCCGACGCCGCGCGATTCATCACCGGAATCGGCCTACCGGTCGACGGTGGCATGGGCATGTAACTCGCCCTCCCCATTCGCACGTACACCCTCCTCACGTCTTCGAAAGGTTCCACGAACATGTCCGAAAAGAAGCCAGTCATCGTCTACGGCGTCTCCGGGTACACCGGCCGTCTGGTGTGTGAATACCTGCGCGAGTTCAACATCCCGTTCATCGCAGCCGGTCGCGACGCCGCTCGCATCCAAGAGGTCCTCGACAAGATCCCCGGTTTGGACACCGTCGATCACGAGGTCGTCGAGGTCGAGCACACCGTCGAGGCGCTCACTGAACTGTTCACCGGCGCACAGGTTGTCAGCAACATGGTCGGGCCGTTCATCAAGCTTGGCGGCACCGTCGTCGAGGCTGCGTTGAATGCCGGTTGCCACTACATGGACACCACCGGTGAGCAGGACTGGGTACTCGACGTCCAGGAGAAATTCGGCGACAAGTACCAGGAGAAGGGTCTGCTTCTCTCGCCCGGTATCGCGCAGATGTACACCACCGGTGAGATCGCGGCCAACATCGCACTGGAAACGCCGGGTCTCGATACGCTCGACATTCTCGTGCTGTGGAAGGGATTTCCCACCTATGCCTCCACTCAGACGATCTTCACCATCCTCAAAGCGAACTGGTACTACCTCGAGCAGAACAAGTACGTGCAGTGGGCGCCCGGCCAGACTTTCGACGTCGTCGTTCCTGGCCAGCACGAAACTGCGCTTGCATTGCCGTGGGGCGGAACTTGCCACCCCGTGTGGTTCAAGAACGATCCGCGAGTTTCCAACGTCAAGGCTGCGGGCGGAGTGTTCGACCGCACCGTGATGGAAGGTGTTGTCGCGACACAGAAGATCGTGGAGGAGCAGATCAAGACCCTGCCCGCCGACGAGCAGGAAGCCGCCTTGGCCGAGATCGCCGGTTCGGTTCAGGCGGGTATGCCCCCTCGTGAAAATCCGCGCATCAACACCTCACTCGACTCCGTCTACGCGTCGGGTCCGCTGGGTCGCTCGCACGTCGTGATTCACGGAAACTGCAACTACAAGCAGACGGGCCTCCTGCACGCCTATGCAGCGCATTCGTTGCTTCAGCAGGCGCCCAAGCGGACCGGGCTTGCCTCGGCCTGCCAGGCGTTCGGCCATCGCGAACTGCTTGGCGCGCTACGTAGTTTCGGGCTGGCTCTGGAGCCGGAAGTAACCATCAACGCCTAGCTCGTCGCCCTCGTCATCATGTTCACGGCTCCCGGCGTGCATCGCGCCGGGAGCCCCGCCCTGGAGGCTCCCCATGCGTTTGACCGACTATCTCGACAAGGGAGCCTCTCTTGGTTCCACCGCACCGTGTTTGACGATGGGGGAGCGCACTCTCTCCTACGGCGAGGTGCAACAGTTCAGCCGACGCTTCGCAGCTTCGCTCGCGGCTTCGGGCATCGCGGCGGGCGAGAAGGTCGCGATTCTGTCCGGCAATGACCCGATCTCGTTCTCCTGCGTATTCGGTATCAGTAGGGCTGGCGCGGTCTGGTGCCCGATCAACCCCCGCAACGAAGCTGCGGAGAACCGAGACCTGTTGGATCTGTTCGATTGTCGCGCTCTGTTCTTCCAGAAGTCCTATGCGCCGCTTGTCGACCAGATCAAGGACGCGCTTCCACAGTTGGTGACGCTCGTCTGTATCGACGGCGAGTGGGATTCGGCACAGTCCCTCGAAAGCTGGCTCGGGGAAGAAGAACTCGACGCCGCGGCGCCCGACGACGTCACCATGCTGGTCGGTACCGGTGGTACGACGGGCCGCCCCAAAGGCGTGATGTTGACCGGGCACAACATCGAGACGATGACCGCAATCACTTTGATGAGTTATCCATTCGAGGGGCGCCCGGTGTATCTGGCGTTGGCGCCGTTGACTCACGCCGCCGGTGTTTTGTGCTTCCCGATCATGGCCCTCGGCGGCGAAGTGGTGATCATGCCGAAGCCCGATCTCGGGTACTTCCTCGCGAACGTTCAGAAGCACAAGGTGACTCACACCTTCCTGCCGCCGACGCTCATCTACATGTTGCTCGAGCACGAGGACCTCGCGGTAACGGATCGTAGCTCGCTGCAGTGTTTCTGGTACGGCGCGGCACCGATCTCCCCGACCAGGCTAGAGGAGGCGATCGACAAGATCGGACCGGTCATGGCTCAGCTGTTCGGGCAGAGTGAAGCCCCCATGATGATCTCGACGATGTCACCGAAGGAGCATTTCGGCCCGGACGGCACTGTCGCAACGTCACGACTTTCGTCGGCGGGTCGACCGTCGCCGCTGGTGACCGTGGGGATCATGGACGACAAAGGCGCGCTGCTCGGACGTGGCGAGCGTGGTGAGGTGGTGATTCGCAGTTCGTTGGTGATGGCGGGTTATTACAAGAACTCCGACGCAACCGCGGAAGCGTCAGCCCACGGCTGGCATCACACCGGCGACATCGGGTACCTGGACGAGGACAATTTCCTGTTCATCGTCGATCGTGCGAAGGACATGATCATCACCGGCGGTTTCAACGTCTATTCGGTCGAGGTGGAGCAGGCACTCATGGCGTATCCGGGGATTCAGGACTGCGGAGTGATCGGGTTGCCGGACGACAAGTGGGGCGAACGTGTTGTGGCAGTGGTGCAGCCACACCTCGGCGCAGACATCGACGGCGCCGAGGTGATGGCTTTCGTGAAGTCTCGCATCGGAAGTGTGAAGACTCCGAAGCAAGTCATCGTCTGGGACGATCTACCTCGCTCCAAGGTCGGCAAAGTTCTCAAGAACGAGATCAAAAGCGAGCTGACTGGCTGAATACCCCCGGAACGCCTATGTTTCACCGCGCGGAGTGGCTCTGTGTCAGCCATCACAATGATGTGTTCGAATGAGTACGAGGTGAATCATGCGTCACGAAAGAACAGTCACCGAGCAACTTCCCCTTCCGGCCAGGACCGTCCGGAAGGTCATGCTCCGCTTCATGCCGGTCATCGGATTGGCATACATCGTCCTGTATCTCGACCGATTGAACATCGGCGTTGCAGCATTGACGATGAACAAAGAACTCGGAATATCGGCCTCGATGTTCGGGTTTGCGGCCGGAATCTATTTCTGGAGTTACACGATCTGCGAACCCCCGAGCAACTACATCCTCACAAAGGTCGGTGCGCGGCGCTGGATCACACGAATCATGATCACGTGGGGCGTGGTCACCATCGGAACCGCGTTCGTTGAGGGTGCCAGCGGATTGGTGGCAGCACGATTCCTGTTGGGTATTGCCGAAGCCGGCTTTTCGCCCGGCATGCTGTTCTTCGTCTCGAAGTGGTTCCCGAATCGGGATCGAGGCAAAGCAATGGCGTGGATCGTGACCTTCATCTGTATCTCCGGCCTGGGTACTCCGATCACCACACACCTGATGGCTATCGACGGCTTTCTCGGGCTTTCCGGATGGCGATGGGTATTCATTCTCACCGGCGTCCCCGCCGTGGTCATGGCGTTTGTGATCTACAAGGTTCTGCGGGACAAGCCTTCCGAGGCGGAGTTCCTCTCCGAGGAAGAACGCGGTTGGCTCACCGATACGCTCGAGTCGGAGGCGCAAGAGCGCGAAGCGGTCGTCGGTAAGCACAGCTTCCTCCAGGGACTCGTGCACCCACGAGTACTGGTGTTGATCGCCGTGTTCATCTGTTTCACATTCAGCCTCAACGGTTTCCAGATTTGGATGCCGCAGATTTACGCGCAATTCGGGATGAGCACCAATCAGATCGGATGGGTTGCCGCACTACCTGCACTGATTGCGATCGGACCGATGATCTGGTGGACGCGCCATTCGGACCGCGCCGGAGAGCGCCCCGTGCACTTCGCCATCGCCGCATCGGTCGCAGCACTCGGTTTTGCTATTGCTGCGCTGTTCTTCACCACACCGGTTGTCGCCATCTTCGGATTCTGCATCGCCGGGATCGGTCTCTACAGTTCGATGAGCATCTTCATCACCATGCCTTCGAGCTTCCTTACCGGCGCTGCCTTGGCGGCAGGTTTCGGTGTCATCAACGGAATGGGTAACCTCGGAGGCTATTTCGGTCCACAGGTCACCGGCTGGATCAAGGACGCGACCAACAGTTTCACACCGGCAATCGGGGTGTACTCCGCGGTGCTGGCGACGGCAGCATTGATCGTGCTGCTGCTCAAGGTGATCACCAGAAAGGCCGACAAGGCCAACGCCCAACTGACTCTGGATTACCGGGCGGAGCGCGACGCCGGAACCTTGGTTGCACCTGAGCAGGTTTGAGCCGAGTCTCGGCCCGGAAGATTCCCGATCAACGGGAATTCTTCATTCTTCAGGCGAGCATGCGCAGGACATCATCACTTATCAGGATCACAGTCGTCGACCGTGGTTTCGTCGGCAACGAACAAACGAGGACTTCGTGAGTAGATACTTCGGGCCTTTGCGCCAATTGGGTTTTGTGGTCAACGACATCGACAGTGCGCTGAAGCATTGGATCGACGTTGTCGGCGTTGGCCCCTTCTTCTTCGTGGAGGACCAACCGTTGAACGACTTCGTCTTCCGTGGCAAGTCGAGTGCGCCTCGATTCAGTGTGGCGCTCGCGCACAGCGGAAGCGCGCAGATCGAGCTGATTCAACAACACAACGATGAGCCGTCGGCATTTCGCGAGTTCGCCGATCGCGGGCTCGAAGGACTTCAACATGTTGCCTACTGGACAACGGATTTCGATCGATATATGGAGGAATCCAAGAACCGAGGGCTCGTCGAATTGCAGAGTGGTAGGTCCGGTAGTGGCGCTCCGGACGAGCGATTCGTGTACTACGAGGACGGCCCGTATCCGGGAACAGTCATCGAAATCTCGGAGGTCAGCGGAAGGAAGGGTGATCTGTTTCGCGCAGTCGAGGCTGCATCGAAGGAGTGGAACGGGTCGAATCCCATTCGCGACATGAGGAAGGTGCTGTAGTCGTGAGTAGGAAGGTAGCGATCGTCACTGGTGGCGCATCGGGGATCGGCCTGGCAACGTGCAAACGATTCGCCGACTTGGGTTGGAATGTCATCTCTGCCGACCTGTCGCATACATCCGGAGACACTGCGCCAGAACCAGATACACGGACAGTCGGCGTTCGAGTGGATGTCACCGATGAGGGGGATATCCGACGGCTTCGCGACGTCGCCGAAAAGCTGTTCGGTCGTGTCGACACGGTTGTGACCTCGGCGGGAACCGCGGACAACGCGCCGATCCGGCACACCACACCCGATCGATTCAGGCGAACCCTCGAGCTGAACCTCGTTTCCACGTTTGCGGTGGTCAGGGAGTTCGTGGATCTGCTCGCCGGAGATGGCGGCGGATCGGTGGTGACAATTGCCTCGGTTTCCGGCCTACGCGGCAGCGTAGACCGTGCCGCGTATTCCGCCTCGAAAGGTGGCGTGGTCGCGTTGACCACACAACTCGCGATCGAGCTCGCCGGCGAGGGGATCCGAGTCAATTGTGTTGCACCGGGTTCGACGCGGACACCGCTTGCAAGTCGGGCCCAGAGCCCTGAAATGCAGAGCGCCATCTTGCAGTCGATCCCGTTGAGCCGTTACGCGGAGCCGGCTGAGATTGCCGAAGTCGTGACCTTTGTCGCTGGTCCCGGCGCCGGTTTCGTGACGGGTCAGACGTGGACGGTCGACGGAGGTCAGTCGATGACAGCCGGTTGGAATCTTGCGAAGGAGCGACATGACTCTTGACGCAACGTCCAATACAACGGAGAAACCGGTAATCATCGGAGTGCACGTCAACGAGAACACCATGCGCGCACCCAATCCCCACATTCCGTGGACGCCCAGCGAAATAGCCGACACTGCTCGCGCTTGTGAGGATGCGGGGGCGTCGTTGATGCATTTTCACGGTCGAGCCGTGGACGGCGGCGTGGATCACTCGGCGGCGACCTACGGAGAGATCGTCGAGCGGGTTCGGGCGGTATCGAATCTGCTGCTTGCGCCGTCGATGGCCAATGTTCCCGGCTACACGATAGATGAGCGGCTGTCGAATCTTGCCCCGAACCAAAGTGATCCGAAACGACGTTCCGACTTCTTGGTCGTCGATATGGGCTGTGCGGCGATGGACTTGATCGATGCGACGACAGGCTTGTTCGCAACCGATTCCAGGGTCTTCGTCAACGACACTCGAACACAGATCGAGTTACTTTCGCGCGCTGGTGAATTGGGTCTGGTGCCGTATCAGACGTCATTCAACGTGAGTTGGACGCGCGCGATCTTCGCCCACGCAAGGGTGCGGAATCCGTCGTCACCATTGGTGATCGCTTTCATTCTCGGTGGTGACGAGTTTCCGGCTGCACATCCGGCGACAGCAGCAGGGCTACGTGCGCAACTGGACCTCCTGCCGACTGATCTTCCAGTGGAGTGGATCGTCTCGGCCTACCGAGGCAATGTTCTTGCAGCAGCGGAGGAGTCGATCAAGCGCGGGGGCCATGTAGCAATCGGTGCCGGTGACTACCACTACGAAGAACTGGGATACCCCTCCACACCTGATCTGGTCGCCGAAGTTGTTTCGATCGCTCGGCGGTACGGGCGTGAACCCGCAAGTCCTGATCAGGCACGTCGAATTCTAGGGGTGGATGTCCATGCGAGTAGTTGAAACCGAAGGTGCCGAACCTACTTTGGTTCATTCCTCTAACGGAAAGAGAGTGTGGATCATGGATTCGATTGCGTTTGCTTCCTCGGCTCAGGCCGGTGATGTGATCGTGACCGGATCACACGGAGGGACGAGTGCTGGAGAGTACGCCGTCGGGTTCGGGGTTCGTGTTGTGGTGTGCAATGACGCCGGCATAGGGAAGAACAAGGCAGGAATCGCAGGTTTGGCTGCGATCGACGCCCAGAAGATCGTCGGCATTGCAGTCGGACACGAGAGTTCGCGTATCGGAGATGGCAAGGACGTGTGGGAGTGCGGCATCGTGACGTATGCCAATCCGACTGCAGTCGCAGCGGGTGTGCGTGTGGGCAGCCGCGTTTCCGAAGAAGTGCTGGCACTGATAGAGAGGAGCGTCGACTGATGTTTCGGAACATTGTCGGTGTGGAGAACGGTAGACAGATTGTCGTCATGGACAGTATGTCGCAGATCGAACGGTCGGACCGCGACCGCATCGTCGTTGCGGCATCCAACGGAGGTCAAGAGTCAGGGCGGATGGCGATTGCGACGGGCTGTGCGTTGGCTGTGCTGAACGATGCCGGAATCGGCAAGGACAACGCGGGGATCATCGGAATCGTCCGCATGGGAGATTCGGGACTTGCCGGCGTAGCGGTCAGTCACGACTCTGCCGAGATCAGCAATGGAATGGATATGTGGCACAACGGAACTGTTTCGTATGTCAACGAGCCCGCAGCGGCGGCTGGGATACGGGTCGGTGACAACGTTCGCACGTGTGTGAGTGCGTTTGCGGTTCGCTTCCCTGTCGGCCCAATGTCGGCGTCCGAGAGTTCGTCATGATCGGCCATGTGGTCAACCGGCCCGAGGATGTAGTCCGCGAAGCGCTCGAAGGACTTCAGATCCTGCACCCGGAAATGCTCTCCTACCACCGAGATCCGTTGTTTGTGACTCGCGCGGTTGTCGCCCGAGACAAAGTTGTGTTGGTCTCAGGTGGCGGGGCCGGGCATGAGCCGTTACACGCGGAGTTCGTCGGATCCGGCATGTTGGACGCCGCAGTTCCTGGGTCGGTCTTCGCCAGTCCCACAGCCTTTCAGATCCGTGCTGCGGTCAATGCTGTCGAGACCGGACGGGGTGCACTTCTCATCGTGAAGAACTACACCGGAGACAAACTGAATTTCTCGATCGCGGCCGAGTTACTCGGAACTGAGCGGCAAGTGGAGATCGTGATGGTCGACGACGACCTCGCGACGACGACTGCAGACGAGGGTGGACCTGGACGTCGTGGTACCGCTGCGGTAATCGCCGTGGAGAAGATTTGTGGGGCGGCCGCGGAACGGCACTGGGCGCTTTCCGAGATCGCTGACCTGGGGCGCCGGGTGGTGGCGGCGTCGGCGACGTTGGGTGCAGCTTTCCGCTCGTGCACGGCTCCCGGACAGGATCGTCCGTCCTTCGAACTGGCGCCGGGGGAGATGGAGTTCGGCATCGGAATCCATGGCGAGCGTGGACGTGAGACGCGTCCGACGGTTCCTGCCGCCGAACTCGTGGCGCAGTTGTCGGAGCCGATCCTCGATGCTGTCGGGGTGGAGCGCGGGGATGGTGTGATAGCGATAGTGAATGGGCTAGGGGCAACACATGGACTCGAATTATCGATTGCCACTGCAGAATTGAAGTCTTTCCTCGGGGATGCCGGTATCGGTTTGGATCGGGTGATTGCAGGTTCTTTCGTCACTGCATTGGATATGCACGGGCTCTCTATCACCCTTCTCCGTTCGACCGAGGAGTTTGTGGATCTCTGGGATGCAACGGTACGCACTCCCGCTCTCGCTTGGTAACTCGAATATGCACTACTGAAAAGAGTTTCATGATGACAACGTTGAGCGTTGGGGACACTCGGGCGTGGATCGATCGATTTGCCGACGCCGCCGAAGATCAATTCGATTCCCTCACAGATTTGGACCGGCTTGTCGGAGACGGCGATTTCGGAATGAATCTGCGGACGGGCCTGCGAAGTGCGGTGCAACGACTTCGTTCCGACCCGCCGACCAGTCCTGGTGAAGTGTTCGCCCGTACGTCGGATGCGTTTCTCGGCATCGGTGGGACAAGCGGACCACTTCTCGGTCTGTGGTTCGGCCGGATCGGAGCAGTCTCTGGAGTTGAAGTGACCGCAACAGACTTGGCTTCTGCCCTAGGTACGGCGACAGCTGCGGTGCAGCGTCTCGGCAATGCCCAGGTGGGTCACAAGACCATGGTCGACGCCATGGTCCCCGCAACCAGCGCATTGACCGAGGCGGCAGTCAGCGGGGCAACCTTGTCTGCTGCCTTGAGCTCTGCGGCCACGGCTGCGAGGCTCGGCGCCGAATCGACTCGCGCGATGCTCGCCCGCCGCGGACGCGCGACCTACGTGGGAGAACACGCCAGGGGCGTCGAGGACCCTGGGGCATCGGCGATTGCCATGTTCTTCGCCGCATCCAGCTACAAGAGCGTTCCGGCATGAGCGATCTGCGAGACAAGGTCATCGTCACAGTTGCCCCGACGGGTGGCTTCCTCACTGTTGCCGACAATCCGTTCATTCCGACTCAGCCTGAGCAGATTGCGGCGGATGTGGCACGCTGCCACAGCGCTGGAGCCAGCGTGGCAGCACTTCATGCTCGACGACCGGACGATCAAGCGACCTGTGATGCCGCAATCTATCGGCGGATGAATACGCTTGTCCGCCAAAGCTGCGACATCGTGATCAACAACTCGACCGGCGGCGGAGTCAACGGTGACATGGTGAGTGTTCGCAGTGACGGAACGCGCGTCGTGGACTGGGACGCGAGGCTGCAGGGCCTGCATGGCGGAGCAGACACATGCACGCTCGATGCCATCACGGCCTATGTGACATCACCGGTCGGTGAGGTACTGATGGACACGCCGCCCAGTCGTGCCGCCGAACTGGCAGCGTCAATGCGCGAACTAGGAATCAAACCTGAATGGGAGGCCTTCAGCCCGTCACATCTGCTCCAGGAGATACGTACGTTGACCGAAGAGCAGCCTGGCCCGCACCTCGTCAATCTTGTACTGGGACTTGATCGAACTTTTCAGAATGCGATGCCGTACTCCCCGCAGATCTTGCAGCAGATGGTGGAACACCTACCGGAGAAATCGGTCTTCTCCGTGAGCATCAGCGGGCCAGATCAACTGCGTGGTCTGACTCATGCACTCGTGCTCGGTGGGCACGTGCGTGTGGGAATCGAAGACTATCCGTTTCTCGCGAATGGGGAGCCGGCCGAGAACGTTCGTTTGGTGGAGAACATCGTCGACATCGTCCAGCGACTCGGAATGCAGCCTGCAACACCTGGGGAGGCAAGGGCAATCCTTGGTTTGGAGGGTTCGGATGAGTAGAACACCGACGAGTAGAACACTTCGCTCGCAGGATTGGTTCGGAGGCAATGATCTCAATGCATTCATCCACCGCTCGTGGATGAAGAACCAGGGTATCCCTGATCGGATGTTCGACGGCCGACCGGTTATCGGTATCTGCAACACGTATTCCGAGCTCACGCCGTGCAACGCTCACTTCAGAGATCTGGCCGAGCAGGTGCGACTGGGTGTCATCGAAGCGGGCGGATTTCCAGTTGAGTTTCCGGTGATGTCATTGGGTGAGACGATCATCCGCCCCACCACGATGCTCTATCGGAACCTCGTCAGCATGGACGTGGAGGAGTCGATTCGAGCCAATCCGATCGACGGCGTCGTACTGCTCTGCGGCTGCGACAAAACCACCCCGGCGCTGGTAATGGGCGCAGCCAGTTGTGACCTTCCCACCATTGTCGTATCCGGTGGGCCCATGTTGAACGGCCGCCATCAAGGTAAAACTGTCGGATCTGGAACCTCGGTGTTCGAGATGAGTGAAGCAGTGCGAGCGGGGTGCATGAGCGAATGTGAGTTCAGAGCAGCGGAATCGGCGATGTCTCGATCGCCTGGTCACTGCAACACTATGGGCACCGCGTCGACGATGGCTTCGATTGTCGAGACTTTGGGCCTCACGCTGCCCGGTAATGCTGCGATCCCGGCAGTGGATTCACGGCGACGTGTACTTGCACGCGACAGCGGCGTGAGAATCGTGGAGATGGTCGTCGAGAACCTGACGATGTCTTCGGTCGTCGACCGAAATTCATTCGAGAATGCGATCAAGGTGAACACGGCTATCGGTGGGTCCACCAACGCTGTGGTGCACTTGCTTGCCATCGCCGGGAGGCTGGAAATTCCCCTCGAACTCAGCGATTTCGGGGAGCAGAGTCGTGACGTTCCCCTGCTGGTCAACCTCATGCCTTCGGGTACCTATTTGATGGAAGATTTCTTCTACGCAGGCGGACTGCCCGCGGTGATCGCCGAGCTCGGAGACATCCTCCATCTGGATGCCGCCACGGTTACCGGAATGACTCTCGGTGAGAACAACTCCGGCGAAACGATTTGGGATGACGACGTAATTCGTAGCACGGCGGCACCGTTGCTGGAGCAAGCCGGCATAGCGGTATTGACCGGCAATCTCGCGCCGAACGGTGCAGTGATCAAGCCGTCTGCGGCGTCGCCCGAGTTGCTCAGCCACGTGGGTCGTGCGGTCGTGTTTCACGGAATGGACGACTTCTCGGCGCGCGTCGACTCGCCGGATCTCGACATCGAAGCCGACGACGTCATCGTCCTCACCGGTGCTGGACCGAAGGGGTTTCCGGGTATGCCAGAGGTAGGTAATCTGCCACTCCCTCGAAGGCTGCTCGAGCAGGGTGTGCGAGACATGGTCAGGATCTCGGATGCGCGAATGAGCGGAACAGCCTTCGGCACAGTCGTTTTGCACGTTGCGCCTGAAGCGGGAGCCGGTGGGCCTCTCGGCGCGGTCAGGGATGGTGATTTGATCGAGTTGGATGTTGCTCGTGGAGTCTTGCGTGTACTCGTCGACGACGACGAGCTGGCCAGGCGTCTCGAGGCGTTGCCGCCACGCGTACAAAAGAGTACGAGTGGGTATCAACGACTGTTCGTGGATCATGTGATGCAGGCCGACCGCGGAGTCGATTTCGATTTCCTGGTGGGCAGGCGTGGAACGGAGGTACACGGTGACAATCACTGAGCGTGTCGGCCGAGTCGTGG
The DNA here is from genome assembly GCF_056401335.1 of Rhodococcus sp. P4_F3_2. Taxonomy (NCBI): domain Bacteria; kingdom Bacillati; phylum Actinomycetota; class Actinomycetes; order Mycobacteriales; family Nocardiaceae; genus Rhodococcus; species Rhodococcus sp. P4_F3_2. Next base: position 18,333 of record NZ_JBFUJN010000001.1, read on the forward strand.
TCGTGACCGGTGCAGGGTCGGGACTCGGCCGCGCAATGGCCAGAGGTCTACTCGATGCAGGACACCACGTTGTATTGGCTGGTCGAAACAGCGTGAGCTTGGAAGCGACAGGTGGGGGTCACGAGCGTGCAGTGGTAATTCCCGCTGATGTGTCCTCGCCCGAATCGGTTCACCGGTTGTTCACATCCGTGACTGAGCGTTTCGGCAGACTCGATGTGCTTGTCAACAACGCAGGGACATTCGGTCCGTCGGGGAGTGTGGACGAGATCGATCCTGAAGCGTGGAACGCGACAGTCGCAGCCAATCTCACCGGCGTATTCCTTTGTGCGCGTGAAGCGATTCGTATCATGAAAACACAGGATCCGAGAGGAGGCCGGATCATCAACAACGGGTCGCTCTCCGCTCACACGCCCCGGCCTGACAGTGCCGCCTACACCGCGACCAAACACGGTGTGTCAGGTTTGACGAAGTCGATCTCTCTCGACGGCCGAGAATTCGACATCTGTTGCAGTCAAATCGACATCGGCAATGCGGCAACTGACATGACAGCCGGAATCGGCCACTCGGCACGACAAGCTGACGGCACCACCAGGCCCGAGCCGACATTCGATCCTCGTCATGTCGCGAACACCGTTGTGCAACTGATAGATCTACCACTCGACGTGAATGTCCCGACTCTGACGATCATGGCAAACCGGATGCCGTACGTCGGGCGCGGTTGACGGCGTCAGCGTCGTTGTAGGACAGGGCGGACGACGGACTGGGCACTCGAGAGATCACGTGAGATGGCGATTGCCGTCGTCCGCACCGCCGCGTCGATACGGGTCAGATTTATTCGGCCTGCCATACCGGAAATGGAGATGGCGCCGAGGACGTCTTCGTCCGGGCCGAATATTGGTGCTGCGGCGCCGACGATCCGGGGAAATGCTTCCTGGCGGTCGAAGGCGACACCACGCTTGCGAACACGATCCAGTTCTCGGTGGAAGAGTTCGGGGTCGGTGATGGTGTTCTCGGTGTGTGCTTCGAGGACAGTGGGCATCGTGAAATCCCGAGAGTTGGTGAACGCCAATACTGCTTTGCCGGAACAACTTGCGTGTGCAGGCCACCGACCACCGATTTGCTGCGGAAGGCGTGGTCCGTCGTCGCCACGGAAGACATCAAGGTAAACCACGTCGAAACCGTCCAATACAGCGAGTCCCACGTTGTGCCCCGTTGCTTCACGCAAGGCCGAAAGGTGGCGCCGCGCTGCTTCGCGGAGGTTTCGCTGCCGTGGAACAGATTCGCCGATCTCGAACAGGAGGAGACCCAAGCGGTAGTTGGTTCCTTGCCGTTCGAGCAACCCGACTCGGACGAGATCGTCGACCATTCGATACACCGTTGTTTTGGCCATGCCTGTCCGTCGAACAAGCGCTGCTGCGCTGAGAACGCCTGAGCTGTCACGAAAAGTCTTCAGGATCTCGGTGGAACGACCAATTGCGGAAACCTCGCCATCGGCCCGATGAATGGGACTCACCGAACTATTCTGTCTGCCTGATGCGCGATTGTCGAGGGGCAATCGCGCATCAGATCACGCAGGTCTTCCGGTGATGGGATCGCCGGATATCGTCACGACTCGCACACCACGTCTTCGGCGGGCAGTGAGCCGTCGAGCAGGTACGAGTTGACGGCGGCGTTTGCGCAAGTATTCGCGTAGCCCGGGAACACCGCATGAGTGCGGCCTGGAACTGTCACGAGCCGTGAGCCTTTCATCGCTTCGTGCATGCCGAGGCCTTCGTCGTACGTCGTGCGGGTGTCACCGGTTGCCTGGATCTGCAATGCCGGAACGTTGTTGTCGATGTCGATCCGCTTCGGGGCCTCACTGCGCCAGAACGCGCAGGGCATGATCGTGTTGTGCGTGCCGGCGAAGATCGGCTGATCACCACGGTGCTCCTCCAACTTGTTGCGATACCACGCGGGATCGCTCGGCATCGACACGTCTCCGCAGACAATGGCGATTGTTCCGGCATAGTCAGGGCCGGTCCCCAATTCGGTCTGGAACCACGCCTGCATCAGTCCCGTCAGCTGGGGATGGATGTCCTCGACGGTCTTGCCTGCGGCGAGTTCGCGCAACTGAACCAATACCTGCGCGAATGCCTCGCTTTCCTTTTCGGTGTCCCCGGTTCCGTTGACGTACATCAGGAATGGAAGGACGTGATCGTCGACGGCGTAGTCACCGATCTGAATCGGAGTGGTGGCAGCGTCCGAGATCAGCTTCTCGATGAGGGCGCGAACTTCGGCGGGCGTCGATCCGAGTGCATAGGTGGAATTGCGTTCTGCTGCCCACTGTGAGAATCCGTCGATCGCTTTCTCATTGGCCGGGCCCATGTCCTGGAACATCTCGTAACCGTATTTCTTCGGGTCCGGTGCGCTGTCGAGAACCACACGGTCGGTCCTGTCTGGGAACATTTGCGCATAGGTCGCACCAAGATATGTGCCGTACGACCACCCGAAGTACGACGCCTTCTCCTGGTCGAGGGCGCCACGAATCACGTCGAGGTCGCGGGCGATGTTCTGAGTATTGATGTGCGGCAGATAGTCCGGGTACTTGTCCCAGCATGTGTCAGCGGCCTCGCGTGCGAGCGCAACACTTTCGTTCCACCCTTCCTCTGTGGTACCCGGTGAACGCATCCATGTCATCTGCTCGACGCCGCAGTCGATCGGCGTGCTCTTGCCGAGCCCTCGGGTGTCCATGCCGATGACGTCGTATGCCGCTGCGACTTCCGGTGTCATCCCGGCATTCAGAATCTCGGGCAATCCCAGTCCTCGGCCACCCGGGCCACCAGGGTTGGTGAGCAGGATCCCGCGTCGCTGTGCAGGGTCGGTGGATGCGACCCGCGAGATCGCCACTTCGATCGTCTTGCCGTCAGGGGCGGAATAGTCCAAAGGTACTGTGACCATGGCACAGTCACTTGCCGTCGATGTTCCGGTGTCTGTGGCGCATGGCCCCCATTCGACATCCTGGTCGTAGAACGCGCTGAGATTCGATTGTGGATCTTCCTGCGGAGCAGCAGGATCCGAGCACGCCGCCAGCGCAGGTACTGCGAGTGCGGCAGCGGCGATTGTGGTAGCCAGCCACTTTCGTGGTCGAGGCGTGCGTGATCTGGGCATGATGGATCCAGTCATTGTCGTGTCGTGTCCTTGTTTCGAGCCCATTTTCGGGCAGCGTTGATCACCCCACTTCCGATGTGGGGATTCAGTGGCGGAGTTTCAGGGTCGAGACTGGCGGGCAGCGAACTCGGCCGCTACAGCCTTCGCGAATCTTTCCTGGGTCGGGGTTCTTCGATCTGCTTGGTGCTCGCGCAGCACCGCTACCAACCGGGTGGGTGAAGGGCGTTCCGGTGCGGCCTGTTCAGGAAGCACTCTCTCGGTGAAATCGCAGAACTGAATGGCAAGGGCCGCAATCGTGTCGGCGTCCGCCGGAGCGTCGGTGAGGGCGTACATGCGAGTAATCAATTCGATTGCCTGCTTGCGGTTCGGCTTCGCCAACGCCCGGCGGTGTGCGCTCAGGAGTGAATCGCAGACTTCGGGATCACCCCCGGAGACGGTGAGCGCGAGAATCAGGAGTTCGCGCTCGTTGTCGATCCACGCTGTCGGTGCACCGGCAACGACGTACTGTGCGAGCACTTCCGAAAACGCGTCGGGTAGTTCGGGATCGGCGTTGCGGCGTAGCGACTCGATGTGAGCACGTTGAACCGCGATCTGTTCGGCCTTGGCTGCCAGTTCCTTGTCGAGTGCGTCGAGTGCGGACCGGGTGTCGTGAGCGTCGCCGTCGAGCAGTTCGGCGATCTTGGCAACAGGAATCCCCAGATCGCGCAGGCGGCGGATGCGGCTCAGTCGTGCCAGGTCCACCGCCCGGTACATGCGGTAGCCGTTGGGTTGGCGTTGTGGTTCTTCGAGAAGCCCGTTCGAGTGGTAGTAGCGCACGGATCTGACGGTGGTGCCGGCCAGATTCGCCAGCTCGCCGATGGTCATCATCGCCTCGCCCTCCCGTTTGTCGATTCGGATTTCGTCTGTGGAAACCATTCTCCAACCCTGACGCGGCGTCAGGGTCAAGGTGCGCGCCGGACAACGTGACCGTTGACACTTTAAGGAGATAACCTTAATCTGGATTTTGTCCGTTACGACACCGTCGATTCCGAGGAAGTGCCTTGATGGCTACCCTTTTGCCTGCGGCAACGATCTTTCCGATCCCCACCGATCCGCTTGCTGCCTATGGTCCACTTGTCGCTCGCCGGAATCCCGAGTCGGTAGTTGCGGCGCCGTACGAACACTGTGCGGTCAAGGCGGTCACGCCGACGATCGGAGCGGAAATCTCCGGTATTCGACTCGGTGGGGACCTGTCTGATGCCGTGATTGCGGAACTTCGCCGCGCTCTCCTCGAATGGAAAGTCCTCTTCTTTCGGGATCAGGACCTCGGCCGAGCGGAACATCGAGCTTTTGCCGAGCGTTGGGGCGATCTCGAACAGCATCCGTTCTTCAAGTACACGCAGCCAGGGCAGACGGACGTCGATGTCACGACGCTGGCCAAGGATGCGATGGTCGGCGGCGTCGAGAACAACTGGCACAACGACGTGACGTGGCACGAGTTTCCTTCATTTGCCGCCGTACTTCGTGCAGTCGAGGTGCCAGAGGTGGGTGGTGACACGTTGTGGGCTGACACCGCTGCTGCCTACGATCTGCTTCCGGAAGACGTCAAGAAGCGTATCGACCCGCTTGTTGCAGAACATGATTGGATCAACTCGTTCGGCAGGTCGATGCCGGCGGATGCGGTCGAGATGTTGCGTCCGAAGTTCCCCGCGGTGCAGCATCCGGTGGTTCGGGTCATTCCGGAAAGCGGCAGGCGGGTGTTGTTCGTCAACATGACCTTCACGCAACGGATCTTGGGCGTATCCGAAGAGGAATCGAACGAACTTCTCACGATGCTGTATCGCCACGTCAATCGTCCGGAATTCCAGGTCCGACTGAAGTGGGAGCCGAATACTGTTGCCTTCTGGGACAATCGGACCTGCCAGCATTACGCGGCCAGTGACTACTTCCCGGCTCGTCGTGTGATGGATCGAATCTCGATTGTCGGCGATCGGCCAGTGGGCGTCGGGGACTGATACGACGCTCAGCGCCTCACGATGTCTACTACGAATAGTAGTAACGCACCTCACATAGTTTTTCGACGCCTTGTCGATATGATTTCGACAAGGCGTCGATAAAAGTCGGCGTAACTCGCACCGACGACTTTGGAGCTTCCCGAATGTTCCTCGCCCTGCGTGAACTGTGGTTTGCGCGAAATCGATTCCTCTTGATGGGTGCCGTGGTTGCCCTCATCTCGATCCTGATGGTGATCCTGTCCGGCCTCTCGTCCGGCCTGGTCAATGATGGTGTGTCCGCTTTGCAGCGGACGCCGATTCAGGCGTTTGCCTTCGCGCCGGACACCAAAGCCGACTCGGCGTTTTCGCGCTCGGTCGTCACCGAGGAGCAGGCGCAGGCATGGCGCATGCAACCCGATGTCCAAGACGCCGGACTCTTCGGCAACATGATCGTCAATGCAAAAACTCGCAGTGGCACGCCTGTCGATCTCACGCTCTTCGGTATCGAACCTGGCTCCTTCCTCGAGCCCGTCACCGCCGACGGGAGGGGACTGCAAGCCGACACGGACATCGTCGTCAGCTCTACCTTCCGTGATGATGGTGTTGCGATCGGTGACACCGTGATACTCGATCGACTCGGTACGGAGCTGACAGTTGTCGGATTCACCGAAGACAAGCGCACTTTCGGTCACGTCGACGTCGCCTACCTGCCCCTGCGTACCTGGCAGGAGGTCCACGCCGGTGCCAAGATCGGCGAAACCGCCAACGCCAGTGCCTATTCCGAAGCGAGTGTCGTTGCGATTCGGGGCCTGGACGATGTAGTGCCGGACCTCGTGTCGGGAGATGCGGCGGCGGGAACGTCTGCAAAGACGCTCGAGGAATCTTTCGACTCCTCACCGGGCTTCTCCGCGGAAATGATGACAATGTCGATGATCAAGGCGTTTCTGTACGCGATCTCCGCACTGGTCGTCGGCGCATTCTTCAGTATCTGGACAGTTCAGCGTGGTCGCGAACTCGCAGTGTTGCGTGCGATGGGAGCCTCCACCGGCTTTCTGCTTCGCGACGGCATGGCACAGGCACTGGTAGTGCTGCTTGGTTCCATCGGCATCGGTGTGTTGCTGGGCTTGGGGCTCGGCTCGGGACTCGAAGGCGGTGGGATGCCGTTCGCTCTGGAGTCCGGCCCTGTCGTCAACGGCGCAGTGCTCTTGGCGGTACTCGGGCTGATCGGCGCAGCCGTTTCCATCGTCCGCGTTACGCGTGTCAACCCGCTCACCGCATTGGGGGAAAACCGATGACCACAGTCGAAAAAACCACTACCGGACTGGTATTGACCGCTGTCAGTCTTCGATTCGGTGACGGTGACTCCACAGTGCTCGCCCTCGACAACGTGGACCTCGAGGTCACGGGCGGCGAACTCGTCGCGATCGTCGGGCCGTCAGGGGCTGGAAAGTCGAGCTTGCTCGCTGTGGCAGGCGGACTCGGTCGGCCGTCGAGTGGAACGATTGTCATCGACGGCGTCGACGTGTCGGCGATGCCGGCCCGTGCATTGGCCAAACTTCGACGAGACAAGGTCGGCTTCGTCTTTCAATCCGGCAATCTGATTCCAGCGCTGACGGCGCGCGATCAGCTTCGGCTGATTCCCAAGCTCACGGGGCGGCCGGGGCGCGATCCCGAGGAATTGCTCGACTCGGTCGGTATGAGCCACCGTGCGGATCGTCGACCTGGTCAACTCTCCGGCGGTGAACGACAGCGCGTCGGTATCGCTCGGGCATTGATGAGCAATCCCTCGCTACTGCTCGTCGACGAGCCGACGGCTGCTCTCGACCGCAAGCGTAGCCATGAGGTGGTTGAACTGCTCTCGCGCGAAACTCACGAGGCCGGCGTCGCTACGATCATGGTGACCCACGATCACGACGTGCTCGGGCACTGCGACCGCATCCTCGAAATGGTTGACGGTCGATTGCGTCAGAGCGAGTAAGCCCGCAAGGGGACTGGAGGAGATTCGGTGCCGAGGATCGATGCCCCCACTGTGGTCGAGCATCGTGCTGCTCAGCGGCGTGCCCTCCTCGACGCTGCACACGCTCTTCTGTCCGAGACCCCGGACCGGCCGCCGGGGCTCGGTGAGGTGGCAGCGAAGGCCGGGCTCGCCAGGTCGAGTGCCTACCACTACTTCCGGTCCCGAGAAGATCTCCTCAGTGCCGTCGTCGAAGACATGTTCCCGCGCTGGAACGACAAGATCGTCGAAGCGATGGCAGGCGCAGACGATCCGGTATGGGCGTACGTCGAGGCAAACCTCCAGCTGGTTGCCGACGGGGAGCATGCGATAGTCGGAGCGCTGGCGACGCTGACCCCGCAAACGTTTCGAGATTCGCGGATCATGGAAATGCACGACAGTCTTGTGCTTCCGCTTGTCGAGGCCCTTCGCCTCCGTGGCGTGTCGGACCCGAAGCTCACCGCCAAGTTGATCAACTCGCTGGTGCATACGGGTACTGAACTGATCGAATCCGGTTGCAGCATGGACGAAGTCAGGTCCGCCGTGCGTGAGGTCCTCGCGTGACGGGCAGCCTCAGGCCGTAATCAGATCCATCCGAAGGTACTCGGTGATGCGGAGCAGTCTCGGGGGTTGGGACACGTCTGAGGAAAGTGCTTGAAATGCTTCGTCTTTCGTGACGAGGCGCGGGGCGCCGAGGCCCACCTCCGTCTCGTCGACCGACAGTCGAGCGCTTCCCGCTTTCAAGACGTTCTGCACCCAGTCCGAGCCTGATCCGTACACCAGAATGAAGACATAGCCACCCTCGACCGGATAGGCGTCGAGAGGTGTCCGGTAGGTCGTGCCGGATGTGCGTCCGACGTGTGTCAGTATCGGCCATTTCCCGCTCGAGATCGCGCGAGGATTGAACACTCGCTTGTTGACGTGTCCCCACCATCTCGGCATCGGCATTGCGGTCTCCCTTCGCGAGCGCCTTACGAACGTAAGGCTGGCTTACACCTGTAAGGGTGACTTACGGATGTAAGGTTGTCAACGTATTCGTTCCTCGGAGGGGAGTCTGTGTGTCACGGCAACCGCGACAGTCGCTGAACAGGACTCGCGTAATCGAGGGCGCGATCCGCGTTGCCGACGCGGGTGGTGTCGAGGCCGTCACGATGCGACGGGTGGCCCAGGAGTTGGGCATCGAGGCGATGTCGCTCTACCACCACGTGCCCAACAAAGATGCGATTCTCGACGGCGTCGTCGATGCGGTCTTCGAGGCGATCGACCTGCCTGACAGCGAGTGCGCGGATTGGCGAGATGCAATCCGCGGACGCGCCTTTTCCGCTCGCACAGTCCTGTCGCAGCACCGTTGGGCTCTCGGTTTGCTGGATTCGCGACGCAACCCTGGCTCGGCGACCATGCGTCATCTCGACGCTGTGCTCGGAGTCCTCCGGAAGGCCGGGTTCACGCTGCCGATGGCCGCCCACGGAGCCTCGCTGATCGACAGCTACATCGGCGGATATGTTCTCCAGGAGGCGAATCTGCCGATCAGCGGGCCCGTCGACGTCGAAGAAGTTGCGAGTGACATCCTCGAGCACCTTCCGGCTGAAGAGTTGCCCTTCCTTCACGAGATGATCGTCGATCACGGTCTGAGTCCGGCTTACGACCACACGAGTGAGTTCGCCTACGGTCTCGATCTCATCCTCGATGCGCTGGAGGCGCGCCGATGCTAGCGCCGAACCGGCACGTGCTTGGTGACTATCCGGTGGATCAGGCGAGCAGCGGTCCGGGCAGTGCGATTGTCGATGTCGAGGCTCGGGTTCAGTTCGGCGACATCGAGAACCGCGAGCTTTCCGCTGGATGTGACTCGATCACATACGTATTGGATTGTTTCCAGGCTGACGCCGTAGGCCGCGGGTGCGCTGACGCCCGGCGCCACGGCGGCGGGAAGCACGTCGAGGTCGATGGTCAGGTAGACCAGATCGACGTCGTCGAGGAAGTCTGCGAGGAACTGATCCACGACGCCTCGAGCGATCACTCCGCATTCTTCGTCGAGCAGATAGCGAACGCCAAGGCGGTGAGCCGTGTCGAACAGAGCAGTGGTGTTGCTCGGTTGGCTGATTCCGATCACGCTGTACTGATGTGAGGTGCCTGCCGCGGCTTCGTCCTCGGCGATCTGACGAAAGGGCGTGCCGGAACTGGGGATCGGGTCGCCACGAAGGTCGAAGTGCGCATCCAAGTTGAGGATTCCGAGTTTGGCTCCGGCGGTTCGCAACTCGGAGCCCGCGACGCCGAGGTATGTACCGTAGGCGATTTCGTGTCCTCCCCCGAGAACCACGGGGAAGTGTCCCGAATCGAGCGCGGCACTGACGGCGTTCCCGAGTGCGGCCTGACCGGCCTCGAGTTCTTCACCCGACACGGCAACGGTTCCCGCGTCCTGAATCTGCAGTGGTTCGGCCAGCGCCATGGAGGCCAACCCCGCTCGCAATGCGTCCGGGCCATCCGCGGCGCCGCGGCGGCCCTTGTTGCGGCGGACTCCTTCGTCGCTGGAGAATCCGATCAGAACACAGTCGCCGGGAGCTGTTTCGGCTGAATACGGTTGCACGGCATGATGCCACCGCAGATGCTCGGCAGTGGTGCCGTCGGAGCGCCCGGTCCACGGCTTGGGTTCGATGTCGACTGCGATCTGATGTGCCACGACGGCCTCCCGGTGAGTGTATTTCAGTAGCTTGTGGCGAGTGCGCCGTTTTTCCAGACCTCGCGCACCAGAGGGACGCCCGGGCGGTAGGCGAGGTGGAGGTACGACGGTGCATCGAGCGCGATGGCGTCGGCACGTGTTCCGAGAGAAAGGGTTCCGACGTCGGTGCGCTGCAGCGCCCGAGCGCCACCTGCAGTGGCTGCCCAGACTGCCTCAGCGGGCGTCATGTGCATGTCTCGCACCGCAATTGCGATGCAGAACGGAAGGCTCGTGGTGTAACAGGTACCGGGATTGCAGTCGGCGCCCAGAGCTACGGTGACTCCGGCGTCGAGCAGTGCGCGGGCGTCGGGGTACTTGTTGCGGGTGGAGAAGTCGGCGCCGGGCAACAGCGTTGCGACGGTAGAACTCTGAGCCAGGGCATCGATGTCCTCGGCGGTGACGTACGTGACGTGGTCGACGGACGCTGCTCCCATCTCGACGGCGAGCTGGACTCCTGGCCCTTCGCCGAGCTGATTGCCGTGGACGCGGGGGATCAGTCCGGCGGCGACGCCTGCGCTCAGGACTGCATGAGCCTGTTCGCGGTTGAATGCTCCTCGCTCGCAGAAGACATCGATCCACTTCGCGTGTGGCGCACAGGCAGGGATCATCTCGTCGCACGCCATGGCGACGTAATCATCGGCGCGGCCGGCATATTCGGGTGGTGGAACATGGGCGGCCAGCAGTGTGACCTCGTCGGTGAACTGTCCGGCGATCAGTGCGCTGCGTAGTTCGCTCTCGGTGTTCTGCCCGTACCCGGTCTTGCATTCGACGGTTGTGCTGCCCGAGCGCAGGGATTCGTCGAGTAGGCGTCGAACATTGGCCTGCAATTGCTCGTCGGTGGCCGAGCGCGTCGCTTCGATGGTGTTGCGAATGCCGCCGGCGGCGTACTTCTCGCCCGCCATGCGAGCTGCGAATTCCTCGGCCCGCTCGCCACCGAACACCAGGTGCGAGTGACTCTCCACGAAACCGGGGAGCAGGGCCCGACCGCCGATATCCTGACCGATATCGGCAGCCGGGGCGTCGGCGGAATCGCCGACCCAAGCAACAACGCCGTCGTCGAAAACGATTGCCGCGTCGTGTCGTACGCCGAGCTTGCCCTCACCCAGAGTCGGGTCATTGGTGACGAGGGTTCCGATGTTGGTCAGAACTGTGGTTCGAGAACCATTCGTGGTCAATGTCATTCCTAACTCAGGGTGAGGTGGTGGAGCTGTTTCAGTTCTCGGTCATCGGGATACGGACGCCGCGCGTGGCCGCCGTGTCGATGGCGTGGTCGTATCCTGCATCCGCATGCCGGATGACGCCCATCCCGGGATCGTTGGTGAGAACCGCTTCGAGCTTCTTGGCTGCGAGTTCGGTGCCGTCGGCGATGCACACCTGTCCCGCGTGGATGGAGCGTCCCATACCGACGCCGCCGCCTTGGTGAAGTGAAACCCACGACGCGCCGGACGCGGTGTTGACCAGGGCGTTGAGCAGCGGCCAGTCGGCGATCGCGTCGGACCCGTCGATCATCGATTCGGTTTCGCGGTACGGCGAGGCGACCGATCCCGAGTCGAGGTGATCGCGGCCGATGGCGATCGGCGCGGACAGTTCGCCCGAGGCGACCATCTCGTTGAACTTGAGGCCCGCGAGGTGGCGCTCACCGTATCCGAGCCAGCAGATGCGGGCCGGAAGGCCCTCGAAGGCAACCTTTTCGCCTGCCATGGTGATCCAGCGACGCAGGTGCTCGTTCTCGGGGAAGAGTTCGAGGATGGCCTTGTCGGTGGCCTCGATGTCCTTGGGATCACCGGAGAGAGCTGCCCAGCGGAAGGGGCCGAGACCTTCTTCGAAGAGCGGGCGGATGTAGGCGGGAACGAATCCTGGGAAGTCGAAAGCGCGGTCGTAGCCGGCCTTGCGGGCCTCGTCACGGATGGAGTTGCCGTAGTCGAACACCTCGGCGCCGGCGTCCATGAATCCGACCATGGCCTTGACGTGCGCGGCCATCGCGTTGCGGGAATCTTCGGTGAACTTCTGCGGATCCTTCTCCGACATGATCTTCATGTCGGGGAAGTCGATCCCGATCGGCAGGTAGGCGAGGGGATCGTGGGCCGAGGTCTGGTCGGTGACGATGTCGATGGGGGCCTTCATCTCCAGCAGCGCCGGGAAGATCTCTGCCGCATTGCCTTCGAGGCCGATGGAGAGCGGCTTCTTGGCGTCACGTGCCGCTGTCGCCAGTTCGAGCGCGTGCTCGATGCTGTCGGCCTTGGTGTCGAGGTACTTGTGGGCGATACGACGGTCGATGCGGGTGATGTCGCAGTCGACGCAGATCGCGACGCCGTCGTTCATGGTGACGGCGAGAGGCTGAGCGCCGCCCATTCCGCCGAGACCCGCAGTGAGGGTGATCGTTCCGGCGAGCGATCCGTTGTAGCGCTTCTTCGCGATGGCGCCGAAGGTCTCGTAGGTGCCCTGCAGGATTCCCTGGGTGCCGATGTAGATCCAAGAGCCTGCGGTCATCTGGCCGTACATGGTCAGGCCGAGGTCTTCGAGACGGCGGAACTCTTCCCAGTTCGCCCAGTCACCGACGAGGTTGGAGTTGGCGATCAGCACTCGCGGTGCCCACTCGTTGGTGCGGAAGACACCGACCGGCTTGCCGGACTGCACCAGCATGGTCTCGTCGTTCTTCAGCGTCTTCAGCGTGGCGACCATGGCGTCGAATGCCGCCCAACTACGTGCTGCGCGACCGGTTCCGCCGTAGACGACGAGGCTGTCCGGGTGCTCGGCAACATCGGGGTCGAGGTTGTTCATGAGCATGCGCAGGGCGCCCTCCTGCTGCCAACCGAGCGTCGTGAGCTCGGGGCCGCGGGGAGCACGGACGGGGCGCGGCTCGTGGCCGGGGGTGCTGATTTCCATGGTGTTCTCCTTGCTTAACTGAAGTTCGAAAGATGTTGGGGGATCAGACGCGAGAGTCGGTCATCGCGGTGTGATCGGGGTAGATCATCGACGAAGGTGGATTGCTGGTGCGTTTGGCGAGCGGGTAATAGATCAGCCCGGTGAACACGATGCCGACGATCCAGGAGATGTCGGCGCCGCCGAGCATGTCCGTGACGGGGCCGGTGTACATCTTCTGGGCGAGGAACGGGATCTGGGCGAGAACGCCGGCGGCGTAGCAAGCCAATGCGGTGAAGTTCCATGCTCCGTATCGACCGTTGACGTCGTAGAGCGCCGGAATGTCGATGCGCTCCTTGGAGATCAGGTAGTAGTCGATCAGATTGATCGCACTCCACGGCGTGAACACCATCAGCAACACCAGGACGAAGTTCTTGAAGTTGTCCAGGAAGTCGGCGCTGGCGGCGATCGCGATCAACACCGAGACGGCGGTGAACCCGAGAATGTAGAGGGTACGGGCGGTGCTCGAGATTCGTGACTGGCCGTTGAAGGCTGTGACGGTGGTCAGGATCGACATGAATCCGCCGTACGCGTTGAGCACGTTCACCGTCAGCTTGCCGACCAGGATGACGAAGTAGATCAGGAAGGCGATGGCAGCGGGTCCGGCCAGATCTCCCATGAAGCCGACCTGGTTACCCAGGAACGCGTCGCCGGCGCAGGCCGCGACGAGGGCGCCGAAGGTCATGGACCACTGTGATCCGATGACGCTACCGAGGAACGTCGACCAGAAGGTAGTGCTCTCGGAGGTGCTGCGCGGCAGGTAACGCGAGTAGTCGGCGACGTACGGGCCGAACGTGAGCTGCCAACCGGCGCCCAGCGAGATCGCGAGCAGGAAGGTGACGATGTCGAAGCCCTTGATACCGACGTACGAGGCGACGTCGTACTCGAGGAACAGTCGAACGGCCAGGTAGGAGAATCCGACGATGCCCACGACGGTGGCGATCCTGCCGACGATGTGGATCAGCTTGTAGCCGGTGACCGCGACGAATGCGGTGAGGAGACCGAAGACGACGATGCCGACGGTGGGGCTGTCGATGTGCAGGATCTTGTTGACGGCTTGGCCGGCCAACACGGTGCCGGTGGCAGCGAAGCCGAGGTACATCAGGATGACGAGAACTAGCGGTACGACGGCTCCCTTGACGCCGAACTGGGCGCGACTCGAGATCATCTGGGGGAGGCCCATGCGCGGGCCCTGTGCGGAGTGAAGCGCCATGACAGCGCCACCGAAGATGTTGCCGATCAGAAGTCCGACGATTGCCCAGATGGCGTCCGCGCCGAATACGACGGCGAGAGCACCGTCGACGATTGCCGTGATCTGCATGTTGGCGCCGAACCAGAGAGTGAACTGGCTGCGCGGGGTGCCGTGTCGTTCTGCATCCGGGACGACGTCGATAGTGCGTCGTTCCGGAGTGAGGATGACCTCGGCCGGTCCATCGTGAGTCATAGGCCTGTCTTTCTGCTGCGAGCCCGTCGAGCGACGGAATCGACGTCGGGGTATTGCCCACCTTCTTCGTGCTTGGTGCTTTGCGCCTGGTGCTCTGTGCGCTGGGTCACTGTCACTGCGGATAAATGTATATGCCTGTATATACAGGCGTCAATACCTGAAACCCGATTTCGCGTAAATGCTGTGTAACACCGCTCGAGAATCAGAAACCCTTACCAGGGTTGAGGATTCCGAGTGGATCGAACGCGGCCTTGATCGATCGGTGCAGTTGCATGCTGTCCTCGCCGAGCTCGAGAGAGAGCCAGCGACGCTTCAGAACGCCGACGCCGTGCTCTCCGGTCAGAGTTCCGCCGAGTTCGAGAGCACGCCGGAAGACCTCGTCCGCGGCGGTCCACACGGCTTCGGGGACCGAGCCGTCGGCTGTGCGGTCGAAGACGAAGGTCGGATGGACGTTGCCGTCACCCGCGTGCGCGACGGTCATGATCTTGACCGAGTGCTCGGCGGCCGCCCGGTCGATACTTTCGAGCATGTCGGGCAGTTTCGACCGCGGGACCCCGACGTCTTCCACCAGACATTGACCGAGTCGTTCGGATGCCGGATAGGCGAGTCGGCGAATCTCGAGTAGCTGTGCGGCTTCTGCTGCGTCCTGTGAGACGGCGACAAAATCGGCGCCGGCCTGCTCGAAGTGTTTCTGCATCGCCGCGGCTGCTGCGTCGGCGTCGACCCCATCGGCCTGTGCGATCAGCATCGCGGCAGTGTTGTCTTCCAACCCGATTCGTTTCCAGTCGTCGACTGCGCGAAGGGTTGCTCGATCGATCAGCTCCAGCAGGCTCGGCCCGATCCCGTCGCGAACGACCGCGGCAACCGCGTCCGCTGCGGAGCGGAGAGAGTCGAAACTGCCGACGACGGTGACCGGTGCTCTCTTGGGCTTGGGCTGCAACTTGAGCGTGGCACTCGTGACGACTCCGAGTGTTCCTTCCGAACCGACGAGAAGACTGGTCAAGTCGTATCCCGCAACACCTTTGACGGTCCTTCGGCCTGTCCGCACGATCCGACCGTCGGCGAGCACAACCTCGAGACCCAGGACTGAATCGCGGGTGACGCCGTACTTCACGCAACGCAGTCCACCGGCGTTGGTGGCGATGTTTCCGCCGATCGTGGAGATCTCGAAGCTGCTCGGATCGGGGGCGTACATCAGCCCGTACTCGTCTGCTGCTCGGCTGATGTCAGCGTTGATCACCCCGGCTTCCACGACAGCCAGCTGATCGTCCGGATTGACCTCGAGAATCGAGCGCATGCGAGTGGTCGAGATGACCAGGCAGCCCTCGACGGCTGCCCCGCCACCCGCCAAACCGGTTCCCGCACCGCGGGTTACCACCGGGACACGGTGAGCAGTAGCCCATTTCAGAGCCTCGGAAATGTCGGCCGCAGTTTCAGCGAGCATGACGGCTGCCGGATGGCCGGGTTCGGCGAGATGGGCCTCGTCGCGACGGTACGAGTCCATTACCGCCGGGTCGGTGATCAGGCGACTCGAACCGATCGACCGAGCGAGTTCGTGGACGGACATTCTTTTCTCCAGTCGGTCAAAGGTTGTGTGCGAGAGCGTCCACAGCCGCGATCACGGCGTCTTCTGCGGCCCGCTCGCCGACGGTGACCCGCACTCCCTCGCCGGGGAACATCCGGACCGAGACACCCTGGGCGACGCAAGCCGCTTCTAGTGCAGAAGCTCTCTCGCCGAGAGGGATCCAGACGAAGTTCGCTCCGCTGGGGACGGACTCGACGCCGCGCACAGCGAGTTGCTCACGTAGGTGAGCGCGACCCGCGGTTACCGTTTCGACTATCGAATCGGTGTGCGCCGGATCGGTCAACGCTGCGCAGGCCGCGGCCTCGGCAACGGCGCTGAGCCCGAAGGGCGGTGCCGCGCTSGAAAGGTCCGCTGCGATCGCCGGATTGGTGATGGCATAGCCGGCCCGAAGGCCGGCCAATCCGTAAGCCTTGGAGAAGGTTCGGAATACGACTATGTTGGGAAAGGCTCGAAGCAGGTCGACGCCGTCGACATCGCTGGTCGCGAACTCCCGGTAAGCCTCGTCCAGAAGGATGAGGACGTCACCCGGGATCGAGCGTGCGAACGAGACGAACTCGGCGGTCGAGAACTCGCTTCCGGTCGGATTGTTGGGGTTGCAGACGAGTACCGCGCGGGTCTGCGGAGTCACGGCTGCCGCCATTGCACTCAGATCGTGCCGGTGTTCGGAATCGAGTGCGACGGGTACACCGCTCGCCCCGGCGATTCCGATCAGAATCGGGTACGCCTCGTAGCTGCGCCACGGGTAGACGACTTCGGTGCCCGGGCCCGTGTATGCGGTCAATACCTGCTGGAGCAGTGCCAATGACCCGGCGCCGACCAATACCTGGTCGTCGCCGACGCCCAGGCGGTCGCTCAACCGGGCGATCAGCGTGTCGCCGAACAGCGACGGATACAAGTGCGAGTGTGAGGCCGCGAGATTGACGGCCTCGAGAATTGCCGCCGAGGGTGCAACCGTCGACTCGTTGCTCGACGCCCGCCACCGAACCTGCTCGAGGCCGGCGGCTTTGGAGTATCGAGGGAGTGCTTCGATTTCGGGTCGGGGGCGAGGCCGCAGCGCTCCGGGCGCGCTCATGCCAGGGCGCCGATCGCGTTCTCCGCGGCCGCAACGAGTGCACCGGATGCCGCCAAGTCCACCGCGGCCTCGATCTCGGGGGACAGGAAGCGATCGGTGCCCGGCCCCTGCACCTTCTCGCGCAGGGTCCGAAGGACGGCTCCGGTGGCTGGTGAGGGCTCGAGTGGGGATCGCAAATCGATTCCTCGTGCTGCAGTGAGTATCTCGATCGCGAGAACTCGGGTGAGACCGTCGATGGACCGGCGGAGCTTACGTGCACCCGACCATCCCATGGAGACGTGATCTTCCTGCATGGCCGAGGAGGGAATCGAATCGACGCTGGCGGGGCTCGCGAGTCGCTTGAGTTCGGACACGACGGCAGCTTGTGTGTACTGCGCGATCATCAGTCCGCTGTCGACTCCGGGGTCGTCGGCAAGGAAGGGAGTCAGACCGTGGTTGCGCGCAACATCGAGGAAGCGGTCGGTTCGGCGTTCGCTGATACCCGCGACATCCGCGGTCACGATGGCGAGGAAGTCCAAGACGTAAGCCACGGGAGCTCCGTGGAAGTTACCGTTGGATCGAACCCGTCCGTCGAGGGTGACAACGGGATTGTCGACAGCACTGGCCAATTCGCGCCCGGCGACGAGGCGGGCGTGATCGACGGTGTCGCGTGCGCCGCCGGCGACCTGCGGTGCGCACCGCAGTGAGTACGCGTCTTGAACCCTGGTGCAGTCAGGGCCCGCATGGCTGGCGACGATCGGGGAATCGGCAAGCAGACGCACCATGTTCGACGCGGCCGCGCCCTGGCCGGGGTGGGGGCGAAGCGTTTGGAGGTCCGCGGCGAACACCTGATCTGTGCCGAGCAAGCCCTCGACGCTCATGGAGGCAGCGATGTCGGCCAACTTGAGCAGATGATCGAGATCGGTGATCGCAAGGGCCAGTTGGCCGAGCATCCCGTCGGTACCGTTGATCAGTGCGAGGCCTTCTTTCTCGGCCAGAACCACCGGTTCGAGGCCATGGGCAGCCAATGCCGTTGCCGCATCGGTGAGTTCACCGTCGGCGGTGCGGACGGAACCTTCGCCGATGATTGCCATCGCCACATGAGCCAGTGGTGCCAGATCTCCCGAGCATCCGAGGCTGCCGTATTCGTGCACCACCGGGGTGATGCCTGCGGTGAGTAGGTCGGCGTACGCCTGTGCGACCACGGGGCGCACTCCGGTCCTTCCGGTGGCGAGCGTCGACAGGCGCAGAAGCATCAAGGCCCGGATCACTTCGCGTTCGACTTCCGGTCCCGAACCTGCCGCGTGTGAGCGGATCAGGCTGCGCTGCAACTGCGTCCGCAGATGCGCCGGAATGTGCCGGGTGGCAAGTGCGCCGAATCCGGTGGAAACCCCGTAGACCGGCGTGGGATCTGCGGCCAGGGCCTCGATGCGTGCACGACTTTCGGCGATCGCGGTCAGTGATTCCGCGGTCAATGCGACGCCGTAACCGTTGCGCGCGACGTCGACGACGTCGGCGATGGTGACAGCCCCGATTCCGACCTCAATGGTTCGGGTGGCTGTATGGGTGGCAGGGGTGGCGTTCATGGGACTCCAATGATGATGCGGTGGTGATTCAGCAAGTCTTGTATACGAGACTCTAGTCTTGAATATGAGACGAAAACAAGGCCCGAAAAGTACGGAACGGAGAAATTGGCTACATGTCTGCGGTCGGGGTCTCCACCATTCGATCTCCGAGATCGGCGGAGAACTCGGCGCTGACGGCGCGCACTCGGTCGGCGATCAGGGCACTCTCCTCGGCCGATTTGGAGCCCGAGAGGAAGGTGACGCCGAGAGCTGCGACCGGACGACCGTCCCGCGTGATCACGGGGCTGGCGATGCAATTGATTCCGGATGTCGTCGCATTCGCTTCGACCGCATATCCGCTCTCACGTGCTGCGGCGAGCAGTTCTCGCAGTTCGGCGAGCGTCGACGGTCCCGTTCCGGTCCGCGTCGGCCAGGTGTATCCCTCGTAGAGCGCGCTGATCTGTTCCACGTCCAGACGGCTCAGAATCGCGCGCCCGACTGCGGTGAGATGCGCTGGAAGGCGAGTCCCGATTTCGGTCACCAATCGCACGCCCGGCTTCAGTGGTTCACGTTTGTCGAGGTAGATGACGTCAGATCCCTGTAGTACCGCCAGATGGGACGTCTCATCCGTCGACTGAGTGAGTGCCAGCATGAATCGTTGGCCCTCACGGTGAAGTGGGCCCGAGCGCATGTACGACGCGCCGACTTCGAACGCCGAGACACCCAGGGTCCAGGCGCGTTGATCAGCCCAGTACGAGACGAACCGTCGATCTCGCATGACATTGAGTAGATGATGCGTCGTACTTTTCGGCAGGTCGAGGGCGCTCGAGATTTCGGCCGTCACCAGCGGCACCCCCCGGCGGGCCAGGAGATCGAGCACGTCGAGCACGCGCTCAGCAGATTTCACGCGGCTCGTCGTCATGTGGGGTGTGTCCTTACGAGTAGGTAGGAAATCCGGAGCGGGGAACCACATTGTCTCGGATACGAGACTGAATCGCCAAGCGCTCGGGGTGGTCAGGGAGTCTGGCTGCCGAGTTCCGCGGACAACCGTGCGCAGTGCTCCACCAAGACGCGACCGTGGCTGGCGCAGACCTCGTCCGTCAGACGGAATGTCGGGCCGACGACGCTGAGCGCTCCGGCTATCTGACCGACTGCGTTGTAGATCGGCGCGGCAACTCCGGTCGAGTGATCCTCGATGGTGTCGTGCGCAATGGCGTACCCGCTCTCACCTACCTTGCCGCTCAACGCTGCGCCGACGGCGGTGCCGTCCAGGGGAACACTCTGTCCGACCCACCCCATGTGGCGGATCGCGTGCGTGCCCTCGATCTGATCGAGATACAGCGCAGTGTCTTTCGGTCCCATCGTCGACAGGTAGGTCGACTCCCTCGTGGTTTCGGCGATGGCCTTCATCGCGGGCCGGGCTCTCGGCAACAGTTGATTGTCGCCGAGAGCGCGAGCTCCGATTTGCAGTAGCCGCGGGCCGACGCGATAGACGTTGTCCTCGCCGCGAACGACGAACTCGGTTTGTTCGAGGCTTCTGATCAGGCGAAGGGCGGTACTGGTTGCCAGATCGGTTGCCTTGGCGGCGTCGCCGAGCGTCAATCCGCCGTGCTCGACGATCGCACCGAGAAGTTCGAACGTGCGATTCGCGCTGCGGGTCACGTCGCCGGGGGCCATGTCCTACTCCAAGTGCCGAGGGATGTCTGCGCTGAATCTATCGCGAGCCCGGCAGTACCTCACCGTGGTGCTCGTCCAGCAGGGGGCTGCGGCGGACATCGGGGCGTTGGCTCTCACCGAACACGACGGGTTGTCGTACGTAGGAGATCTTTCCTGCTACCGGGTGCTCGAACGATTCGACGACTCCGCGATACTCGGCCTGTGCGGAGGTGAGTGCCTGCTGGACGTCCCAGATCTCCGAGCCGGCGAGGCCCGCGTCGCCGAGAATGCCGACCACGTCGGCGACGGTCTTTCCGGCAGCCCAGTTTTCGATCTCCTTGCGCAGTGCCGGCTCGTTCTCGGTCCGGGCGGTGTCGTCGGCAAATCGAGGATCTGCGATCAGGTCGATGCGATTCATCGTCTGCGCCAATTTCTCGAAGCCGGATTGGCTGGCAACCGCGAGGACAAAGAGACCGTCGTCGGCCTTGTAGGTGTCGAACGGTGTTGACACCGGATGACGGTTGCCGACGCGTGGGGGAGTGAGTCCGGTGGATTGCAGTTGGCTGTGTGCTGTCGGCAGCATGGCGAGCATGCTGTCGAACATCGCGACGTCCAGATGCTGCCCGAGCCCGGTCGCCCGAGCGCCCAGCAGGGCGGTACTGATTCCCCAGGCAGCGAACAGCCCGGCGACCAGGTCTCCGAACGACTCACCCAGCCGGGTCGGGCCGGATTCTTCCGAACCGGTGATGCTCATGATTCCCGAAAGAGCCTGGACTACAAGGTCGTAGGCGGCGGCGCCGGACATGGGTCCGTCCTGGCCGAAACCGGAGATCGACGCGTACACGATCCGCGGATTGCGAGCCCGCGCAGCCTCGTAGTCGATTCCCAGGCGCTTGGTGACGCCAGGGCGAAAGTTTTCCACGACGACGTCGGCGGTCTCGATGAGCGTCAGCAGCGCCTCACGGTCCTCGTCGTTCTTGAGGTTGAGTGCCACCGAACGCTTGCCACGATTGAGCACGTTGAAGTAGATGCTCTCGCCGTCGCGGAACGGGCCGAGGTGCCTCGAGTCTTCACCGTGTTCGGATTCGATCTTGACGACGTCCGCACCGGCGTCGGAAAGCAGTGCGGTGCAGTAGGGTCCGGCGAGGACGCGCGAGAGGTCGATGACCCGGATGCCGTCGAGTGGTGGAAGTGCAGACATGTCCGTGCCTTTCAGAAATCGGTGGAACGCGGCGACGGAGCGTTGCCGGCAATGGTGAGCAATTGGATCTGCGAGGTGCCCTCGAAGATGCGGAGAATGCGGCAATCGCGGTACAGGCGTTCGATTTCCGATTCGCGCATGAATCCCGCGCCACCGTGGATCTGCACGGTTTGATCGACGATCGAGAAGCAGGCCTCGGTGGCGACGTACTTCGAAATCGATGCGGCGCGGCGGATGTCCTGACCGGCGTCCTTGACGTCGGCGGCCCAGTCTGCGGTGACGCGTGACGCGACCAGTTGCGCGTCGCAGCCACCGAGGAGTAGCTGAATTGCCTGGAAGTCGAAGATCGGCGTGCCGAACTGCTTTCGCTCGGTGGCGTACTCACGTCCCAGTTCCCAAGCGCGCAAAGCGATGCCGTTCGCCATTGCCGCCACGTCGATGCGCGCACGGTTCAGTGCGGTCAAGGCGATGTTGCCGCCGCGACCTTCGGTGCCGATCACCGAGTCGAGCGGCAGCACGACGTCGTCGAGGTAGACGGTATATGTCGGAGCCGAACGAATTCCCATCTTGTCCTGCGGCTCCGAGTAACTGATTCCCGGAGTGCCCTTGGGGACGACGAAGGCGGTGATGCCTCGGAATCCTGCGCTCGGGTCCGTCTTGGCGAAGAGCACGACCAGGTCGGCTTCCTTCGCGTTGGAGATGTACGTCTTGGATCCGGAGAGATGCCAGCCGTCGTCCTCGCGTCGAGCGACGGTACGCATCGAGGCGATGTCGGAGCCGGCGTCGGGTTCGGTGAGTGCAAATCCGGCCAGCAGTTCGCCCGACGCGAGCTGGGGCAACCAGCGGTGCTTCTGCTCTTCGGAACCGCCGACGAGAATCGGCTCGAGGCCCAGATAGTGCGCGGTGTAAATCGATGCCAGTGCGGCGTCGGTGCGTGCAACTTCTTCGATGGCGACCAGTTGGGTTCGTGTCGACAGGCCCAGACCGCCGAATTCCTCCGGCACGGAAATGCCCATGAGGTCCTGCTGTCCGAGGCGCTTGACCAGCTGCGCCGGGAACTCTTTGGACTCGTCGCGTGCGGCTGCTCCGGGTTGGATCTCGGCGTTGGCGAAGGCTCGGACGGTGCTGCGGAACTCAGCGAGATCAACGCTGTCGATGTCGTGCGCGGTCTGGGTGGTCACGGGGGGCTCCTTCGAAGCGAGGTAGTTCACGAATTTCATCTAATGGAATCTAATTGCCACTAGTTGGCACAACTGACTATGGCTGAGGGTGGCGAATTTGTCCAGGGGTGGAGCTGTTGTGTCGCGGCTCACGTTCTGCAATGATCAACTTGTCTAATCCTGTATAGACAAGTTGATCGCGGATCGAACCCACTACAAGTCGGAAGCAGCGTGGCTTTCGGCGGAAGGTGCTGACATGAGCCTCGTTTCAGTCGACACGACACCGGACTCCGAGAATGTGAGGAGGGTGTGCAGTAGGTATTTCGAGGGCTTGTCGGCTGATCGATACGCGGCGCTCGCCGAAGACCGCAAGCTTGCGATGGTCGCCGCGCACATGGATCTTTCGCGCCGACGGGGACACAACTCGTCGATCTCGAGACTCGCGCCGGCCGGGGAGCTGGGGGACGGGCCGGCAATTCAATACGTCGGCGACGACATGCCGCAGCTCGTCGAAGCGGTACTGGCGACACTTGCCCGCGCGCGCATGGAGCCGGAATTCGTGGTGCACCCAGTGCTTCGCACAGTCGTGCAACCGGCGCACAGCACCGAAGACGCCCGGGTCGGGGAGCGTGCCGAATCATGGATCCACATAGGACTACCCGCACATTGTTCGGACGCGCAGGCGCAGGTGATCGCTGATGACGTCGCCGGAATCCTCGACCGTATCGCGCGTGCCTTCCGCGATACCTCGCCCCTGCGGGATCTCGTCGACGAGGCGCGCGGGCAACTGACCTCGGGCGGTCACGCCGAAGAAGCTGACTTCCTCCAGTGGTGCAGTGCCGGAAACTTCAGTGTCGTCGGCGGTGCGCGAACAATCGACAGGCACGAGCCGTACACCCTCGGCGTGCTCCCCGATCCAACCGGCTCTTCGGATTCGAAGGCGGTGCCCCTCTCGATCGGAGTGGTGTACCTCGGGCAAGGGTTCGGTGGATCCGCATACGCCACCGAGATCGACGTGTCCGTCGGTGACCGTGAATACCGATTCATCGGGTCCTTCACCTCGACCGGACTTGTCGCAGACGTCAGGCGGACCCCGCTCGTGCGAGGGCGCGTCGCAGACATCTTCGACGCCTCCGGATCCACCGTGGATTCGTTTGTCGGACAATCGATGCTGGCGGTGATTCAGTCGATTCCGATCACAGTCCTCTTTGCCGCCGACCCGGCCCGAATTGCGGACGCACTGGACGAACTCACTTCTGTGGACGGCCGCACGTCGTTCCATCTGTTCCTGCAACCCGTGGGATGCTCTCCGACGACGGGGCAAGACCAGGAGCTGTCGGCTTTGCTGTTCGTTCCGCGCGAGAAATTCAGTACGACGATCAGAACAACGGCCGAGTCGGTACTCGCCGAGGCGCTCGGTGCCCGCACCATCGAGTTCTCCAGTCGAGTATCGGAATCTCCCTTGGCTGTCGTGCATTTCACGGCCACAGTCGGCGGTGGAGCAAACTTCGCATCGGCGCGACAAGCGCGGGAGATTCGGGATCTCGTCGTCGACGCGTGCCTGACGTGGGACGAGCGATTCGTTCTGGATGCTTCGCACTACGACGAGCAGCGCAGGCGTGCTCAGTTCGCCGAGCAAGTTCCGGTGGCATACAAGCAGGATTTCGACGCCGTCCGCGCCGCCGAGGACATGGCGGTATTCGACGGCCTCGAACTCGGAGAGGTGAGCCCACGGTTGGCCCGATCTGTCGACGGACCCGGTACTCACCGACTCGGGCTGTACGTATCAGGTGACCCGCTCTCGCTGGGCGAGGTTCTGCCCGTATTGCAGAGCCTGGGCGTCGACGTGGTCGACGAGCGTCCGTACGAGCTCGTCTCGGCAGGTTCGGAACAGTCCTGGATCTACGAGTTCACGCTCGACTATCCGAGTGCGCCGGTCGAAGGCTTCGACAACTTTGCCGCGCGGTTCGCGGCGACGTTTGCCGCGGTTCGAAACGGCTCCGCCGAGCCGGACTCGTTCAACGAACTTGTCGCGATCGCCGGACTCGGTTGGAAACAAGTAGTGGTGCTGCGGGCATACGCGGAGTTCTTGCAGCAAGCAGGATTTCCGTACAGCACCAGTCGCGTCGCCGAGGTACTTGCCGATCATCCCGAGATCGCCGCCGGTCTGTGCGAATTGTTCGAGAGCCGTTTCGATCCCGACGTCGTAGACGGAGATCGAGGTGCGCGTGCAGCAGCGGAGGTGGAAACATCCGTGGCACAAGTGCAAGGACTCGACGCCGATCGGATCCTGCGCGCGTTGTCCGAGCTGGTCCGTAACACGTTGCGTACCA
Source organism: Rhodococcus sp. P4_F3_2 (assembly GCF_056401335.1). NCBI lineage: Bacteria > Bacillati > Actinomycetota > Actinomycetes > Mycobacteriales > Nocardiaceae > Rhodococcus > Rhodococcus sp. P4_F3_2. The sequence goes on from NZ_JBFUJN010000001.1 coordinate 43,079, forward strand.
ACTACTTCGTTTATGGCACCGAATCGCTCGGCGCACTCTCGTTGAAGTTCGATTCGGAGAAGCTGTCCGTACTGCCCTTCCCTCGACCGAAGTTCGAGATATTCGTGTACTCACCCGATGTAGCAGGTGTGCACCTTCGCTTCGGTACGGTTGCCCGCGGCGGCTTGCGCTGGTCGGATCGGAAAGAGGACTTCCGCACCGAGGTCCTGGGATTGGTGAAGGCGCAGGCAGTCAAGAACGCGGTCATCGTGCCTGTCGGTGCGAAGGGCGGATTTGTCGTCAAACGCCCGCCGGTTCCAGGACAGGGTGTAGACGCGGACCGAGAAGCCACGTTGGCGGCCGGGATCGAGTGCTACCGATCCTTCATTCGCGGACTACTCGATCTGACCGACAACGTCGACAAACAGAGCGGCGCCGTTGTCGCGGCGCGAAGGGTCGTTCGCCACGACGGGGACGACACTTATCTTGTTGTCGCCGCGGACAAGGGCACTGCAAAGTTTTCCGACATCGCGAACGACGTTGCCGCGCAGTACGGATTCTGGCTCGGCGACGCCTTCGCATCCGGCGGATCGGTCGGCTACGACCACAAAGCCATGGGTATCACGGCGAAGGGCGCCTGGGAGAGTGTCAAGCGGCACTTCCGGGAATTCGGCGTCGATACCCAGCACGACGACTTCACCGCGGTGGGGATCGGAGACATGAGTGGTGACGTCTTCGGCAACGGTATGTTGTGCAGCAAGCACATTCGTCTCATCGCGGCGTTCGATCATCGGCACGTGTTCGTCGACCCGAACCCGTCACCTGAGCGCTCGTACGACGAGCGATCACGTCTCTTCTCGCTCCCACGATCGTCGTGGGCCGACTACGACCCGACCTTGATCAGTGCGGGTGGCGGAGTGTGGGAACGCTCGGCGAAGCGCGTTCCGATCAGTGACGAGATGCGACAGGCACTGGGTCTCGACGCCGACGTCACCGAACTGACTCCACCGCAACTGGTTCGGGCGATTCTGCGGTCCCCGGCAGATCTCTTGTGGAACGGCGGCATCGGAACGTACGTCAAGGCCTCCGGTGAGTCCGACCTCGAAGTCGGCGACAAGAGTAATGACGCGGTTCGGGTGAACGGCAACGAAGTGCGTGCACGTGTGATCGGTGAAGGAGGCAACCTCGGCCTCACCCAAGCAGGACGAATCGAATACGCGCGTATCGGCGGACGGATCAATACAGACGCCCTCGACAATTCCGCGGGAGTCGATTGCTCCGATCACGAGGTGAACATCAAGATCCTTCTCGACTCCCTGATCAGCTCAGGCGTCGTCGCGGACTCACATCGCGATGCACTGCTCGAATCGTTGACCGATCAGGTCGCCGAACTCGTTCTTGCAGACAACCGTTCACAGAACGAACTGATGGGCACCACGCGTGCGGATGCGGGGGCAATGATCGGCGTGCACGGCAGAGTGATTTCGAACCTCGAATCTCGCGGAATCGTCGACCGCGTCATCGAAGGGTTTCCGACCCAGAAGCAGTTCGCCGCGGCCGAGAAGACGGGAACGGGGCTGACGTCGCCGGAACTCGCCACACTGATGGCCCACGTCAAACTCGATCTGAAATCCACGCTGTTGGCTGGAAGCTCGATCGACAACCAGATCTACCGCAAGGCGCTGGTGAACTACTTTCCGGAGGGCGTTCGAGATGCAGGGGGCGACGCCCTCGACCGGCACCCATTGCGGCGCGAGATCGTCGCGACCGTGCTGACGAACAACGTCATCGATCGGGGCGGCATCACCTATGCGTATCGGCTCGGTGAAGAGGTCGGCGCTGATCCGGAAGACGCGGTACGTGCCTTCACCGTGGTTTCCGAGGTGTTCGGACTGTGGAAGTTGTGGCACGACATCAGCAAAGCCTCGATCTCGACCGCCGTATCCGACGAGTTGATCCTGCTCACCAGGCGACTGCTCGACCGGGCGTCACGGTGGATGCTGACGCGTCGGCCGCAACCGCTGGCCGTCGGGGCCGAGATCAGCAGATTCGGTGATCGCATCGCGGAGGCGTCGACCGAGCTCGATGACTGGCTGGTAGGCGCAGATCAGCGGAACCTGGCTGCGCGAACGGTCCTCATCACGGACAAGGGCGCGCCGGAGAACCTGGTCAGGCGAGTGGAGATATTGCTCGATCAGTTCGGACTGCTCGATGTGGTGGAGATCGCTGACCTCGCCGATCGCGCAATCTCGGAGACCGGTGAACTCTACTTCCGGCTCGGTGAGCATGTTGGGCTCGTCCCGATGCTCAATCGAGTGTCGGCATTGAGCAAGGACGGAAAATGGAACGCATTGGCGAGGTTGTCGCTGCGGGACGAGTTGTACTCGACGGTGCGGGCCTTGACCCTCGACGTCTTGGCCGACGCGGAAGCGGGTGACTCGACAGCGGAAAAACTCTCCAGGTGGGAAGAAAGGAATGCGTCGAGAATCGAGAGGTCGACTCTCGCGCTCGCCGAGATCGAGGCATCGGGGCAACACGATCTTGCTGCGCTTTCGGTTGCGACGAGCCAATTGCGGCGCATGGTGGGCTAGGCCCGGCGCGGACGCCCGCGGATTGATCGGAAAGGTGCGCGAGACGGATAGACTTCGAAGGCCGAACGGGAGAACCGACTCGGTGGTTTTCGACGAACGGGTGGTGGCGATGGCGATTGCTGAAGTGGACGCAGAACTCGCCGTGCTGTTCAACGAGGCAGGCGGCGAGTCCGCCCCTGCCTACGAACGGGTGAAGAACCTCGTGGTCTCGCAGATCAATTCGGGTCGGTGGACCGAAGGCGATCAGCTGCCTTCGGAAAATCAACTGGTCAGTGCACTTGGGTTGTCACGTATGACGATCAACCGAGCGCTTCGTGAACTCACCAGCGACGGTCTGATCGTGCGGATGATGGGGGTCGGTACTTTTGTCGCCGCCACGAAGACCGCGTCCCCGCTGTTCGAAGTAAAGAACATCGCCGACGAGATTCAGCGCCGCGGCCACCGTCATCGAACCGAGGTCGTCTTCGTTCGTGAGGAAGAAACCGACCACGGGCAGACGTTCCTTCGTGAATCGGTGGGCAAACGGGTGTTCCATTCGCTGATGGTGCACTTCGAGGACGAAACCCCGATTCAGGTGGAAGACCGGTTCGTGAATCCGAACGAGGCGCCCGACTATCTGCGCCAGGACTTCACCGCGATCACCCCCAACAACTACTTGAGTGACGTTGCGCCTCTGGTTCGCGGCGAGCATGTCGTGGAAGCAGTGTTAGGTAGCCCGGACGAATGCGAGCTGCTCCGCATCGATCGAGGGGAACCGTGTCTGCTGATTCGCCGCCGCACCTGGTCGGCCAACGGGTTGGTCAGTGCGGCGCGCTTGATCCACCCCGGTTCACGCAATCGCTTGGAAGGAACCTTCGAGCGCTGATCGTTTCGAGTGGCGAGTCCTGAACGCAGGCTCGTCCGATCGCACCATTTTCGGGGTCGAGTTCGGTGCAATCGACCAGGACGTGACTGCGAGCACACTGAGATCATGGGTGGACGGTTATTGCTTCCGCAACCTCACTTCCCGACGAGTGAGACCTGAGCGGATCGCAGCAACGCTATCTACGCCACTGGCTTCCATGATCGAAGGAGTTCGACCTGTGACCGACTTGCCCAAGGACCTACTTGTCGCCCCGAAGTGGCAGGAACGCCTCGACGAACTGGCAGCCAAGCATTCGGTACCTGGCGCGCAGGTCGGTGTGATCGCGCTGGGCGAAGACGGTGCAGCGGATATCCGTGTCATCACCACCGGAGTGACGAGCCTGAACACGCGTGTCGACGTCGACGCAGACACCCTGTTCCAGTACGGATCCGCGAGCAAGATCTGGACGACGACTCTGATCATGCAGCTCGTCGACGAGGGCAAGCTGACGCTGGACACCCTGGTGGTGGAGGTGCTTCCGGAGTTCACGATCGCGGATCCTTCCAACACGAAGGAAATCACGATCCGCCAGTTGCTCACGCACACAAGCGGTATCGACGGAGACCTGTTCAACGACACCGGCGACGGCGACGACTGCGTCGAGAAGTACGTCGACGAACTCGCGACCGCGATCAGCGTCACCGAGCCCGGCGGGCATCTGAGTTACAGCAATGCAGGTTTCGCCGTTGCCGGCCGTATCGTCGAGGTTCTTCGTGAGATGACGTGGGACGAGGCGTTGGTCGAATACCTCTGGAAGCCACTCGGATTGACGCACATCATCACCAAGGCCAAGGATGCCCCGCTGTTCCGCACCGCCGTCGGTCATGTGGCGAACCCGGATCGGACGTCGCCGGACAAGGTGGTTCCGACCAAGCAGTGGCTGCTTCCGCGCGGTATCGGTCCGGCCGGGATCATCACCGGATCCGTCAGCTCGCTTCTGACCTTCGGTGCTGCACACATGCGTGACGGCCTCGCGTTGACGGGTGAACGCATCCTGTCCGAAGAATCCGCGCGTCTGATGCGCACCCCACAGTTCGACCTGACCGCGGTTTCGAGCGTCGATCAGGCCTGGGGGCTCGGCTGGATCCTGTCCGACTGGGGCGGTGTGACGTCCGCGCAGCACGGTGGTGCGACGATCGGCCAGATCACTCGTTTTCACACCTTCCCCGAACTCGGCCTGGCCATGGCAGTTGTCACCAACTCGCGTGGTGGCGGTGCCCTGGCTCACGACATCGAGAAGGAGATCGCTCAGGAGCTCGATCTCGTTCTGCCGGAGCCGAAGTCCGAACCGGATGCAGCAGACATCGATCTGTCTCACATTCTCGGGACCTATGAATCGACAACCGTTCGAATCGAACTCACGCGTGGCGACGACGGCGGATTCCAGGTTCAGAACTTCGCCAAGGTCGAGATCGACGGCGAGCCGCCGGCCCCGCCCACCAAGGTCGTGCCTCTGTCTGCTTCCCGGTTCTCGATCAGTAACGAGAGCGCTTCTGGCGAGATGGCTCACCTCACGATCGATGGCGAGGAATATCTGTACATGACACGGCTTTTCAAGAAGATTTCCGACTAGCCGCGGCGAGATGATTCTCTCCGCTGAATGAAATCTCGGGCAGGTCGAGGGCGATGAGGGCCCTCGACCTGCCCGCACTACTTTCTCGAGGAAAACTCATGTTGAAACCTCTCGCTCCTTTTCCGGACGTGAATCACCCAGCGGCACTGGATGCTTACGGCCTTGCGCCGGTCATCGACGGTCACAACGATCTGGCATGGACGGCTCGCGAAACCGCCGCATACTCGGTGGAAAATCTGGAGAAGGATTCCATCTTCCAAACCGACATCGACAAACTCGGTCGCGGTGGCGTCGGTGCGCAGTTCTGGTCGGTTTACACCCCGTGTGACAGGACGGAGGCCGAGGCTGTTCAGTACACACTCGAGCAGATCGACTACGTGTACCGGATGATCGAGCGGTACCCGGATACTTTCGAATTCGCGCGCACCGGTGACGACGTGCGTCGCATCTGGAGCGAGGGCAAGGTCGCGTCATTGTTGGGCGCGGAGGGCGGTCACAGCATCGGCAGTTCGCTCGGCGTCCTGAGAATGATGGCGCGCCTTGGTCTTCGGTATATGACTCTGACGCACAACGACAACACTGGGTGGGCGGACTCCGCGACGGACACGCGCGTACACGGCGGGCTGACCGACTTCGGTCGCGAGATCGTGCGCGAAATGAACCGGCTCGGCGTACTCGTCGACCTGTCGCACGTCTCGGTGGAAACGATGAGAGATGCCATCGAGACGTCGTCGGCGCCGGTGATCTTCAGCCATTCGTCCTGCACTCAGCTATGCGGTCACCCCCGCAACGTTCCCGACGACGTCATGAGGCTGCTCGCGGACAACGGCGGGGTCATCATGATCGCCTTTGTGCCCATGTTCCTTTCTTCCGAGTACAACGAGTGGTTCAAAGGCGGGCGGGTCGGCCCACGGCCGGCGATGACGGTGGACCATCTGGCCGATCACGTCGAGCATGCCCGAGACGTCGCGGGCATCGACCACATCGGTTTGGGTAGTGACTACGATGGGTTCGACGACTTTCCGGATGGTATGCAGGACGTATCCGGTTTCGCGGTGTTGATAAACCGTCTGGCGGAACGCGGTTGGTCCGCGGAGGACTTGGCAAAGCTGATGGGCAACAACGTGTTGCGTGTGCTCGACGAGACCAGTGCGGCCTCGATATCGAGCCTTTCCTAGCCGTATCGACGCCCGAGAAGATGAGGATGAGAATGAAGAAGATTCGTACCGTTGCACTGAAGGTGGTTGCTTCGGTGTCCGTAGTTCTGGTTGTGCTGGTATCAATAGCGCTCGTATTCAACGTCGGCTCCAGCAAGGCGAACGTTCCGACCGCGGAAACGGGCAACCAGTTCGTGTCCGTCGACGGCAAGAACATGAGCTACTCGATTCGCGGCAGCGGTGATCGGACCATCGTGCTGCTGCCCGGGTTCGGAACGTCCGCACCGATCCTCGACTTCAAATCACTCATCGACGAGCTTGCACCTGACTACCGCGTTGTCACGATCGAGCCATTCGGCTACGGATACAGCGACGCAACCGACAAGGACCGCACGGCTGAGAACATCGTCGAAGAGATACACGAGGCTGTGCAGGCCTTGGGGATTGACGAATACATCCTCATGGGTCACTCCATCACAGGTGTTTATGCCTTGGACTACACCGCGAAGTACGGCGACGAGGTCACCGCTTTCGTGGGCATCGACAGCAGCGTCCCGGGGCAGCCGAACATGGACACCAAGTTCCCGATCGAAGTCTTCCGCGTTGCAAAGAAATTGGGCTTCTCCGACGTTCTGGCGAAACTCGGTGGCAGTGAGGAAACCGATGCCTACCTCGATGAAGCCGAGAAGGCAGAGATGAGCAGACTGGTCGCGAAGAACAACTTCAGCGACACGTATCTCAACGAAATGGATCACCTTTCCAGCAACTTCGCCGCGGCAATCGGCAAGACGTTCCCTGCCGATCTCCCGATTCTGTTGTTCGCTGTACAGAATTCCAAGGTCCAGGGCTGGACAGAGCTGCACGAAGAACAGGCAGCATCGGTCGATCATGGTGAATTGGTCTTGCTGGACGGAGACCACTACCTACACCACACCAAGTCGAAGGAGATCGCCGAGAACCTCGAAAGGTTCCTGGGCGAGCTGAACTGAAACTCGTAGGACGTTAATGTTGAATGCGGGGCCATCGAGTCGAGATGGTCCCGCTTCTTCTTTCTCTACTGATCGTTCGGAGGCATTGTGGCGCAGACCTTGTCACGTGAGGAACTGGCGAGTGCGCTGGACTCGGCGTATTCGAAACTCGACGCGTTACTCGACGGCGTCGCCGAGGCCGATGCGTTCGACGCCGTTGCCGTCGATGCGTGGACGGTGCACGACGTACTCGCTGTGCGTGTCTGGTGGGCAGAGGCCGTCGTAGAGTGGATAGGTGCCGGACTGCGAGACGAGACACCGCAGACGCCGGCTGCGGGTTACAAGTGGACGCAAACACCCGCGCTGAACCAGTCGGTGGTCGAGGCGAGTGCAGGTACCTCGGTTCGAGAGCTTCGGGATCGTTTGCGCGCGGCTGTCGCAGCGCTGCGTCGATACGTGGGAACTCTCGAAGACGATCAACTGCTGTCGGTCGGGGTTTTCTCGTGGACCCGGACGTGGCCAGTCTCGAGGTGGATCGCCGTCAACACGATCACCCAATACGCGTCGTTGTCGAAAATGATTCGGCGAGTGCTGAAGTCGAACAATCAGCCCTGAAGTCGATGCATCCGCCATACGTCCGGTCCGTCGGGGAGCGAGGTCTGGCCGACGATCGTGAAACCGAACCGTTGGTACAGCGGGAGATTTCGTTCGGTCGACGTGTCGAGCCAGCAAGCCTGTTCGGTTCGATCCAGTTCCGCCAAAGCATGTTTCAGTAGCGCAGAACCCAATCCACTGCCCTGCGAATGCGGTGTCGTACCGATCGTTGCCAACGACCACGCGTTGTCGGGGACGGGAAGCGTACACAGTTGTTCGTCAGCCTGGAGAACGCGCTCGAACCGATCTCCGTGCAGTTCCACGATCTTCTCGACAGTCGCTTCATCAGGCTGCGGGGCGTCGGGCGGCAGGACTGCGATGACGCCGTTGCCTGAATCATCGATGTATGAACGTCCGAACGGTAGTGCCAGGTGTTCGAGGTAGATCCGTTGTAGAGCGGCGACCCGTTCCACGTGAGAGTCTTCGGCGACGCACCAGTTCGTCCAGGGATAGTCGGCAAAAGCCTCGCCGAGAACCTCGGCGGCACGGTCGAGGTCGTCGATGGACAGCGGTCGAACAGAATTCTGCATAGTGCCACTTCAGCACAGTGGTGTCTTCTGTCGCCACTCGATTTCGGCGGTGTAGCAGGTGCGCGGGCCGTGGTCACGTACTTGTGAGTTCATTCAAGAAAGTTGGACGCGGCTGTCGATCCTGCGTTCACTGGTAGTGATCGGGTAGTCGCCGAGCTGTCAATTTCGGGCACATGAGATCCGGGTACGGCGATTCCCCGCGAAGGGAATGAATATGAACAGGCTCGAAGGCAAAAATGTAGTGATCACCGGCGCCGCCAGCGGAATCGGGCGTGCAGCAGCACAACTCATGGCGGCAGAAGGCGCCAAGGTGCTGGTCGCCGACCTCGATCCAGCTCGAGCGGAGGAAGCAGCGGCGGCGATACGCGAGACCGGCGGCACTGCGCTGGGTTTCGGCGTCGATGTCATGAACGAGGAGTCTCTGGCAGCGATGATCGAAAGAGCGGTCGCCGAATTCGGTGGCATCAACGTCTTGTGCAATCACGTGGGCGGTAGTAATCCGCGCAAGGATCTCGACCTGCTCCGGATGGACCTGGACGAGTGGGATCGCGTGATGTCGCTCAACGTCCGCAGCACTGTCGTCGCTTCACGACTTGCCATTCCGCACATGAACAGTGCCGGTGGAGGATCGATCGTCAACACGGCCTCGGTAGGTGGATTGATCGGGGATTCCCTGCAGTCTGCCTACGGATCCGCCAAAGCGGCAGTCATTCGTCTGACGCAGTACATAGCAGTCCAGTACGGAGCAAACGGAGTTCGGTGCAACGCCGTAGCACCGGGCGCGATCATGACACCCGCACTCGTGGACAACATCCCCGCTGATGTCATCGACGGCATGAAGCAGGCAAACGCGCTGCCCTACCTCGGTGAACCCGAAGATATCGCACACGCCATGCTCTACCTGGCGTCGGACGAATCTCGCTACATGACGGGGCAGACCTTGGTGGTCGACGGTGGACTCACCAGCAAGAGTCCACTCGCGACCAGCCGTTCGTCGATGTTGAGCTGAGTCAGCTCCGCCAACCGCTGGGGCCGGCGCCCAGAACCTCGATGGATCCCTGACTGGCGTGTGAATGCTTGGTGCGGTGCGTCATTCGCCACCTTCCGTCGATTCGGGTCCACGAATCGTGGTAGTCGCCGAGGGTGAAGAAGTTCAGGTGAGCTTTGCTCCCGGTGCCCACATGCATGTCGCTGACATAGGAGCGGCTGGTGGCAATATCACCGACCACTTCGACCAGCACGTTGCCGATCAGATGTTGGGTGGGACCGCACTCGTCGAGGAACGAGCGGATGGAAGCCACCACCTCGGCAGGTCCACGAAGAGTTCCGGTTCCCAGTTCTGCCGTAGCGTCCGGAGTCATGATTCGGTGGAGTTCATCCCAGTCCCGCGCATCCATGGCTCGGGCGAACTCGAAAATGGAGCGGGTGATCTCGCGTTCGTCGAGAAGAGTGGTGATGTCGACGCCCATGCTGTGCGCCTTTCTTAACGTCGGGGGGTTAATAAAGGCGCACAGCAGAAGTCAGCGGTTCAGCAGCTTGCGCATCGCTTCGGCAGCGCCCTTGACCATCTTGTCGCGGGGGAAGCCGCTGCGCTTCTTGGCGCCTTCGTAGTTTCCTGCAGCAACCCAGATCGGGCCGTCGGCAAGGTGTTCGAGGCCTTCGCGTGCAACATCCTCGGGCTCTGCGACGTTCATGCCCGGGATGTCGAAGTTCAATCCCGCGCGAATCATGGCCGGCGTGCGAGTGACACCGAGAATGAACTCGACGACGTGAACGCCGTACGGCTGGAGTTCGAGCCACAGGCTCTCGGCAAAGATGCGTCCGAATGCCTTGGACGCTGCGTAGATGCTCTGGTGCTCGGAACCCATGAATCCGGCCAGCGAACCGAGCAGCATGATGCCGCCGCGTCCGCGATCCTTCATCAATCCGCCGAAGTGGTGCGAGAGTTCGAGCTGCTTGTTGATGTTCAGCTCGATGACTCCGGCAAATCCCGTCAGATCACCGGTGACGAACTCGTGGCCGTAACTGTTGGCGCCGGCGTTGAAGATGAGCAGGCCAACCTCGACGTCGTCGGTGACAGCCTTGATCTGATCGAGCGCGTCGGGAACCAGCAGATCCAGTGCCAGAGTGCGTACTTCGACGCCGTTGGCACGTGCCTTGGCCGCGGTCTCCTCGAGCGGGCCCGGCTTGCGGGCGATGAGCACGAGGTTGATACCGAGCTTGCTGAGCTCGTCGGCGAACCCCGCGCCGACACCTTCGGAACCGCCGGCGATGACTGCCCACGGGCCGTAGTACTGAGGATCGATCATTACTACCTTCTTCGAAAGATGTTGGCTTGACTAATGAAACGGAGCGGGAACTGGTTCGCTGTCGTCGACGATCGGCTTGGGCACCGGCTCGTCGTTGAGGATCTCGAGCTCGCCTGCCGTTGCAGCGTTCACGATGGACGCGATCAAGGCGCCGCACTCCTTGCGAGGAGCGCCTGGGCGTCCCTCACGTTGCCCGAATTCACGTTCGTCGGCGATCTCGAGGCACTTGGCGCGGGCCTGGTCACTCCACTGAACGGTGGTGTGTTCCCAACTGTTCTTCTGGACCAGGACCTGCGCCTTGCACTCAGCGCACTGAAGAGGCTGCATCTTCGTCTGCCTTCTTCGCAGCGAGGTTGTCTTCGACTTCCTTCTGCCAGGCGGCGACGGGGCGCGCGGTGTCGAGTTCGAATTCGAAGCGTTCGGTCATCTCGGGAGCGATGTCCGCGACGTCGACGTAGAACTGCTCGTACCAGCGACGGAGCTGGTAGACCGGGCCGTCCTCTTCGCACAGGAGTGGGTTCTCGATGCGAGTCTTGTTCTTCCAGATCTCGACGTCCTGCTCGAAGCCCTTGGCGATGAACGTGCCGAAGTTCGCTGCCATCGCGTCGGCGGCTTCACCCTGGAAACGATCCGACTTCTTGACGATGATGCCGTACTGGAGCACGAACTTGTCTGCGCTGACCGGGTAGTGGCAGTTGATGAGTACCGAGTCGACGTTGTAGTCCTCGTACTCGTAGGTCAGGTCGTCGACCATGAAGGAGGGGCCGAAGTACGTGGCGACGGAGTTGCTGCCGACCATCTTCGGGGTGCCTGCTGCGTGCGGACGCATGTCCGAGCGAGCGACGCCGCGCATGTACTGCGTTGCGGCGTGGCCTTCGAAGACGTTCTTGAAGTACGTCGGGAAGGAGTAGTGCACGTAGAAGAAGTGCGCCATGTCGACGATGTTGTCGACGATTTCACGACAGTTGGTGTCGACGGTCGTGGTGTACCAGACCCAGTCGCTCCACTCGTCGCTGAGCGCGCCTTCGATACGGGGGATGGCTACGTCGTCGGTCGGCGGGTTGCCCTCGGGGTCGTGCCAGACGAAGAGCATGCCGTCCTGGTCGAGGGTCTGCCATGCGCGCGTCTTGGCCAGCGGGGGAACGCGGCGTGCATAGGGAATCTTCTGGCACTTGCCGTTGCCGCCCCAGCGCCAATCGTGGAACGGACAGGCAATGGCGTCGCCCTTGATGGTGCCCTGGCTCAGGTCGCCACCCATGTGACGGCAGTACGCGTCGAGGATCTTGACGTTGCCTTCACTGTCGGCGAAGACGACGAGCTTGGTACCGAACGCCTCGATGGAGTGCGGCTGGCCGTCCTTGAAGGACTCCGTGAGCCCAATGCAGTGCCATCCACGTGCAAAGCGAGTAGGCGCGGTTCCAGCTTGGATCTCGCGAACTTCGTCGTTGTCGGACTGATTGATCGTCACGATGAGTCCCGTCCTTTCCAGGGTCAGTGTCGACGCCCGACGCTAGGGGAGCGTGAATTACCGCTGGGGCCTCGTCTCACTGGCCGGGACCAGCGGCGAGCGAGAGGATCCGGCGGCTGATCCCGGCCTCCGGGACTTCCGATCATCGGAACGCGTGACCGACATATCGTGACGGGGCAGCCGTTATGTCTATCTGCCGATCCGCTCCCTCACGGTTCGGTGCGAGGAGTGTCTTCCATGGTCAACAAGGTTCTGAGCTCAGTCCGTGATCTGCTTCCGAAGATCGCGGCCCGCGCTCAGAAGGTCGACGATTCGCGCAAGATCTCCGAACGGACCATCCGGGAGCTTTCCGAAGCCGGCGTCTTCTCCATGCTGGCGCCCAAGAGATATGGGGGCGCCGAGAGCGACCCGGTCCACTTCTACGAAGTGGTCAGGGCAATCTCCGCTGCCTGTGGTTCGACCGGTTGGGTCGCGTCGGTGGTGGGAGTGCACCCGTGGCATCTGGCGCTTTTCGACGACCAGGCACAGGCCGACGTGTGGGGAGAGGATCAGACGACGCTCATCTCGTCCGCGTACGCGCCGGTCGGTCGACTGACGGCGGTGGACGGTGGTTACGAACTGTCGGGCCAGTGGGGCTTCTCTTCCGGCTGTGATCACGCGAGTTGGGCATTGCTGGGCGCGATGGTGGTCGGGATGGACGGCCGGCCGGTCGATTTCATGACGGTGTTGGTGCCGCGTACGGATTACGAGATCCGAGATGTCTGGGATGTCGTGGGGATGCGCGGCACCGCGAGCAACGAGATCGTGGTCGACAAGGCCTTTGTGCCCGAGCACCGATTGAAGCGCAACTACGAGACCGCACAACTTCGCGGCCCAGGCCAAGCAGTCAATCCTGGTCCGCTGTACAAGCTTCCGTTCGGGAGCATCTTCACCTCGACGGTCGCGGCTCCGTGTGTGGGCATCGTCGCCGGTTGTTACGAGGGGTACCTGGACGTGATGCGTGAGCGGGTCCGTCTGAGCTTGGGTGGTGGGCGGTTCAGTGAGGACCAGTTCGCTCAGGTTGCCGTCGCGCGTGCGTCGTCGGAGATCGATGCCGCGATTCTGCAGATGGATCGCAATATCCGGGAGATGTACGAACTTGCTGTCGCCGGCAAGGAGCTTCCGCTCTCGATGAGGCTGCGCGCGCGTCGAGATCAGGTTCGCGCGACGGAACGTTCGGTGGAAGCGATCGACATGCTGTTCAAGACGGCAGGCGGGAACTCCCTCTCTCGTGGAAACCCGATCGAGCGTGCGTGGCGAGACGTTCATGCGGGCAGCGTTCACGTTGCCAACGAACCCGAGCGCGCGTTGGCGCTGTACGGCCGGGCGGCGTTCGGACTGCCGGTGGAGGACAACCTGATCTGACCGGTTGGCGTGCCGCCGAGTGGGGTATTTGCCTCTGGATGAGGGAAGTTCCGGCGCTGACTATCGGCTCGATCGTGGACATGGCGGGTGTCGCGCGGGCGAAAGTGATGCCGGCAGGCCGAAGCGGTGTCTTCGAGGAAGTCGGTGCGGGGGTCTCGCCGAGTTGGAATGTTTTCTGCAGCGACGATCGGATTGCCTTCACCGATTCCTTTTCCGTCGTGGGTGATCTCCGGTTGCGTATCGACCGCTCCGACCTCCGCGATCTCGGCGAGGGTGTGTCGTGGGCGCCGGCCACTTTGTACGAGCAAGACGGTTCGACGGCTGCCGTGTGCACTCGGTCCGCACTCACTGCCGTCGTGGCGCGGCTTGCTGCCGACGGACTGGAAGCTCGGGTGGGTCACGAGATCGAATTCACTCTTTTCGGTGATGCGTGCGACGGAGCGTGGTCGGCGTACGGGTTAGGTGCAGTCCTTCGCCGCGAGGACTTCCTCAAGGACCTTCTGCGCAATGCCGAACGCGCACAACTTCATATCGAGCAAGTTCATGCGGAGTACGGACCGGATCAATTCGAGATCTCCATCGCTCCGGCAACTCCCGTTCAGGCCGCCGATCTTGTGGTGCTGGCCCGGATCTTGATCAGCCGCACTGCCAGAGCCCATGGATTGGCGGCATCGTTTTCACCGATACCTACGATCGGAGGTGCCGGGAACGGTGCACACCAGCACTTTTCGTTGATCTCAGGTGGGCGGCCCGTCTTCTCCGGTGGTGGTCAGGACTACGGGATGACCGACGAAGGATCATCAGCTTTGGGTGGAATCCTTTCTCACCTCACGGAATTCACGGCCGTCTTTGCTTCCTCGCCGCTCTCCGGCCTCAGGCTGCGTCCGGACAATTGGTCGGGGGCCTACGTCTGTTGGGGGCTCGAGAACCGGGAAGCGGCACTGAGGTTCTGCACGGAGTCACCGTCGAATCCACACGGCGCCAACGCCGAAGTCAAGATCATCGATCCATCGGCCAATCCGTATCTGGCCACCGCTGCGGTACTCGGTCTTTCGCAGATCGGTATCGACAATGCCGCGCCATTGCCGCCTGAAATCGTGGTGAACCCGTCGACTCTCACAGAGGCGGAACGTGATGAGCGCGGGGTGACCCGAGTCCCCACCGATCTCGGCGAGATCGTGCAGAAGTTCAACTCCTCCTCGGTGGCGAGGGAAATCTTCGGGGAGTCGATCATCGAAGCGATGGTGTCCGTGAAGGGAGCTGAGCAGGAGACGTTCTCCCAGATGGACGAGGCGACAACCGTCGAGCGGCTTCGATACACCTGGAGTTGAAGGGGTTGACGCTTAGGATCGTGAATTCTATGTTTAAGTTATTCCTTAATTAAGGAGTTGCTTACATGGACGAGCGAAGTGGTCGACTCGATTCAGTGTTCAGCGCACTGGCCGACCCGACGAGGCGTGAAATGCTCTCTCGCCTGACGGATGGTTCGATGACCGTCGGTGAGCTGGCCGAGCCGTTCGAGATGAGTCGACCCGCCATCTCGCAGCATCTGAAGGTGCTCGAGCGAGCCGGTCTCATCGAACGAACCGCCACCGCGCAATGGCGCACGTGCACCCTTCGCGCAGAGGGTCTCGACGACGCCAGCGCATGGGTCGACGAACACCGGCGCGGTTGGAACGAACGCTTCGACCTCCTCGACGAGCGTCTACGTGAGCTGAAGCAACGTCGACCGAAGAAGGAGAAGAACAATGAGTGACCAGAATGCCGATGCCACCGCAAAATTCACCATCACCCGGATCTTCGATGCGCCGCGTGACCTTGTCTGGCAAGCGTGGACCGATCCCGACGAGGCGGCGCGGTGGTGGCACCCTGAGGGTGTCAGCAGCCCTCGGGAGCACGTCACGATCGACCCCAGAGTTGGCGGAACGTACCACTACCTGATGATCAACGACGAGAATGGTGCCGAGTTTCCCACCGGTGGAACCTATCTCGAGGTCGACGAGCCGAAGAAGCTGGTCTTCACCTGGGGGAATCCAGGAGATTCGGTGGACACCGCGCCTCGAATCACGGTCACGCTCGCAGATCGGGGAGACAAGACCGAGATGACATTCCATCTGGTCGGGATCCCGGGTTTCAAGGGCGACGGCAACGTCTACGACGGGTGGGAATCCGCGTTCGACGTGCTGGACAAGGTATACCGCGGCGAGTAGTCGGGAATCGGACACCGCCACCGGGGCACCGGTGATTGAATGGAGTGAACACACCATTCAATCACCGACGTGGGAGAGCCTGATGGCACCAGAGGTTGCGGTAGTTCTCGAGGGATATACCTACTTCGAATGCCCGCGCTGGCACGAGGACCGAATTTGGGTGTCGGACTTCTATACCTACCAGGTGATTTCGGCCCGTGAGGACGGGACCGACGTACGCGTCGAGGCGGAGATTCCAGGGCAGCCGTCCGGGTTGGGGTGGCTTCCGGACGGCAGATTACTGGTCGTCTCCATGCGGGACCAGAAGATTCTGCGGCGAGAATTCGATGGCGATTTGGTGGTGCACGCAGACTTGTCCGGGTACGTGAGTGCCAACGTCAACGACATGCTGGTCGACGCGCAGGGACGAGCGTACGTGGGCAACTTCGGGTTCGACCTGATGAACCTGGCCCCCGTCGAGACGGCAGATCTCCTCCGCGTCGACCCGGACGGATCGGTGCACGTCGTGGCGCGAGATCTCCACTTCCCCAACGGGATGGCTCTGGCGTCGACCGGAGATCTGCTCGTGGACGAAACGCTGGGAAATCGAATCAGTGCGTTTGCCGTCCAGCCCGACGGCTCTCTGGGCGAACGCCGTGATTGGGCGTCGTTCGGGCCGGTACCTGGTGGACCCGAGATGGAGACCACCCTCGCTGAGATCGTCGTTGCGCCCGACGGATGTTGCATCGACGGAGACGATTCGATGTGGGTGGCCGACGCACTCGGAAGTCGAATTCTCCACGTCGACCCGTCTGGCAAGACAATCGATGAAATTGCCTTCGACAGCGGCGTCTTCGCTTGCGGGCTCGGCGGTTCCGACGGTCGTACGCTGTTCGTCTGTGCCGCCCCGGACTTCAACGAACACGCTCGCAAGGTGGCAACAGAAGGAAAGCTGCTGTCGATTCGTCTGGAGCCTTTGGGCTGACATGGAATTGGTGACCTCGCTACCTGCCGACACTCCGCTGCGGCAGGTGGCTCAGCACGTCGAACGCATCGAGAACCTCGGTTTCGACACGGTGCACATCTCCGAGACCATTCGCGACCCCTTTGCCGTGGCGGCACTGGCCGTCGAGCACAGCAGTACTCTCACTGTCCGGACGTCGATGGTTGTCGCGTTTGCGCGCAGTCCCATGGTGACGGCTTTGGCTGCCTGGGATCTTGCAGGTTTCTCGGGTGGGCGATTTCAACTGGGGCTCGCAACGCAGGTGCGCGGGAACATCGTCGGGCGGTACTCGATGCCGTGGACCAATCCTGTTGCACAACTGCGCGATTACGTCAGTGCTGTAAGGGAGATATTTCAAGCGTTCCAGACGGGCGGCGAACTCGACTATGCCGGCTCGCACTACACCTTCAACCGACTGCAGCCCTACTTCAATCCGGGGCCGCTCGACGTTCCAGCTCCCGAGATCTGGACCGGGGGAGTGAACTCCCGCATGTGCTCACTGGCAGGAGCCGTCGCCGACGGCTTTGTTGCTCACCCCACCAGCTCCCATCCGAAGGTGCTCGCGGAGAGGATCATTCCATCATTGACGGCAGGCGGAAGGAAGCCGCGGCTGATTGCCGTTCCGAAGACGATCACCGGCAAAGATCGTGCCGCGATACTTGCTCGACGAGAAGCGGTGCGCAGTGAACTTGCCTTTCTCTACTCCACACCGGCATATCGAACCGCGCTCGAGGTTCTCGGCTTGGCGGGGATCGGCGAGAAGCTGACTGCGATGGCACGAACGGGTGATTGGGCTCGACTACCAGCTGTGCTCACGGACGATGTTCTCGACATCTTGGTCACGCAATGCACCTACGCCGAACTCCCCGGGGTGCTGAGTTCGAAATACGCGAGTCTCTGCGACGGCATTGCACTGGCAGTGCCGGCGGATCCCGCCGACGACCGCGCCTTCGCAGCGATGTGTGAGGAGATTCGAGCCGCCGCAGCGTCTGCCCCGTGACGTCCAGTCGGCGCGAACTACACTCTCGACATGGGGCGCGTCTACGAAGGCATCGATGAAAAGCTCACCACGTGGTTGCAGGCCCAACCGCTGTTCGTCGTTGCTACCGCACCTTTGTCTCCTGACGGGTTGATCAATTGCTCACCCAAAGGGGGAGTCGGATCGTTCGTGGTGCTGACATCCACCCGCGTGGCGTACCTCGATCTCACTGGCAGCGGTGTGGAAACCATCGCGCACGTGCGCGAGAACTCGCGAATAACCCTGATGTTCATGGCATTTGACGGACCACCGAAGATCGTTCGACTACACGGTCACGGACAAGTTCTGCCCGCAGGGTCGGAACCGTTCAACGAGCTTGTCGGTAGGTTCCCCGAGCACCCGGGACTGCGGTCGATCGTCGTGGTCGATCTGACGCGCATTTCGGATTCGTGCGGATACGCAGTACCGCTGATGGACTACCAATCCGATCGTGACGTGCTCGACCGCGTAGCGGAGAAGAGGGGTCCGGAGCGGCTCATCGCCTATCGCGCCGAGAAGAACGCGAAGAGTGTGGACGGCTTACCTGGCATCGACGCGGAGTGATACAACATCGCGACGCCGTGAGAAAGAGTGTGGGGCAGGTGATTCTGACATTGCCTGCCCCACGACCTCGTTGTGCTGGTTACTTCGCCATGTCCTGAGCTGCTCGGTACGAGAAGACCATGGCCGTGCCGAGTGGAACTCCGGGGCCTGGGTAGAAGCGGCCGCTCAGTGACGCGCTCGTGTTGCCGGCGGCGTACAGGCCGTCGATGGCGCTGCCGTCAGCACGCAGGACTCGGCCGTTGACGTCGGTGACCAATCCGCCTTTGGTGCCGAGGTCACTGAGGACGATGCGGGCCGCGTAGAACGGACCGTTCTCGATGGCCGTCAGTGCCGCATTCGCGCCGCCGTTGGGTGGGCAGAAGAACGCGTCGTACGGGTCTTCGCCGCGATGGAACTCTTCGTCGACGCCCAGTTTTGCGGCATCGTTGAACTTTTCGACAGTGCTGCGCAATGCGTCGGCCGGTAGTCCGGTCTTGGCAGCGAGTTCTTCGAGAGTGTCGGCACCGACCCACGTTCCGGCTTCGAGGTGCTTGGCGGGCGCCGTGTTCGGGATGCAGATGGCGGGCAGTCCGCCACCCTCGCGCGAGTCGAAGATCATGAACGACGGCACGGCAGAACCGTTGTCGTCGTGAGCATCCATGGCTCGTCCGAACTGGTCGTACGGAAGCGACTCGTTGAGGTAGCGCTCACCGGCGCTGTCGACGACGAGCCCACCGCGAACGCCGACCATGAAGGCGGCGCTGCCGTCGGGCTGCTCGACGCCGGGGCAGAACCACGCCTGATCGAGCAAGGCTGTTGCGCCGCCGACAGCAATTCCGGCGGAGATCGCGTCGCCGGTGTTGGCGCCGAAGGGGCCCATACTCCAGATCGCCTTGCCGGGGGTGCCTGCCTGCTCACGCATCTCGGCGTTGCCTTCGATGCCGCCTGCTGCCATCAGGACACCGCGGTTCGCCTTGATTCGCTGGGTTTCGCCGCCGGATTCGACCTCGGCGCCGACAACCCGGCCGTCTTCCACGATCAGGGAGGTGAGGACGGATTCGGTGCGAAGTTCTGCCTTGCCGGTGCTCTGAACTGCGGCCAGCAGACGGCCGATCAGTGCGCGCCCACCGATCATCGGGCCGGGAGCATGATCCTGACCGGTGCGGTCTTGGTCCAGTTCCGGACGCACCTTGCCGGCGAGGTCACCGATGTCGGCGGGATCGAGATCGAGAGGGTTGATGGAGCGTCCCGTGTCCATCCGGCCTTCGGCTTTGTAGTAGTCGGGGAACGCACGGAACTCGAATTCGATGTTCGGGTTCTGCTCGAGTAGAGCGACGACAGCGGGAGCGGTCTCGACGTAGGCGTCCTGGCGCTCGGACTCGGCGTCACCGAGCAACGCGCGCAGATAGGTGCGGGCATTCTCGGTCGAGTCGGGAAGTCCGGCGCGTTCCTGCACCTGGGTACCTGGGAGCCAGATCGAGGCGCCCGAGTAGGCGGAGGTCCCGCCGAAACGATCGGTTTTCTCGAGGACGATCGTCGTCAATCCCTGAGCAGCGGCGGTATATGCGCCGGTCAGCGCTCCGCCGCCGGAGCCGACTACCAACACGTCGCACTCGCTGGTCCAGTCCTGCATCATTGCGTCCTTACTCCAAGAGGGTGGGGTGTCCACGGAATACCGCACGGCACTGGAAGGCCATGCCAGGTCCCACTGAGCGGGCAATATGCCGAGATGGGTGGTCCAGGTGAGAGAATTAGCGCGGTCGTTCGCGGCCGGGACACATAATCGATGATGGGGGCGACGTTGCCGAGAATTGCCGAGGTCAGGGACGCTGCTGAGCCCAGTTCGGACGAGCAGCGGGCGCGCCATGTGCGGATGCTGGAAGCGGCCGCCGAATTGGGGACCGAGAAAGAACTCTCACGGGTTCAGATGCACGAAGTTGCCAAGCGGGCAGGCGTGGCCATCGGCACTCTCTACCGTTATTTCCCTTCGAAGACGCACCTCTTCGTCGCTGTGATGGTCGAGCAGATCGATCAGATCGGCGACAGTTTCGCCAAGCACCAGGTGCAGTCGGCCAATCCGCAGGACGCCGTGTACGAGGTCCTGGTGCGCGCGACTCGCGGGTTACTGCGTCGGCCGGCCCTTTCGACTGCGATGCTGCAGTCGTCCAGTACCGCCAACGTCGCGACGGTGCCGGACGTGGGCAAGATCGATCGCGGCTTCCGGCAGATCATCCTCGATGCGGCCGGGATCGAGAACCCGACCGAGGAAGACAACACCGGGTTGCGTCTGCTGATGCAGCTGTGGTTCGGGGTCATCCAATCGTGCCTCAACGGTCGAATTTCCATCCCGGATGCGGAGTACGACATCCGCAAGGGGTGCGACCTGCTTCTGGTGAATCTCTCACGACACTGACGTGACCTCGCCCCTTCTCGGGGTGGGTTCGTCGTGTCCTCAAAATTGAAATCAATTCTATTATTTGAGTCAGGCTTGGTTCAAAGATGACGTTCATTCCGGCATTGCCCTGACATCAACAATAGAATACATTGCAGAAAAGTTGACGGTGAGTCAGCTCACCGACCGAAAACTCCACGAAGGAGCGCACATCATGGGTCATGCAGTCATCGTCGAGGCCGCTCGGACACCGATCGGCCGTCGTCGCGGCGCCCTGGCGGGGCTGCACCCCGCCGAGATTCTGGGAGCAGCGCAACTCGGCGTTCTCGAACGAGCAGGCGTCGCACCGGAAGACATCGGGCAGATCATCGGTGGCTGTGTCACCCAGGCAGGTGAGCAGTCCAACAACGTCACGCGGCAAGCGTGGCTGCACGCCGGATTGCCGTACAGCACAGCGGCAACCACCATCGACTGCGCCTGTGGATCTGCCCAGCAGGCAGTGCATTTGATTTCCGGCCTGATTTCCTCGGGTCAGATCTCAGCCGGTATCGGCTGCGGCGTCGAGGCGATGAGCCGTGTGTTCCTGGGCCAGGCAAACGCGCCCGGTACGGGAAACCCGTACCCGGACGACTGGACCATCGACATGGGTGACCAGTTCACCTCTGCGCAGCGTATCGCCGAGAAGCGTGGCATCACACGCGCCGACGTCGACGCCTTCGGCCTGGAATCGCAGCGCCGCGCAGCCCAGGCTTGGGCCGAAGGCCGCTTCGACCGTGAGATCGTGCCAGTCAAGGCTCCCGTCGTCACCAAGGAAGGTGTGCCGGCCGGTGAGATCGCCACTGTCACGCGCGACGGTGGCCTGCGCGAGACGACAGCCGAGGCGCTGGCCGGACTCAAGCCGGTCATCGAAGGCCATATCCACACCGCCGGAAACTCGTCGCAGATCAGTGACGGCGCGGCTGCGGTACTGCTGATGAGCGAAGAGCGCGCGCAGGAGTTGGGATTGAAGCCCCGCGCGCGGATCGTCGCGTCCGGCATGGTCGGATCCGATCCCTTCTATCACCTGGACGGACCGATCGAGTCCACCCAGATGGTGCTCGACAAGGCCGGAATGACTCTGAACGACMTCGAYCTCGTCGAAATCAACGAAGCGTTCGCCTCGGTAGTGCTCTCCTGGGCGCAGGTTCACGACGCAGATCTGTCCAAGGTCAACGTCAACGGCGGTGCGATCGCACTCGGGCATCCCGTCGGTTCGACCGGCGCTCGTCTGATCACGACCGCGCTGCACGAACTCGAGCGCTCGAACAAGTCCACGGGGCTGGTCACGATGTGCGCCGGTGGCGCTCTCTCTACCGCCACCATCATCGAACGCATCTGACCCGTACTCACACAGTCGAATTGACGAGGTAGACATGACCATTGGATTGAGTGAAGAAGATCGTGACCTCCGCGACTCCGTACGGGGCTGGGCGGCACGTCACGCAACACCCACCGCTATCCGTGAAGCGGTCGAGGCGAAGGTCGAAACTCGCCCACAACTCTGGAGCGGGCTTGCCGAGCAGGGACTTCTCGGACTACACGTGGCCGAGGAATTCGGCGGCGCTGGATACGGATTGGTCGAGCTCGCGATCGTCGTCGAGGAACTCGGGCGCTCCATGGTTCCCGGCACGTTCCTGCCGACAGTCGTGGTCAGCGCCGTTCTCAGCGACGCCGGAGTCACCGCTCCGCTGGCCGGACTGGTCGACGGCAGCACGCTCGGAGCCGTTGCACTGCAGCCGGGTTCGCTGAAGATCGCCCGCGACGGCGACACCGCCACCCTCAGCGGAACATCCAGCCAGATTCTCGGTGGCCATGTCGGCGACGTGTTCCTCCTCGCGACGGACAGCGGATTCGTTCTGCTCGGACGTGACCGCCTCGAGGTCACGGACTTGGCCAGTTACGACGTCGTACGTCGTAACTCCGAGGTCACCGTCGACGGTCTGATCCTCGCCGATTCCGAGATCCTCACCATCGATACGCAGCGTGTACTCGACATTGCTGCAACACTGTTCGCCGCCGAGGCATCAGGCTTGGCCGACTGGGCCGTCACGACCTCGGCCGACTACGCGAAGGTGCGTCAGCAGTTCGGTCGCCCGATCGGCCAGTTCCAGGGCGTCAAGCACAAGGCCGCTCGGATGCTCGCTCTTGCCGAGCAGGCGCGCGTCTGCGCGTGGGACGCTGCGCGCGCATTGACGCCCGCCAACGGCGTCGGTGCCGAAGAGGCTTCTCTCGCAGCAGCCGTCGCCGGAGCCACGGCCCTCGAAGCAGGCTTCTCCGTCACGCGTGACTGCATCCAGGTGCTCGGCGGAATCGGCTACACGTGGGAGCACGACGCGCACCTGTACCTGCGCCGCGCGCAGTCCCTGCGAATTCTGCTGGGTTCCACGGCATCCTGGCGTCGTCGCGTTGCCGAGCTGACCATTGCCGGCACCCGTCGCGTGCTCAGCATCGAGTTGCCGCCCGAGGCCGAGGCGGTCCGCGCCGACGTTCGCGCCGAGCTCGGTCCTGCGCTCGAACTCGAAGGTGCCGCGCAGAAGACGTACCTCGCGGAAAAGGGCTACACCGCACCGCACTTCACGGCTCCGTGGGGCAAGTCCGCCGATGCCGTCAGTCAGCTGGTCATCGCCGAAGAACTGCGCGCTGCGAAGATCAAGCCGCACGACATGATCATCGGCAACTGGGTCATCCCGACGCTCATCGCGCACGGCAACGAAGAGCAGCTTGCCAAGTTCGTCCCACCGTCACTGCGCGGTGACATCGTCTGGTGCCAGCTCTTCTCCGAGCCGGGCGCAGGTTCCGACCTCGCAGCTCTGAGCACGAAGGCCACCAAGGTCGACGGTGGCTGGAAGTTGCAGGGCCAGAAGGTATGGACGTCGATGGCACGCGACGCGCACTGGGGCATCTGCCTCGCCCGCACCGACGCCGACGCACCCAAGCACAAGGGCCTGTCCTACTTCCTCATCGACATCAAGAACAGCGGCCTCGACATTCGCCCGCTTCGCGAGATCACCGGTGAAGCACTGTTCAACGAAGTCTTCTTCGACGACGTCTTCGTCCCCGACGAGTGCCTGGTCGGCGAGCCGGGCGACGGCTGGAAGCTCGCTCGCACCACACTGGCCAACGAGCGTGTCTCGCTGTCCAACGACTCGTCTCTCGGATCGGGTGGTGAGGCTCTTCTGAGCCTGGTCGACGGACTACCCGGTGGCATCGACGACGAGCAGCTGACGGTGCTCGGAAAGGTGCTGTGCGACGCGCAATCCGGCGGTCTGCTCGGTCTGCGCACCACGCTGCGCTCGCTCACCGGCGCGCAGCCGGGGGCCGAATCCTCGGTGGCGAAGTTGATCGGTGTCGAGCACATCCAGCAGGTCTGGGATGTGGCAATGGAGTGGGCCGGGCCGAGTTCACTTCTGGGCGACCAGCATCGGATGTCTGCAACCCAGATGTTCTTGAACTCGCAGTGCATGTCCATCGCGGGTGGTACAACCAATGTTCAGCTCAACATCATCGGTGAGCGAATCCTGGGTCTGCCTCGCGACCCCGAACCGGGAAAGTGACCTGCACATGAGCAATCGCACCTTCGTCATCGGCGTGGGCATGACCAAGTTCGAGAAGATCGAGACCCGCGACTGGGAATACCCGGACATGGTGACCGAAGCCGTCTCGAATGCACTCACCGATGCCGGGATCGGCTACGACCAGATCCAGCGTGCTGCAGTCGGTTACGTGTTCAACGCGTCGACAGCAGGCCAGCGTGCCCTGTACGAAACGGGTCTGTCCGGTATCCCGATCTTCAACGTCAACAATAACTGCGCCACCGGCTCGACGGCACTGATGATGGCGCGCGAGTGGGTACAGGCCGGACAAGCGGACTGCGCACTGGCCGTCGGCTTCGAAAAGATGACCAAAACGGCGCTGACCGGAACCGGTGAGATGCCCAAGGTCACCACTTTGGATTCGCAGCTGAAGATCATGGTCGAGGACTACGGCTTCGCCCGATCGCCCATGACCGCTCAGTTGTTCGGTAATGCCGCCGTCGAGCACATGAAGAAGTACGGCACCACGGTCGAGCAGATTGCGGCCGTGGCGGTCAAGAACCACAAGCACTCGGTCAACAATCCGTATGCGCAGTTCCGTGACGAGTACACCCTCGAACAGGTGCTCGGCGACAAGATGATTCACGAGCCGCTGACGCGCTCGCAGTGTTCACCGACTTCGGACGGTGCCGGTGCTGCCGTCGTCGTGAGTGAGAAGTTCGTCCGTGAGCACGGACTCGAGGACCGTGCGATCGAGATCGTCGCTCAGGCCATGACCACCGACACCTCGGCAGCGTTTGCCGAGAAGTCGATGATCGACGTAGTCGGCGCGCCGATGACGGCTGCGGCCGCCGAGCAGGTCTTTGCCGAAGCCGGCATCAGCATCGACGACGTCGATGTCATCGAACTGCACGACTGCTTCGCGATCAACGAGATCATCACCTACGAAGGTCTCGGAATGTGTGGCGCCGGTGAAGGCGGAAAGCTCGTCGAATCCGGTGCCACTACGTACGGCGGCCAGTGGGTCGTCAACCCGTCTGGCGGTCTGATCTCGAAGGGCCACCCGCTGGGTGCCACCGGGCTGGCACAGTGCGCCGAACTGACGTGGCAGCTTCGCGGGACCGCAGACGCTCGCCAGGTCGAAGGCGCACGAATCGGATTGCAGCACAACCTCGGACTGGGCGGCGCGTGCGTCGTGACCGTCTACCGAGCCGGAACTTTGGAGAACTGATGGCTATCGATCTCGAGGTGGCATTGTCCGCCGAACCGACTGTGCGCGAAGCGTCGTGGACCGACCGCGACGTCATGCTCTACCAGTTGGGGCTCGGCGCCGGCGTGAACGCTCTGGATCCCGCCGAGCTCACCTGGGTGTACGAAAAGGGTCTGAAAGTGCTCCCGACCTTTGCAATGGTTGCGGGCCAGGGAGTTTCGGCGGGTGTACTGCCCGCAGCGTCGATGAGTATGCCGGGAATCGACATCGACCTGCGCAAGATTCTGCACGGTGGGCAGTCGCTGACACTTCACGCGCCGATCCCGTCGACGGGTGCTGCTCGTATTTCCACTCGCATCGCTGACGTGTGGGACAAGGGCAAGGCTGCCGTCATCGTGCTCGAGACGGCGGCCGAGGACCTTGACGGGAATCCGTTGTGGACCAACGGAATGCAGATCTGGGCCCGCGGCGAAGGTGGCTTCGGCGGCAGCGCCGGTCCCGAAGTGGTTGCCGGGGTGCCTGACCGGGCGCCCGACAAGGTACTGACGTCGAGCACGAGTCCCTCACAAGCGCTGGTGTACCGACTCAGTGGAGACATGAACCCGCTGCACGCTGATCCCTCCTTCGCGAAGATGGCGGGATTCGACGCTCCGATTCTGCACGGTCTGGCGTCGTACGGCATCGTCTGCAAGGCGGTGGTCGACGGAATTCTCGACGGAGATCCGACGCGGGTGAAGAACTACTCGGTGCGGTTCGCCGGTTCGCTGTTCCCCGGCGAATCCATCACCACCTCGGTATGGCAGGACGGCAACACACTGACCTTGGCGGCGACGTGCCCCGAGCGCGAGAACTCCCCGGTTCTCACACACGCAACAATGGAGATCAACTGATGGACCTCGGCACGCACCCCACGGCAGCCACACACCCGGGCGGCACGATTTTGACGTCGCCGCCGCAGGACGCCCCGGTCGACCGGGCCACGGCAGCAGCGCGTCGCGTTGTCGACGCGATGCTGCGCACCGACCGCGGAAACGCCAATCTGGATCGGGTTGCGGAGGAGCTCAACAGCATTGCCGAGCACCTCGAGCAGCACTCGCCCGAGGTGGCCGAGCGCTTGATCGACATGTGGAACGGTGAGGGCGTGACTCGTCACGATCCGGTGACCGGCCCCGAGAATGCCATTGCGCCGCCGCTGGTTCTGGAAGGGCTCGCTGACGGGTCGGTGCAGGGAGTGGTCACGTTGACGCTGCCGTACCAGGGCCCTCCCGGCCATGTACACGGCGGTGTTTCGGCGCTGCTGCTCGATCACGTTCTCGGTGTCGCCAATGCCTGGGGTGGAACTTCAGGCATGACAGCACAATTGAGTACTCGGTACCATCGCCCGACTCCGCTGTTCGAGCCCCTCACGATCAGCGGCAAATTCCTTTCCAAGGACGGCCGCAAGATTCACACCGTCGGTGAGATCAAGACTGCGGACGGCGAATTGTGTGTGTCGGTAGAGGGATTGTTCATCGACAAGACCGTGCCGCGCCCCAGGTAGGGGTTCTGACGAAGGAGGGCCCAGTGGGCAAGCTCGACGGACGTGTAGCAGTGGTCACCGGTGCCGGTATGGGCATCGGGCGCGGAGTGGCAGGCGCGTTCGCGCGTGAAGGCGCGTCGGTGTTGGTTGCCGAGATCGACGAGGCAGCGGGCCTCGAAACCACCCAGTGGTTGCGGGACGAATGGGGCGCGGAGGCGGAATTCGTCCGGACCGACGTCACCGACAAAGCGCAGGTTGTTGCCATGGTCGACAAGTCCGTCGAGCGGTTCGGACGCCTCGACATTCTGGTCAACAATGCTTGGCGGACTTTCGGTTTCGCTCGGCTCGAGAAGATGACCGACGAGCAATTGCGCGGCGGTTTCGACATGGCAGTGATGGCCGCTTTCTGGGCCATGCAGGCTGCGTTGCCGGAACTCGAGCGTCACGGCACCGGCCGCGTGATCAACATGTGCAGCCTCAACGGCGTGAATGCTCACATGTACTCGGTCCAGTACAACGCGGCCAAGGAAGCATTGCGAACGCTGACTCGCACTGCTGCCCGCGAGTGGGCTCCCAAGCACGTGAACTGCAACGTCATCTGTCCCGGTGCGCAGAGTGCGGCGTACAAGCGTGTCGCCGAAGCCAATCCGGAAAACGTGGCAGTGATGGCCGCCCAGAACCCGATGGGGCGGATCGGCGATCCCCTCGACGACATCGGCCCCGTTGCGGCCTTCCTGGCGAGCGACGACAGCCGTTACGTCACCGGCAACACTCTCTTCGTCGACGGTGGTGGGCACATCAACGGTGTGCAGTGGGCGCCGACCGTCGACTGATCGGCAGTAATTCGGCTCGAGAATCCGGCGTCTATTTGGCCGTGAATCCCGCATCGACCGGCAACGCGATACCTGTGACGTATCGAGCCTGATCCGAGACCAACCAGGCTATCGCGTTGCTGACGTCGGAAGCTTCGATCAGCCCGACGTCCAAGAGATTGCCGACATCGGCTCCGCTCGATGCGGGGGAGTCTGCGAACAGTTTCGCGACGGCATCGTTGACGACCATCGGTGTATTCGCTCCCGCCGGATGCACGGAGTTGACACGAATGTTGTGGGGAGCAAGCCAGTGCGCCCACGTGCGCCCCAACCCGACGATGGCGTGTTTACTCGCGCAGTAGCCGTCGGATCCGCCGGTTCCATCACCTCCGCGGCCGACAAGTCCCAGTGTTGATCCGGTCAGGACTATTGCGCCGCCTGTCCCTTGCTCGATCATCGCGGGCGCTGCGGCCTGGACGGTATTCCAGACGCCGAAAAGATTGACCTCCATCTGGTCGCGGAAGGCGCGGGCATCGTCGATGTCCGGGGACATCATGCCGATACCGGCGTTGGCCAGGACGATGTCGAGGCTGCCCAACACTGCGATACCTTCGGCCACTGCAGCTCCCAGCGCGGGTAAATCGCGAACGTCGACTTCTCGCGCGACGGCATTTCGCCCGAGAGCCCCGATCATTGCCGCTGTCTGCCTCAAATCCTCGGCGGTACCCATCGGGTAGGCCACCGATTCGATCTGGCGGCAGATGTCGAGTGCGATGATGTCCGCACCCTCCTGCGCCAATCGCACGGCATGGCTTCGGCCCTGACCTCGGGCGGCTCCGGTGATCAGTGCGGTTTTGCCTTCCAACTGTCTGGGCATGGGTGCTCCGTCCGTCGTGAATCATGGGTACTCGGTCATGAGTACTGACTCGAGGGGACGGCGAAACTCGTCGCCGGCGACGTAGTCTGAGTTCAGATACAGCGGGAACTCGCTTCGGAAGAGAAGAGGCTCGGTATGTCCGATTGGGAGAAGAAGTTCGAAGCTGAAGCCAAGGGCCTCCTGGCCGAGGTTGAAGAAGAGCTGACCGTCCTCGAAGGTGTCGACACCATCGATCCGTTTGGTGACGACGATCCGGACCCGGTTGCTGAAGACGATCCTCCAGCGGGAGATGACGACACCAAGCCGGCCTCGGACTGACCCCTGCGACACGTCGACCCGCCTCGACGCCGCTCGGTATCTCAGAACGGTGGCGGGTCGTCCCCGTAGTCGATGGGTTCTCGGTGGGTTCGCGGTGATTTCCGCCGCTTACATTGAACGTGCTCCTCAGCTCGTTTCTGTATTCGCCGGCGTTGACGATTGCGTTCGGACTGGATACGGGCGGCCTTGTTCTCCGCCTGGGTCCGCCGATCTTGACCGTACTGCGGCGGCATCGGGCCGTGCGGCCCGGCTATCAACCCTGCGGGGCGTGTTCGGTAGCAATGCCCGGTCGGCGATGTCAGCGACATGGTCCGATCCTCGTTCGACGCGAATCGCCACCGGTCGGAATGCTTGAGGCGATGGTGGTTGCGGCAGAACGCACTCATATTCGATTCGACTGTCTTGCCGCCGCGTTCGGGGTCGCCATGATGGAACGGTTCATTGTGGTCCAGATCGGAATTCCAGGCCGGGACATCACAATGCAGCCATTGGCAGCTGCCCGCGATGATCCGCAACCAGGTATCGAGAACTGAACCCGGCCGGTAGACGTACGCCGAAGCAAGCACCGGTTCGGTGGCGGCATCAGCGGGTACTCGGACGTTTCGAATTACGGCGTCTTGGGCGATGTCGCGAGCATGCTCAGCGCTGATCACCCCGTACCCGTCGAGGTGAGCGGGCTCGCCGCCTCCGCGCAGAGTGGAATCAGTCATCACGACGTGAACCACGGGCCGACGAACGACAACACCACCGCTACGATCCTGCGGGCAATCATCTCGGTCACAGTTGCACGGCAAGAACGGTGATCCGTTGGTCAACTCGAAGAGCGCGTCGGCTCGTCGCTGCTCGTATGTTCGAGAGTCGTTTCGGCATACCGACATTGCCAACTCGCGTAGTCGGCCGTCGAATGCCCGAGCCTGCTCTGCCGGAATGCTTCCCAAGATCTTTGCCATCCCGTCCTCGGCAGCGCTGACCCCGACGAAGCGATCGGTGAGAGCGCGGCGTCGACGTTCTCGCATACCTTCCGGGTCCACCATCGCCACGATCCGATCGATCGCCGCTGTCAGTCGCCTTCCCGTCAAGCCCGTTCCGCCGGCTACTGGTGGGGCGAGAACCTGCGCGAGCAGTAGTCGTTCCACCTCGTCGATCAATTCGTCTTTCACGTTCGCGGTCGCGGAATCGATCAAACCAACTCGGTACAGATCCAACTCGCCACGCGCCATCGCCGCTCGAGTGCGATGCAAACGAGTCTTCAACGAGAACCCCAACCCGATCAGCTTGCCTGCAGCCGCGCGGCCCATCGTCAGTGACGCACCGACTTCCGATTCAGCCAACTCGTGTGCGGTCGACGACCACGCACCACTGGCGGCATGCTCTGAGCTTCGCCGCGAAAAGAACTCGGCAATCACAGCGAGCTTGCGTTCGACCAGCATCGCCTCACATGCGTGCAGATCTGTCATGAGATCAACCAGCGCACAATCAGTTTCGGTACCGGTCAGCTGCGCTGAGATACCGAAGAGCTCTGTTGTCGGGTTGAACATGCATCCATTCTATTCGAATGTGTGTTCGATATAAACTGAATTCTCAAATCAGTCGGAATAGTCCGAATCGGCCGAAATGCTTATTGTGCTTGCATTTTCGATCCTGTCCATTCGCAACTCGGACATGTTGTCGTGCCACTGTGTAAGTATCGGCATATGGCAGACACGCGGTGAAACTCAGTGAACAGTCGCTTGTGCTCTTCATGGACTATGGACAGTTTTACATATACGGCGACGATGACGGTTTCGGGAGGGAAACGGACCTGCTCGAACTCGCGATGGCTTCGCGCCCTGCGTACAGTGACGGCACAATTGTGATTGTCCTGAGCCCGCACCAGAACAACTTCGACATGCATGCAACGGTCGAAGTCTGGTCCTCCCGACCCGCATCCGACCGCCAGAAATGGCAGCAGGTCAGTGAGTCGTTTCTGAAGGTTGGTCCGCAGGGGTCAATTAGCTTTGATTCACCTCCGGGTGGGGAGTTCATTGTCTTTGATGTACCGGAGGGGTCATATCTGGTCGAGATTGCCGGCCGCGGTTTTGTGAACTACGGCTGGCCCGGATCGACAGAACCCGGAGATGTTTGGCGGGTGCGTATGTGGCCTTCAGGCGGCGACGAGGTGCGGCCATCGCTGCAGTGGGACATGCCGGGATATGGCGTTCCGGTGGACGAACCGATACCTGAACCGATTCCTCGTGCACAGCGGGACATCGAGTCGACATGGATAACGATTGACGGCGAGAACGGCGAGCCGTCCAGGTTTGTGCAAATCAGTGACCTCCGCGCCGAAGCTGCTGAACGAGAGCGGCAGGAGTGGGGAGGAGATCCGATGCCTCAACTCGAACGATTCCAGTCCGGCAAAGACATAGCTCGTATGGACCGACCACTTGCCGAAGCGGTCGTCCGCATGAACGTCCCGACTCTTCGTCGACTCGCGTTTTGGGCCGCTGTGCAGGCGTATGAGTATGCGGGATTGGCCGACAGGGACTGGGTTCGCCCGGCCCTCAACGCTATGCATGTGGGACAACAACTTCCGGAACCCTTCGGAAATCGCACAACGGCATTCGAACACCTACACGAGGAGGAATTCGGCGCGGGGACCGACAACGTGCAGTTGGAAGTCAAGGTCGAGATAGTGGACCGTTCGCCGCAACCGGAGTCCAATCCGTTCGATCACGGGAATATTCATGTCCCGTCCTACGCTCTCAATGCGATTTTCGACGCGCTCGAATCGGACCCGTTGACCGCAGCGGTCAATGCATTGGGAACGGCAGCAGTCACGTTCGGGAAGGACATCCGCATGTTGTTCGCGAGAGCGCGAGTTGAATTCGACCTCGAAGACTGAACCCCAAGTTATTCAAGGGAACTTCGTAGGGTGGTGAGAGGATCCGAGGCGTCACGACGCCCACGCGGACCAGGCCCTTCTGGGTTGACGAAGCGGCCCTCGTCCGAGCGAGTCCACTCTCGTACGGCCCATCGCTCCTTGATCGCCCAGCGACCGTTGCGACGCTCCATGTGGTCGATGAATCGCGCACCGCTGGTGAAGTTGATCATCCCGATGCCTTCGGGCCCACCCCAGTGTGTGGACATCGAATACGCCTCGCTGATCGCGTGGTCGCCGTGCAGTTCGACCAGATGGTTGCCGATGTGATGCATCGTGCCGCCGATCGCCGAGAGTTTTGGTGTCACCCAGGCGATGTACTCGTCGATGTTGCCGTCGAATCCGGTGTGATGGTCGATCGCATCAGGGTGGTAGGCGCTGCGGACGAGATCGAAGTCGAGGCGATCGATGCCACGGCAGTACGTCAGAACCACCTCACGGATTGCCTGCTTGTCGATGAGATCTTGCAGTGCCCGGTCCATGTCACGCCTCCTTGATGCTGGTCATCCAGTCGAGTAGTTCTGGTAGTTCTTCGGCAGCGCAATCGAATACGGCGGGTCGGAGAACGACGACGGACGCGCCGCGGGCGAACCAGTCCCGGGCCTTGTCTGCGGTTGCCGAGAGGTCGACGGACCCGTTGTCGCGTCGAATCGGCGCCGCAGACACTTGCACGCGCGCCGACTCCGGGTCACGTTGGTGGGCTTCGAAGGTGTTGCGCAACAGTGCAACACTGTCGGTGAACGTTCCCAGATCGGTCGGGTTCACGGTCCAGCCGTCTGCGACGCGTGCGATGCGGTCGAAGTTCCGCCGGCTTGGTCCGAAACCGAAGAGCACCGGTATTCGGGGTTGGATCGGCAGCGGGAGGCTGTGGTAGTTCTCGAAAGCGAAGTCGCGCCCCTTGAAGGTGGCCGGTGCATTGGTCCACAGTTCGCGGCAGGCTGCGACGGTCTCCTCCATGCGCCCGAATCGCGCGTCGAAAGGCATGTTGGTGGCGGTGTATTCAGCTTCTTGCCATCCAACGCCGAAACCCATGACAGTTCGACCTTCGGACAATGAGTCGAGAGTGGCAACCTGCTTTGCAAGCAGGGCCGCCGGGCGAACAGTGGCGATCAGAACCGATACTCCGAGGCGAGCTCGTTCCGTCACCGCGGCGATCGAAGACAGAAATGAAATCGGTTCGTACCAAGGGTGGTCCAACGGGAACAGGAAGTTGTGTTCGACTACCCGCTGGGCGTGTGCGTCGGCATTGAACCCGAGGTGGTCGCCGGTGCAGATCAGGTCGATCCCGGCACTGTCAGCACGCGCGGCGAAGTCCAGGACCGGGCGGACCTTGCCGTCGAACAGGGCCTCGAGACCCAAAACGTTGACACCGATTTCCACAGTCGTTCCTCTACAGTGCCCGCTTGGAATGAGCGGACATGTCGCCCATGTTGTCCAAACAGAAGAGCCTCGAGCTGAACTGCCACGACCCGTCGATGCACGTGAAGCGATCGAAGTAGCGTCCCGACAAAATGGGTTGCAGGGCAAGATCTTCGGTACCTTGTATGACCGTGACGTACGAGAGCGCCGTCGCTGATTCACCGTCGACCGAGATTCGCGTGTTGGTCAGCAGATGTTTGGTGCGTGGAACCGGCGGATCTCCGTACATCCGAATGAAGCCGCTGCAGGCTGCGAACACTGCGTCGGCGTCGGACGAAATGAGTGTGGTGGCAACCCCGTCCGGTCCGCACTGCCCGTAGTCGGACTGGGCGAACAATGCAGCGACTTCACCCAATCTGCCCTGATCGATCAGATGCGTGTACTCACAGAGCAGGTCACGGATCGCAGACTCGGCGACGATCCGTGACAGCTCCGCGGTCATACGGTGATCTCGCGCCGAACCATCTTGCCGGTTGCGTTGCGAGGCAACAGATCGCTGGTGATGCGCCACTTCGACGGCACCTTGAAGTAGGAAAGTCGCTCGGCGGCATAGTCGCGCAGCTCCGCCTCCGTGGTGGCAGCCCCGGGACGCAGTACAACCACGGCGGACACTTCCTGGCCGAGGTCGGGGTGCGGCATGCCGATGACAGCGCACTCGATCACGTCGGGGTGTTCGTCGAGCGTCTGCTCGATCTCGGTGGGGTAGACGTTCTCGCCACCACGCAGGATCAGATCGGAACGACGACCGGTGAGACGGAGACGTCCGTTCTCGATGACGCCGAAATCGCCGGTGCGGAGCCAGCGTCCAGGTGCAATTGCAGACTCGGTCGCCTCGTCGTTCTCCCAGTATCCGAGCATGACGAACGGGCTGCGCACGCACACTTCACCTTCGATGCCGTCCGGCAGCCACTCGCCGAAGGGATCACGAATCTCCATCGAGACGGTGATGATCGGACGTCCGAGAGTGCCTGGGAACTCTTCGAGTTCGGCGCCGACGGCGACCGCAATTGCGGTGCTGCATTCGGTGAGGCCGTAACTGTCGACCAGAGCGTTGCGTGCGAACGGCACCTGCTCCTTGAGGCGTTCCTTGAACGCGGGCGACGACGGCGCAGACGCCAGCGAGAATGCAGTCAACGAAGAGACGTCGTACTTGGCGATGTTGCCGTGTTCGAGTAGCCGCGATGCCATCGTGGGGACAGCACCCCAGTTGGTGACGCGCTCGCGTTCGACCAACCCGAGCACCTTGTCGACGTCGAAGCCGCCCTCGGTCAGGATGACGGCGCTGCCTGTCGCGAGACGGGGGRCCACCAGATTGTGCAGGCTGGCGATGTGGAAGAGCGGGGAGGTGAGTAGATAACGCAGTGGGCTCGGCTTGGAAGCGTCGTACTCACGGCCGGTGAATGCAGCGCCGATCGCGTCGCTGTACTTGTGGTAGTCGACGACGGCCATCACGTTGCGGTGCGAGTGGAGTGCGCCCTTGGGGCGGCCACTGGTACCGCTGGTGAACAGGATGACGGCGGGGTCGTCCTCGTCGATGTCGGTGCTCGGCACGTCGGAGCCTGCATATTCCGCGATGAGCGCGGGCAGATCCTCTTCCATGGTGAGGACCGTGATGTCTGCCGGCAGTTCGGGGAGGGCGGCGCCGCGCTTGGCGTCCACGACCAGAACCTTCGGACGTGAGAGCTCGATCCCGTGGGTGACCTCGCGCGGAACCCACCAACCGTTGAGACCGACAGCGATCGCGCCGAGCGCCTGCGTCGCGAAGAACGTCATGACCCATTCGGGAGTGTTGGCAGCGAGGATGCCCACACGGTCGCCCTTGCGGACTCCGTACTTGTCCCGCAGAGCAGTTGCCAGCGCGGCGACGGAATCAGCGTGCTCGGTGAACGAGATTCGACGATCGCTGGTGACGAGATAGTCGCCGTCGCCCCAGGCGCGAGATGCCGAGATGAGTTCACCGATGGCGTGACCACGGTTCTTCATCACGGGCATTATGGTGCCGAGAACCTCTTCTTCGACGATCTCGAATGGCCCACCTGGACCGGTGAGGCGTGAGACCGCCTGGTCCAGAAGCAACTGCGGATCTGCGGGGGCAGTCATGGAATGGCCTTTCGTATTGTGGCGCTTTTCACGTCACAAAATCTCACGAGAAAATCATATCTGTGGCGGTGGTTACCACTGAGCGAGACTGGGACGGTTCCGGCATTGAGGCGTCGATACGTTCGAGTCGTATCGCAGTTGGAGTAATCGACATTCCGATATCGACTAGGACACAGGACACGATGACGAACACCGCCACCGAAGCATCTTCGAATGCAGCTCTTGCAGCTCCTCAGCGCGAGGACGTCGCGCAGATGTTGATCGACCGTCTCGGTGATCAGCACCTGGGTCTGCGGACGCGGACGCAGGACTGGAGCTGGGACGAGGTGGTGCGCGAGAGCGCGGCGCGCGGCTCGCTTGCGAAGTCGCTTCGCGCGCCTGGACCGTTTCACGTCGGAGTACTTCTGGAGAACGATCCCGAGTTCCTGTTCTGGCTCGGCGGCGCGGCACTGACCGGGGCCACGATCGTCGGCATCAATCCGACCAGGCGTGGAGCTGAACTCGAGGCTGAGGTTCGGTACGTCGACTGCCAGCTGATCGTCACCGACAAAGCGGGCTACGAGAAGTTGTCCGGCCTTGACCTCGGACTGACCGAAGATCGTTTTGTTCTGGTCGACGACGCGTCATACCCGGACAAGATTTCCGCTCACCAGGTCGAGTCGCCTCAGGTCGACCTCGGCGTCGACGCGTCGACGCTGTTCTTGCTTCTCTTCACCTCGGGCACCACCGGAATGTCCAAGGCAGTGCGGTGCAGCCAGGGGCGTCTGACGCGGTTGGCCTACGCGAACTGCGCCAAGTACGACATCGACCGCGACGACGTCTGCTACTGCTGCATGCCGCTCTTCCACGGCAACGCGTTGATGGCTCTGTGGGCGCCGGCCCTTTCGCAGGGAGCTACGGTCTGCCTCGTTCGTAAGTTCACCGCCTCGGGATTCATGCCGGACGTTCGGTTCTACGGCGCAACATATTTCACCTACGTCGGTAAGGCCTTGGGGTATCTCATGGCGACGCCGGAACTGCCCGACGACATCGAGAACACCCTCACGCACGGCTTCGGGACCGAGGCGTCGCCGGGGGACAAGGCAGAGTTCATCCGCCGTTTCGGTGCGCAGCTTTTCGAGGGATACGGTTCGAGTGAAGGTGCCGGTTCGGTCGTGCTCGATCCGAACCAACCTGCCGGCGCGCTTGGCCGTCCCGCGAGCGAGAACATCGTCATCGTCGATCCCGATACCCGCGAAGAGCGACCCCGCGCGATTCTCGACGAGCACGGTCACGTGCTGAACCCCGACGAATCCATCGGCGAGATGGTCGACAAGGCCGGATCGAAGAAATTCGAGGGGTACTACAAGAACGAAGACGCAATTGCCGAGAAGATTCGCCACGGTTGGTACTGGACAGGCGATCTCGGCTACGTCGACGAGGCCGGGTTCATCTACTTCGCCGGACGTAAGGGTGACTGGATCCGCGTCGACGGTGAGAACACCTCGGCTTTGATGATCGAGCACATCCTGCGTCGGCACCCCAAAGTGATTGCCACGGGTGTCTTCGCGGTACCGGATCCGCGTTCGGGCGATCAGGTGATGGCAGCTGTCGAGGTCGCCGACTTTGCCGATTTCGATCCGGCCGAGTTCGCTGCCTACCTTGCCGCGCAGGCGGATTTGGGTACCAAGGCAGCGCCGCGATTTGTTCGTGTTTCGACTGATCTGCCCGTCACGGGCTCCAACAAGGTACTCAAACGTGAACTTCAAGCCGACCGCTGGCGGACCGACGAACCAGTGTTCCACTGGGTGGGCCGCGGTACTCCCGAATACACGTTGATGACCGAAGCTGACGTGGTGGACCTGGAGAAGGAGTTCGAGACTCACGGCCGCACGCGGTTCCTGTGAGTGGTGTTGCGCTGGTTACCGGCGCTTCCCGGGGGATCGGCCGTGAGTGCGCGCTGGCATTCGCGCGCGCCGGATTCGACGTTGCAATCACTGCTCGCACCGTTCGTGAAGGCGAAGGGCGGGCGGCCCCGCGAACGAGGCAGGGGGAGCAGGTCATTCCGGTACCCGGCAGCCTGGAGACGACGGTTGCCGAGATCGAGTCCTTCGGTGTGCGCGCATTGGCCGTTCCGATGAACCTGCTCGATCTGGCCTCCGTCCGCGGCGCCGGTGAACGGGTGCTGGCGGAGTGGGGACATGTCGACGTGTTGGTGAACAACGCCTACGCCCAGACGGTCGGAAACATGGACCGGGTGCTCGACATCGAGATCGACGACGCCCAGGCGATGGCGATCGGCAACTATCTGCACCAGCTTGCGTTGATTCAGGTGATACTGCCGTCGATGATCAAGAGCGGCAACGGGGTGGTCGTCAACCTCGCATCTGGTTCGGCGACCCTGGATCCGCCTGCGCCTCCCGGCGAGGGTGGTTGGGGTTTGTCGTACGCCGCGTCGAAGGCGTCGTTCGGACGTATCGCCGGAGCGATCAACTCGGAGTATCGAGGCGCCGGAGTCAAAGCGTTCAACCTGAGTCCGGGATTTGTCATCACGGAATCAGGGAAAGCCCGTGGTGGCGCGGACGCGATAGTGGAAGCCGGATTTGCGGCCACACCGGCATCCGTGCCCGCCGCTGCTGCGGTGTGGCTTGCAACAGATCCGGATGCGGACCGGTTCCTCGGTCGCGTCGTGGACGGTCCGAAATTGATGGCGACACTGGAGGAAACGGTATGAAGCTCGGCGTAGTTGTTCCGGTCGAATTGGGTCGAAGTGGAGATCCCGCCTGGATTCTGCAATTCGCCCGTGCTGCCGAATCGTTGGGTTTCGACGAGATCTCGGCCGTGGAGCACTCGGTTGTCATCGCGGATACGGCGAGCGAATACCCGTACTCTCCGACCGGAAAATCTCACCTACCCGATGACTGTGACATCCCGGATCCACTGGAACTACTGTCATTTGTTGCCGGCGCCACAACGACTTTGGGTCTGTCCACCGGAGTTCTGGTGCTTCCCAACCACAATCCGGTAGTGCTTGCCAAGCGCTTGGCGACGCTGGATCGACTTTCGGGTGGGCGATTGCGCATCTGTCTCGGTCTGGGCTGGATGAAAGAAGAGATCGAAGCGTGCGGCGGTGACTTCGAGCGCCGCGGCAAGGTAGCCGATGAGGCCATCGCGGTGATGCGTTCACTCTGGGAGGGCAAGGAAGCAGTCGATTTCGACGGCGATTACTTCTCGTTCAAGGGTGCGTACAGCTGGCCGAAGCCGCACCGCGAATCCGGAGTTCCGCTCTACATCGGTGGACACAGTCTCGCTGCTGCTCGGCGAGCAGGCCGGTTGGGTGATGGTTTCCAGCCGCTGGGACTGGCCGGTGAAGATCTCGACAAGGCTGTAGCGGCGATGAAAGCTGCTGCGGTGAAGGCAGATCGAGATCCTGCCGACGTCTCGCTGGTACTCGGTGCGACACTGCCCAGGCTCGACGAAGCGAAACTCGAGTGGGCACGCGGGTTGGGAGCCGATCGAATCGTGTTGTCCGCGAGCCGTCGTGGCACGTCGTTGGAATTGATCATCGACGAAATGGCTGAATGCTCGAAGCGGCTGGGGCTCGGAGCGTAGTCCTTCGTCTGATCAGGGATGGGCCAGCCCGTTCAGGACCATCGCGCCCACGAAGCGCGAGCGATCGGGTGCGTCGATCCGGGAAGTCAGTCGAGGGCGGTGGCGTCGGTTGTCGGCGTCTTGGTGCCGGGAGTCGCTTCGATGTCGAGAACGACCTGGCTGTCGGTGGCTTCTTCGGGGAAGACGTACCGACGCATGGCCCACCAGCGGAAGGCCGTCGCCAGCAGGGTCCCGATGATCGATCCGCTGATGAAGTCCGCGAAGTTCTCCATCAACACCGACACCTCGGGTTGACGCAGGTGGAACACGTACCTGGAGGTCCAGAGAGGTACCTGGTTGATGGCCAAACCGATACCCGCGACGATGAAGAACAGAGCGGCCTCGTGATGGCGCTGTCGACCACCGCGCTGAGCAAACGACCATTCGCGGTTAAGGACGTAGGACAGAACCGTCGCGATCAGGACCGCAAGGATGTTGGCCGTCACCGGGTGCTGAGGCAGAACCGTCCACTTGATGCCGAAGAACAGCACCGTGGTGACGATGAAGGCGATGCCGCCGACCACCAGGAACTTGAGCATTTCTGCGTGCGGCAGGACGCGCACGAGAACCCGCTCAGGAAGCCTATTGACCATCTTTTCGACAAACGCCATTGTTCGAGGCTAACCCTGAATACGACCGACGGCACAAATCGTCGATGCCCGTGTCGGCAAGATCATCAGAATCCGTACCCGAGAATTGCGGGCTTCTCTGCGTTGAAAGCGAAGTCGAAATTCCGGATCTCCCGCGGATCGGACGCGTGGAGTCGGTGCGCCGCCGCGAAGGTCTTGGCCTGGTGCTCGCCCAGGTACAAGCTGCTCAGGACATCAGAGGGCATCGTGATCGCGGGCTCCGCGTCAGTGGCCGTACAGGTGGCCTTGCCACCCTTGACCTGAAGTGCAAAAGTTCCGCCGGCCTTCAGGAACGGATCTTCGACCTTGATGACGGTGTCCAGGTCAGCAGCATATTCGCGAGCCTCGAGAGCCGCGGGCACGTCCATGATGCGCAGCCACAGTCGATCGGAGCGCGTCGTCGTCCGGGCAAGACGGTAGTCCGTCAGCATCAGCCGGAGTGGATCGGCAGGATGTTGGCGTGTCTCGATCCGGGTGACGAGGTCGAGGCCGCAGATCGTGCGCCACAGCGCCGCGTGCGCGTCTTCGGTGATGGTGACGAACTCGTCGATCCGGGCGATGCTGTCGCGGCCCTCGTTCGTGTGCCGGTAAGCGATGTATCCGTCCGCGTGTGTCAGAAAGAACAGTCCGGAGGCGCCGTCACGATCCTCGGACGGGTCGGCGAACATGTGGTCCCAGAGCGGTTGCGGACGCAATTGAGCGCCGGGTGTCAGCAGTCGCCAGCGATCGTAGATCTCGGGTAGAAGCGTCGAGGCAGCTTTGACGTCGACGATCGACACGCCACCGTTGTCGGGCACCTCGGGGCGGAACCGCGCGAAGCGGCGATCGAGGGTGATGCCCTCGCTGAAGGTGGCCGGGCCGTATCCGAAGCGGTTGTAGATGCCGGCCTCGCTGGCCGTCAGGGCGGCAAGTGGTGCTCCGGTCGACTCGATGTGGGCGTGAAGTGCAGTGAACATCGAGCGTAGGACGCCACGGCGACGGTGAGTCGGTGCGACGGATACCCAGGTGATCCCACGCGTGGGGAGCTGGCGTCCGCCGGGCACGGTGAATTCCATGTCGATTTCGATGGCCACGCCGACGGGTAGGTCACCGTCGACGGCGAGGATGATGTCCTCGGGCTTGTAGAGCGCCTTCGTCAGTTCGCTGACCGCGGGAGACGGGTGAAAACCGAACCCCACCGAGTCGAGTAGTTGGAGAGCCGGCCAGTCGCTCTCGGTAGCGGTGCGGATGGTGATCTTGTTTTCGGGGCTCACGTATATCGACTTTGGCATAGATTGCGTGAAGACGCACATGAATATCGGGGCTGACGTTTCCGCACCGGCTCCCCGGGGTACCGCCCGACGGACCAGTCCTGCGGCACGGAGAAAACCGATACGGAGAAACACTGTGGCGATCACCGACATCAAGGAATATGCCCATCTCACCGAGGAAGACGTCGAAGCGCTCGGGCGCGAGTTGGACGCCATTCGGCTCGACATCGAGGAGAAGCGCGGCGCGCACGATGCTCGATACATCCAGCGGACGATCGCGTTTCAACGCTCTCTGATGGTGGCCGGCCGCGTCGTCTTGTTCGCCAGCAAGAAGAAGCCTGCCTGGATTCTGGGGACTGCGCTGCTTGGGGTCGGCAAGATCATCGAGAACATGGAACTCGGCCACAACATCATCCACGGTCAGTGGGACTGGATGAACGATCCCGAGATTCACTCGAGCAACTGGGAGTGGGACAACACCTGCCCGTCCTCGGGATGGAAGCACTCGCACAACTTCACTCATCACAAGTTCACCAACATCGTCGGCCTCGACAACGATGTCGGCTACGGCATCATGCGCGTCACGCGCGATCAGAAGTGGCACGCCGACTATCTCTTCCAACCGATCACGAATTTCGTGCTGGCGACCCTCTTCGAGTGGGGCGTCGCACTGCATCACCTCGAGACCGACAAGCTTCGCAAGGGCGAGGTGAAGTGGTCCGAGAAATCGGAGATGGCCAAGGACGTCGGAAAGAAGATCGCGCGACAGGTGGCGAAGGATTACATCCTGTTCCCCGCCCTGACCGGCCCGGCGTGGAAGACCACGTTGACGGCCAACGCCGTTGCAAATCTCATCCGCAACTATTGGAGTTACGCCGTCATCTTCTGCGGGCACTTCCCCGACGGTGCCGAGAAGTTCACGCTCGAGGAATTCGAGAACGAATCCCGCGCTCAGTGGTACTTACGACAAATGCTGGGGTCCGCCAACTTTCATGCCGGTCCCGTCATGGCCTTTATGAGCGGCAACCTCTGCTACCAGATCGAGCATCACTGCTTCCCTGACCTGCCGAGCAATCGGTACTCGGAAATCGCGGTGCCGCTGCGGGACTTGTGTGACAAGTACGACCTCCCGTACACCACCGGGCCGCTGTGGAAGCAGTACGGATTGACGTTGCGGACCATCTGGAAGTTGTCGCTGCCCAACAGGTTTCTCTCCGCGTCCCAGGACGATGCTCCGGAGACGCACTCGGAGTTGAAGTTCCGCATCCGCGGCGGAATCAAGGAAGTCTTCGGCGTCGATCCGCAGACCGGTAAGCGGCGCGGCCTGCGAACTGCGATCGCGATGGTGTCGAGCTGATCGGTTACCGCTTGTGGGCCATCGAACGAACTACGAGATCGCCGGTCGACTGGATCGCCTGAACCAACACGATCAAGATCACGACAGCGACGAACAGCACCGGTGTGTTGAATCGTTGGTAGCCGTACTTGATTGCGAAGTCGCCGAGACCGCCGGCGCCGATGGCGCCTGCCATGGCCGAGAAACCGATCAGCATCACCGCCGTCAGGGTTGCTCCGGCTACCAATCCCGGAACTGATTCGGGCAGTAGCACTTTGACGATGATGTCCTTGTCGGTGGCGCCCATGGATCGTGCTGCTTCGACGCGTCCGGAATCGACCTCACGCAGTGCGTTCTCGACGACGCGAGCGAAGAAGGGCACCGAGCCGATGGTCAGCGGGACGATCGCTGCCGTCGCCCCGAGCGCTGTTCCGACGATCGCCCGCGTCGCCGGGATGAGGAGGACCAACAGAATCACGAACGGCAGCGAACGGCCGATGTTCACCACGGTGCCCAGTACCGAATTGAGAACGCGGTTCGGACGGATTCCGTCGGGCGCGCTCGCGTGCAACAGAACGCCGAGGGCGATACCGATGATCACGGTGAGCACGAACGAGACGCCGACCATGTAGAGCGTGTCGAGTAGGGCTTCCCATGCTTCGCCCAGGGAATCCTGCCAGGACGTCTTGTTCATGAGAACGTCACCTTCACTCCGCGCTGCGAAAGATGTTCTTCGACAGACTTTCTTGTCTCTTCGTCGTTGGCGAGTCCGGTGTGCGAGGCGAACTCCACGCGAAGGCGGCCGACCTGATGGGCTCCGATGTCCTCGATACCGCCGGAGATCACGGTGACGTCGACATCGAGATCACGCGAGAGTTGGGAAATCACAGGCGAGGTCGACAGCGAATCGACAAAGGTGAGGAGTGCCGGAATTCCGGTCGGGGACGTTCGCACCGTTCCGGTCGGCAGTAGCGCCTCGCCGAGGGGGGAGTCCGGGTCCACAACCAGTTCGGTGAGCGTTCCCTCGTCGACGATGCGTCCCTGGTCGATCAGGGCGGCGCGGTGACAGATCCGTCGAACCACGTTGAGCTCGTGGGTGATCAGAACAATGGTCACACCCAGACGTCGATTGAGGTCGGCGAGCAGGTCGAGGGTCGAATCGGTCGTATCCGAGTCGAGGGCGCTCGTGGCTTCGTCGCACAGGAGGACATCGGGAGAAGCCGCCAAGGCCCTCGCGATCCCGACCCGTTGTTTCTGTCCGCCGGACAGTTGCGAAGGGAAGGCGTCACGTCGGTCTTCCAGGCCGACCAACTCGATCAGCTCGTCGACGCGGGCACGGCGATCTGCCCGCGAGTACCCCGCCACTTCGAGAGGAAAGGCGATGTTGGCGGCGACCGAGCGGGAGTGCAGCAGGTTGAAATGCTGGAACACGACACCGATCCGCTTGCGTGCATCGCGCAACTGCGCCGGGCTCAACGCGGTCAGATCGGTGTCGCCCAACAGAATCCGGCCACTGGTCGGGCGTTCGAGCAGGTTGAGGCAGCGCAGCAGAGTCGATTTACCGGCGCCGCTCTTGCCGATGATGCCGAAGATCTCGCCGTCTTCGATTTTCAGGGACACGGAATCGAGTGCATGCAGAACTTTTGTGCC
Organism: Rhodococcus sp. P4_F3_2; assembly: GCF_056401335.1. NCBI lineage: Bacteria > Bacillati > Actinomycetota > Actinomycetes > Mycobacteriales > Nocardiaceae > Rhodococcus > Rhodococcus sp. P4_F3_2. The sequence goes on from NZ_JBFUJN010000001.1 coordinate 87,003, forward strand.
GCTGCCGTATTCCTTGGAGACCGATTCGATCGAGAAGACCATGACGGGTCTCGATCAGGTAGCGCTGGCCGGAATGACCGAGCCCTGGTAGGTCTGCTCGATGAACGTCGCGACGTCGGTGGACGTCAATGCCTCGGCCAACTTCTGCACTCGCGCATCGTTTTCGAGGGAGGTGCGAACCGTCAGGACGTTGGCGTACGGGTTGCCCTCGGCCTTCTCGAGCACCAGTGCGTCCTTGGCGGGATTGAGGCCGCCTTCGATTGCGTAGTTGCCGTTGATGATTGCGAGATCGACATTTCCGTCGTCGAGAGTGCGCGGAAGCTGCGGGGGATCGACCTGGGTGAACGTGAGTCCCTTGGGGTTGTCGATGATGTTCTTCTCGCTGATCTGCGTGATGTCGGTGCCGGGGGCTCCCAACTGCTGATCGAGCTTGATCAAACCGGCCTGCTGCAGCAGGTACAGCCCACGGGCGAAGTTCGTCACGTTGTTGGACAAAGCGACCGTTGCGCCCTGGCGCAGGTCGGCCAGGTTGGTGACCTTCTTGGAATATGCACCGAGGGGCTCGACGTGGACCTTCGCCACGGCGACCAGGTCGTCGACACCCTTTTCCTTCGACCACGATTCCTGATACGGCACGTGCTGGAAGAAGTTGGCGTCGGTGTCGCCCGCTTCGAGCACCTCGTTGGCGTCGAGGTCGCCGGTGATCTCGCTGACCTCGATCTTGGTGTCGCCGAGCAGGCCCTTTTCTTCGACGAACTTCAAGATCTCGGCGTGCGGAACCGAAGAAGCGACGATGCGAAGGGGCGCGTTCTCATCGGAGGAGTTGTCGCTCGAGCACGCTGCGACGGTTCCGACTGCGACGGCGGCCACTGCGAAGGCAGCGAGGAATCTTCTGGTGCGCGAGCGTGACATGTGAATCTCCAAGACATAGCCGAACGTCACGCCGAGATGGCGTGACAGTTGCTGAACGCTAGCCCGGTAAACCTCCCGTGAGGAGATACAGAATCACCGCGATTTTTTCCTGTACCTATTGTCCGAGCAGGATGATCGGAACGTCCTCGGCAAAATCGACTACCAATTCGCGACGCGAGAACAGCCAGGTGCCGTCGACCTTTTCGAAGCTGTCCTGATAACGAATCTCGATCCGGTTGTCCCGGTGGCCCTCGCCCCGCGGATAGATGTGGTGCGCGGAGCAGTAGGCCTCACCGTGCGCGGTGGTGGGGCTGTCGAGGTCGAGGATCTGCTGCTCGACGATGTGCCGGGTCGAGTGCAGATGTGAGACGGCATCGACCACCGAACTGCTGACGACGGTGTTCCCACGTATCTCCGTCGGCGCATCCGTTCCGTTCAATGCCGGCGGCAAGACGAATGCCACGTCGTCAGTGAAGAGAGCCGCAAGCGCGGTGGTGTTTCGGCGGTCGACGGCCTGTGCATACCTGGCGGCCAAGTCGGTGAGAGCGACGCGATCCGAGGAGTCCATGCGCATATCTCACCCTATGTGACGCCGCTCATGTTTCGGCTTCCCGCTCAACGAGACATTCACAGCGCCCCCCTGGGCATCTGGTTAGCGTCCAGACCAAGAGTTGCCAGCCATGAATGCCATAGGAGAAACAGCGATGGATCTGAGGGAATCGCCCGAGCAGCAGGAGCTCCGCAAGGAGTTGCGCGCGTACTTCGCGGCGCTGCTGCCGGAAGAGAAACGTCGCGCGGCCGGCGAGCAAGGTGTGGGTGGCGAGTACTTCCGCGAGATCGTGAAGTTGCTGGGTAAGGACGGCTGGCTCGGCATCGGCTGGCCCAAGGAATTCGGTGGACAGGGACGCTCCATCGAAGAACAGTTCGTGTTCTTCGACGAGGTTCAGCGCGCGGGACTGCCGTTCCCCTTCGTGACGGTCAATACCGTCGGACCGACGTTGATGAAGTACGGCACCGAAGAGCAGAAGGAACGATTCCTGCCCGGCATTCTTGCCGGCGACATCGTCTTCGCCATCGGCTACACCGAGCCCGAGGCCGGCACCGACCTCGCATCACTCAAGACTCGTGCGGTTCTCGACGGTGACGAGTGGATCGTCGACGGCAACAAGATCTTCACCAGTGGCGCAAACACCGCCGACTACGTGTGGCTGGCCTGCCGCACCGACGCGGACGCCCCCAAGCACAAGGGCATTTCGATCCTGATCGTCCCCACCGAGGACGCAGGCTTCGAGTGGTCACCGATCAACACCGTCGGCGGTTTGATGGTGACGTCCACGTACTACTCCGGCATTCGTGTTCCGTCGAAGGACGTTGTCGGCGAGGTCAACGGCGGCTGGCAGCTCATCACCGCTCAGCTCAATCACGAGCGAATCGGCTTGGCGGCCATCGGTGGTCGCACTTACGGTCTGTGGAACCTGGTTCTGGACTGGGCCAAGGAAAACGGCGCCATCAACATCCCGTGGGTGCAGCAGGACTTCGCTCGTACACACGCCAAGCTCGAGGCCATGCGACTGCTGAACTGGAAGATGACGGCAGCCGTCGCGCAGGACACGCTCTCCGGAGCCGACGCCGGCGCTACCAAGACGTACGGGACCGAGACTCACGTCGACGTCTACCGCACTCTGCTCGGAATTCTCGGCTCCGCCGGACGCATCCGCCCCGAGTCTCCGGGCGCTTTGCTTGCCGGTCAGATCGAGCAGATCTCGCGTCAGGGTGTCGTGAACACCTTCGGCGGCGGCGTCAACGAGGTTCTGCGTGACATGGTCGGCACCATCGGCTTGGGACTCGTTCGCGAAAAGAGGGTCAAGTGAGCGACATTTCGGCGCAACTCGACGCTTTTGTCGGCCAGACGCTTGTTCCCACAACCTGGGGGCCAGACGAGGTCAACATCCCCATGATCCGGCATTGGGCCGAGACCATGGGCGATACCAACCCCGTTTACCTCGACGACGACGCTGCCCGCGCCACCGGCCGTGACGGCGTCGTCGCTCCCGCTCAGATGCTTCAGGTTTGGATCATGCGGACGTTCACCGACAAGATGGCGGGCAACGACCCGTCACAGGTGTGGACCGATCTGATCGCCACCCTCGACGCTGCGGGCTACAGTTCCGTCGTCGCCACCGATTCCGATCAGGAGTTCTTCGCCGAACTGCGCCCAGGCGATCGCGTGAACTACACCGAGGTCATCGAGTCGATTTCCCCTGAAAAGAAGACCGGACTCGGCGTCGGGCACTTCGTGACGACGCTCAAGACGTACCGCAACGGCGACGACGAAGTTGTCGGCACCCAACGGTGGCGGACGCTGCGGTTCAAGCCTCAGGAAGCTGCTGCACCGGAGGCGCCGCGCGCACTGCGTCCGCGTCCGGCTCTCAACGCGGACAACGCTTTCTGGTTCGAAGCGGCCAAAGAGCACCGTCTGGTGATCCAGCGCTGCAGGTCCTGCAAGACGTTGCGTCATCCCACCGGCCCGATGTGCGGCGAGTGCCAGTCACTCGAGTGGGACACGATCGACGCGTCGGGGCGTGGCACGGTGTACAGCTTCGTGGTCAATCATCACCCCAAGATCGACGCGTTCGACTACCCGCTCATCGTTGCGGTAATCGAACTCGAAGAGGGAACCCGATTGATCGCCAACATGGTGGGTATCGCGCCCGAAGATGTCGTGGTCGACATGCCCGTGGAACTTGACTGGATCGACGCCGACCCGGATCTGACGCTTCCCGCGTTCCGGCCGGCCGTACGCGAGGAGCACTGATGGACTTCAATTTCAGCGAAGAGCAGGACGCGATTCGCTCACTGGCCGACGAGGTCTTCACCAGCAAGGCAACGATCGAGCGCACCAAGGAGATCGAACTTTCCGCCGAGCGTGTCGACCGCGAACTGTGGCGAGAACTCGCGAGTACCGGCCTGCTCGGTATCGCACTGCCCGAGGAGTTCGGCGGCGGCGGACTCGGCTTGTCCGAGCTGTACGCACTGCTGGAGGAGCAGGGCCGTCACGTTGCGGCCGTGCCGATCTGGGAAACGATCCTTGCGGCATTGGCTGTCAACGAGTTCGGTTCCGATTCCCTTCGTGCCGAGCTCCTTCCGAGTGTTGCCGACGGCAGTCGATTCCTGACCGTCGGGCTCGAGGAATTCGGGCCGTACACGGGCGGCGACCCGCTGACCACGGCCGAGCAGGACGCCGACGGCAACTGGACCGTGACGGGTGAGAAGGCAGTAGTGCCGATGACTCACGTCGCGAACCTTGCTCTCGTTTCGGCAACCGCTTCCACCGGTACGGCACTGCTGCTTGTGGATCTGAGTGCCGAAGGAGTGACGCTCGAACAGACGCAGTCCACCAACTGGGAGATCTGTGCCAACGTCACCTTTGCCGGTGCCCCCGCGCAGCTGATCGGTGCGGCTGACGGCACCACGGTTCCGTGGCTGATCGACCGAGTTGAGCTGGCATTGGCCGCAATTCAATGGGGTGTCGGCTCGGGTGCAGTCGCGCAGGCTGTCACGTACCTGAACGGCCGCAAGCAGTTCGGCCGTCCGCTGGCGACCTTCCAGGCCGTCAATCATCAACTCGCTGACTGCTACATCGATCTCGAAGCGATGAGGGTGACACTATGGCAGGCCGCCTGGCGTATCTCCGAGGGATTGGATCTCGGCACCTCGGTACTGGTCGCCAAGTGGTGGGCAACCGACGGCGGACAGCGCGTCGTGCATCGCACCACGCATGTCCACGGCGGTATGGGCGTCGACACCGACTACCCGGTTCACCGTCACCTCTTGTGGGGCAAGCAGATTGCTGCCACCCTCGGCGGTTCCAGCTCCGATCTCGCGCGTCTGGGTGCGCAGCTCGCATCCGGTGTGGAGGTGCTCGCATGACCGTACTTGCCGGTCGCAGTTACGCAGACGTCGTTGTCGGAGAGGCATTGCCCGAGTTGGCGATCCCGTTGACCCGCACGTTGATCGTCGCCACCGCAATCGCCACCCGCGATTTCCAGGACGTGCACCACGATCCGAGCCTGGCCCAGGAGCGCGGCTCCAAGGACGTCTTCATGAACATCCTCACGAGCAACGGTCTTGTCGGTCGATACGTCACGGACTGGGCCGGATCTGCATCGACCCTGCGCCGCATCGCCATTCGTCTCGGGGCGCCCAACTACCCGGGTGACACCATGACGATGACCGGTGAGGTCGTGTCCAAGGAAGACGGAGTGGTCGTGGTCAAGGTGCAGGGTGCAAACAGCCTCGGCAACCATGCATCCGGCACCGTCGCAGTCGCTTTCAAGGAAGAGGAGAGGCTCTGATGGCGATCAGCCCGCTCTCGGGAGCCGCCGCCATCGTCGGCATCGGATCCACCGAGTTCTCCAAGAACTCCGGCCGCACCGAACTGCAGTTGGCGTGTGAGGCCATCGTCGCGGCACTCGCTGACGCCGGTATCGATCCGTCCGAGGTCGACGGTCTATCCACCTACACGTCGGAGACGAACGGCGAAGCCATTGTGGCTCGCAACTGTGGCCTCGGCGAGCTGAAGTTCTTCTCGCGCATTCACTACGGCGGCGGCGCCGCGTGTGCCACCGTGCAGCAGGCGGCCATGGCAGTTGCGACGGGTGTTGCCGACGTCGTGGTTTGTTACCGCGCCTTCAACGAGCGCTCCGGTGTGCGCTACGGCCTTGGGCAGCACGATCGACCCATGGACAGCACCGCGGATCGCGCGGCATATGCGTGGATGACTCCGCAGGGATTGTCGACTCCCGCTCAGTGGGTCGCCATGTTCGCCCGCCGCTACATGCACCAGTACGGTGCGACGAGTGAGGACTTCGGACGAGTTGCAGTGGTGGCGCGCAAGCATGCCGCCAACAACCCGGCTGCCTGGTTCTACGAGCGTCCGATCACACTCGAGGACCATCAGAACTCGCGCTGGATCGCCGAGCCTCTGCACCTGCTCGACTGCTGCCAGGAAACCGACGGCGGCCAGGCATTGGTCATCGTCTCTGCCGAGCGTGCAAAGGATCTGGCCAACAAGCCCGTCATCATCAAGGGCGCCGCTCAGGGCAGTAGCAGGGATCAGCACATGATGACCAGCTACTACCGTCCTGACATCTCGGGTATCCCGGAGATGGGCCTGGTTGCTCGTCAGTTGTACGGCCAGAGCGGCCTGACCCCTGATGACATCAACGCCGCGATTCTGTACGACCACTTCACCCCGTTGGTGCTTCCGCAGCTCGAAGAACTGGGCTTCTGCAAGCCAGGCGAAGCCAAGGACTTCATTCGCGAAGGCAACCTCGAGATCGGTGGACGCTTGCCGTCCAACACTCACGGTGGTCAGGTCGGCGAGGCATACCTGCACGGCGTCAACGGAATTGCCGAAGGTGTGCGACTGGTCCGAGGAACGTCGACCAATCAGCCCGCCGGCGTCGAAAACGTCTTGGTCACAGCCGGAACGGCAGTGCCCACCAGCGGTCTCGTTCTGGGCGCTGTTTAAGAGAGGAAATGACAGTGACAACTTCGGAAGCTGCGAAGACCGCCGGCGATTGGCGCGGAGCCGATCTCGGCACCCGCACCGTGGCGTACACCGAGCGCGACGCGATCTTGTACGCACTCGCCGTGGGCGCCAAGTCAACCGAGCTGGACCTCGTCTTCGAGGATCAGCTTCGGGTACTGCCGACTTTTGCTCTGACGCTGGCACAGTGGGCTCCCGACGCTCTGGGCTCGGCGGGCGCCTTCGACACCTCGACGGCACTGCACGGCTCGCAAGAGTTGAAAGTGCTTGCTCCGCTTCCGCGTAGCGGCGAGGTGACGTTGAAGGCTTCGGTCGGCGAGGTGTGGGACAAGGGCGCAGCAGCGGTGTTCGAAGTGAAGGTGGAATGCGAATACTTCGTCGCGACCTGGTCACTTTTTGCTCCCGGTGCCGGTGGATTCGGCGGAGAACGTGGACCCTCACGTCCGGCGGAGCCGACCGGTGAGCCTTCGCTGACCGGTGTGCTGACCACAGCGGAGAACCAGACGGCGATGTACCGGCTCCTGGGCGACAAACACCACATCCACATCGATCCCGAGGCTGCGGCGCGGATCAACCAGCCGCGTCCGATCATGCACGGGCTGTGCACGTTGGCAGCCAGCACACTCGAGCTTGCTCGGGTCGCCGGAGTGCATCCGGCTGATCTTGTCAGTCTCGAAGGTCGATTCGCTGCGGCGATCCATCCGGGTGAGTCGCCGTCCATCATTGCGTGGGGAACTCCCGACGACTTGGCTTTCCAGGTCACCAAGGGTGATCAGGTAGCGATTTCCGGTGCACGAGTGAGCTTCTCCGCTCACTAGTCCCTCCAGACTCAACTGCGGGGTGCTTGACCCCTTGTCGCGCCCCGCAGTTGTTTGCACGAAGAAGCAGCCCCTGAGCGATTCGCTCAGGGGCTGCTCTGTGCTTGTGTTCAGTCCTGATGGGTCGCCATGTAGCGAGCCGGGTACTCACCGCCGCCGTGAACGGCGATGTCGGCGCCGTTGACGTACGAGGAGAGTGGGCTTGCCAGGAACAGGCAGGAGTTTGCGATATCGGCCGGGACGGCCATGCGCTCCATCGGAATGGTCCTGGTGACCGCCGCGCCGCCGTCGGCGCCGTAGACCTCGGCGGCAGCCTCGGTACGGATCAGGCCGGTGGTGATGTGGTTGATCCGGACCTTCGGCGCCCATTCGAGGGCCAATGCCTTGGTCAGAACGAGGAGGCCGGCCTTGGCTGCGCTGTACGCCGCGGTTCCGGGCTGCGGATCGATTGCCGAGACACTGCCGATGTTGATGATGGCACCGCCGTCGTCCTGAGTCTGCATCACTGCGTTGGCGGCCTGGGCAACGTTGAAGGGTGCCAACAGGTTCAGGGCCACGATCTTCTCGACGAAGCGGGGTGACACCGTCGCAGCATCGGCATCGGGGGAGCCGCCGGCGTTGTTGACCAGGACGTCCAGACGGCCGAAGCGCTCGACGGCATCCTGGACGAGGGCTGCGGCGTCGGCGGGATCGCGGACGTCCGTGGCGCGAAAGGCTGCGCTACGGCCGTCGGCGGTGGGTAGGTTTTCGGGCTCGTTACGGCCACAGACCAGCACGTTCGCACCCGCGGCGAGGAAGGTTTCGGCGATGACATAGCCGATGCCTTTGGTGCCGCCAGTGACGATCACCGAGCGTCCGCTGAAATCGACGGGGTTGGGCAGTGTCACGGTGGAGCCTTCCTGGTGCGGTGCCGAGCTGAATTGCCGCCCAATGTGATTGACGCGACGTGGTCGCACACCTTAGGGTCAAGCAAGTGCTTGGTTGTTTTGTAGGTCGAGTGTAGACGACAAACGGCGGCAGTCACCAGAATCGACCGGTCCTTCCCGCAAAGGGACCTCTGCGTCGACAGACATTGGAGTAGTCACATGGGCAAGCTCGAAGGCAAAGTTGCACTCATCACGGGTGCGGGTCAGGGAATCGGGCAGGGGATTGCCCTGGCCTTGGCCAAAGAGGGCGCCGTGATCGCCGTTGCCGGTCGCACCGAATCCAAGTTGCACACCACCTGCGGACTACTCGCTGACATCGGTGCGCGCGGTGAGGCCGTGGTTTGTGACGTCAGCAAGAAGGACGACATCACGGCGGCCGTGGACCGAACCGTCGAACTGTTCGGCGGAATCGACATCCTGGTCAACAACGCCAACGACTGCAAGCCCGGCCCGCTCTTGAGCGTGCTGGACGAAGACTTCGAGCGTTCTTTCGCGACGGGCCCACTCGCCACCCTGCGCATGATGCAGGCGTCGTACCCGCACATGAACAGTCGTGGCGGTGGCGTCATCATCAACATGGTCACCTCGGCAGCCGTGCGCTGGGATGCGAGTAACTACGGCGCTTACGGTTCCATCAAGGAAGGCATGCGCTCGTTGACCCGCGCTGCCGCCTGCGAATGGGGCAAGGACAACATCCGCGTTCTCAACGTCGCCCCGCACGCCAAGACCCCCGCGTTGCAGTGGTGGATGGACAAGAATCCGGAAGAGGCGGCGGCTTTTGTCGCGGGTATCCCGCTGGGACGCGTCGGAGATCCCGAGACCGACATCGGTCGTGCCGTCGTCTTCCTCGTCAGTGAAGACGCCGGTTACCTGACGGGTGCCACGATCCCGCTCGACGGCGGTCAGTCGCGCTGGGGCTGACCGCCATCGACCCGATCAGGTCATCACGGCGCCGCCGTCGACGGCAATCGTCTGCCCGGTGACGTTGCGAGCCTTGTCGCTGAGCAAGAACGCGACCATCTCGGCGATGTCTCCGGGCGTCTGGGCTCGACCCATCGGAACCATTTGGGCAACAAAAGAATCGAAGACATCAGCATCGGAAATGCCCGCTAGTGCAGCATCACGCCGACGCAGTTCCTTGATGGTTCGCAGCCACATGTCGGTGAGGATCAGCCCGGGCATGACCGTGTTCGAACGGAGCCCTCGAGTCGCGCCGATCCGGGCGACGCTGTGACTCATCTCGATCACGGCGGCCTTCGACGGCCCGTAGAGCGCGAGCATGTCACCGCCCAAGCGGGCACCGATCGACGCCAAGGCTTTCCAGGCGTGCTGCGGTGTCGGCGAGTGCAGCCTCTTCGATGTCGAGTAGAAGCAGGGTGCCGAAGTCCTCGGCAAGCCGCTCGGCAATAGCGGCGCCCAACCCGGCCGCTGCGCCCGTGACAATGGCTACGGGCGCGCTCACGGCAGGTGCGTTTCGAGCAGTGGGGCAAGCAGTTCGGCTGCGCGCGCTGCCGTGATGACCTCGCTCGGATCCACCTTGGTGACGACTTTCGAAGCAGAATCTTCGTAGACGTGCTCACCGATGAGTCGACCCTGCTCGTCGTACGGCCAGACGAATGCCAAGGTCCGACGTACGAGATACCAACCGTCGGAGTCGATGCCCGACGACTGTTCAGGGGCTGCGGACGTGGATCCGCCCGATTCGTGCACCGCGCCGAACACCCCGTCTCCGAGGATCGATCCAGGAACGAATTGACTGAAGAGTGTCTCACCCGAGAACCCGCTGTCCGATACCGCGAAGTCGGACTTCCCGGTCCACATGACAAGGGTGTCCGTCTCGGCGAGTGACTGGTAGAAGTTGGTGACGGCGTCGATGCCGTCGAGGACAATCGACTGACCGTCTTCGAACAACCGGTAGACGGGTTCTTCGACGGTCATGTCCGGCGAGAGGATTTCCTTGTAGCGACCGGAGACCTCGAGCAAGGCGTGGCGTCGGTAGTTACGGAGGATCTTCTGGTGCCGCGGATTGTCGATGGTTTCCAATTGCTTTTCGACGCCATCCATCATGTGGACGAATTCGTGCTCGTACTTGCTCATCACATCTCCTGGTTTCGCGGATTCGGCGGGCTGTCCGGATCTGCGACAACTGTGACCTGGCGAGGCATTCGCTGTACATGTAGATCTTTGTTCGAGAATTGCCAGTTTGCTTAACTCCGCTGTTCAGATACCGTGATGGTCGTCACTTTAAGTCGAGCGGCGGGCCGAAAACAACCGAATGGACGGTAATGAAGAAGGCGAGAAGAGGCGAAGATCTGAATCTGCGGTTGGTGTCCTCGTTGCTCGTCGTCGTGGCGGAAGGGCACTTCGGGCGAGCGGCAGACCGGCTGTTCGTCACCGCGCCCGCCCTCAGTCAGCAGATTCGACGACTCGAGGAGCAGGTGGGAGTCGAGTTGGTCGATCGCAGTTCGCATCCGGTGGTGCTCACCGCCGCGGGTGAGGTGTTCGTCGCGGATGCGCGGCCCGCTCTCGAGTTTGCCGTTCGCGCGATGAACGGTCTCGACGCACTCGAGCGTCGGCGGGCCAGGCGGTTGCGGATCGGATTCATCAACGGGGCTGCCGGGAGTTTGGGGCGTGCGGTGATCGATTCGTTGCACGCGGAGGTGGAGCTCGTCCAGTTGGATTGGTCCCAACAGGTTTCGGCGGTGGCGAGCGCGACCGTCGACGCGGCATTCGTGCGACCGCCACTGCCGGTGCTCGACGGTGTGGTGCTCGAACGGATAGGCGTCGAACCGCGGGTGGTGGCTCTGCCTCGAGGGCACCAACTGGCGGGTCGCGCGAGCATCGAGATTTCTGAAATAGATGGGACTGTGCAGGTTTCGAGTGACGGCGCACCACCCGAATGGGTGAAATGGTGGTCGGTGGACCCGCGCCCGAGTGGTGTACCCGTCCGGTACGGTCCCTCGGTCCGCACGATGGACGAAGCACTCGAGGTTGTCGCCAACGGTCGGGCGGTGGTGATAACGGCAGCAACCATTGCCGAGTACTACACCCGCTCGGATATCAGTTTCGTGCGCATTTCCGACATCGAGCAGTGTTCGATCGATCTGTGTACCCGCGAGGGTGACAGCAGTCCGGCAGTGATCGAGCTACGCAAAGCTGTTTCAGCCCTCGGTGCCGCCAGGTGATTGCCGTGTCCTGATGTGATGCGCATGTACTCGGATGAAATGCGCATTCTTGCCGTCTTTCTTTTAGTCAGTTAGACTAAAACCATGAAAACGATCAGCACGACACTTGAAATCGTCGAGGCGGCACGAGTTTCGGCCGATGTGTTCGGGGGAGACTCCAGCGATCTCGACACCCGTCGCGCTGCAAAGCGTCGTTTTCATCGGCTCGCCTCCGCCATCCATCCGGACCGGGCGAAGCCCGAAGATCGGGTGCGATACTCGGCCGCAACATCTCGGTTGAACGAGCTTTACCGCAGTTGGGCAGCGGAGTTCGAACCGGCAGATTCTCGACCCGTTTATGTCGGCGAGCGGGGCGAGTACACGTTGGGTGGACTGGTAGCGCGCGGCTCGGTCGCTAACCTGTACCGGTCCGATGCCGCCGTCGTACTGAAGATTCCGCGAAACCCTCGGGCGAACTCGATGATCGAGGCCGAACGGAATGTGTTGACGGACATCGAGAATTCGTGCGAAGCCGGTTGGGCAGTCTCGTACTTCCCGCGATTGATCGATCGAATCACCCATGTGGGCAGCGGCACGAGACGTCAGATCGATGTGTTGGACGATCTGACCGAAGGTTTTGTGAGTCTCGCCGACGTCCGTGAGGCGTATCCAGGTGGCCTCGATCCACGGGACTGGGCGTGGATGCACCGACGGCTACTTCGGGCTCTGGCAGCAGCGCATGCGACTGGTTGGGTGCACACCGCGATTACCGCGGAGAACGTGCTGATCGAGCCTGATCGGCACGGGGTGGTGCTGGCCGGCTGGTCCTTTGCCACCCGTACGGGCAGCCGCCCGGTGGCGACGATCGGTTCCGATCGTGATTCGTACCCACCGGAACTCGGCGAAGGAGCGTCTCCGGCCTGGGACGTCTACATGGCTCATCATTTGATGCTCCGAATGCTGGGCGAGCAGGCCCACGAACGGATGAAGGCGTTTGCCGACGGCTGCATGCAGGACAACCCGAGATTGCGTCCCGACGCGGTCGACCTACTTGGCGAGTTCGACGAACTCCTCGATCTTCTCTATGGCCAGCGGACATTTCGTCCGTTCGCCGTTCCATCCACGAAAGGACAGTGATTGTCATGGGCTACGGATACTGGGACGACAACACCTATTTGGCGGGCAAGACTTTTCGTGCCGCACGCGGTGTCGACGATTTCGGTTACACCGATTCGCTTCGGTCGCGTCCGCGAAGCAGTTGGAAAGCGGACCCGACCCTCGACCCCTTCGGCGTCGACAAGCGTGAATGCCGAGACTCGGACGGGCACCCCGATTCTCTCCCGATAGCAGTGCTTTTCGATGTCACCGGCTCGATGGGCGCTGTTCCTCGAATCATGCAGGACAAGCTCGGAAAGCTGCACGGGCTGCTGCAACGCAAGGGATATGCGGATGATCCGCAGATCCTGTTCGGTGGTATCGGCGACGCCGATTCCGATCAGGTGCCACTACAAGTCGGCCAGTTCGAGTCGGGAAACGCGATGGACGAGCAGCTTCGGACCATCTTCCTCGAGGGCAACGGTGGTGGTCAGAAGTCGGAAAGCTATGAATTGGCAGCGTATTTCATGGCGCGCCACACCAGTACGGATGCCTGGGAGAAGCGCGGAAGGAAAGGCTACCTCTTCATCATCGGCGACGAGCTGAACAAGCCGCGGCTCTCGGCTCGTCACATCCGTTCGGTGATCGGGGACAAGGTACGTCAGGACGTGTCGGTGCCGTCGATCTACCGTGAACTCGAAGAAAGATGGAACGTCTACTTCGTTCTGCCGGATCAGTCGTCGTACTTCAACGATCCGGAAATCGCGGATCACTGGAAGACGTTGCTCGGTGAACGCTTCGTCAAACTCGACGATCCCGCCGCGGTGTGCGAACTGATCGCGCTGACGGTCGGAATCGGCGAGGACCGCATCGACCTGCGTGACGGACTGGCGGATCTCCGCGACATCGGTTCAAGAGCTGAAGCCGAGACTGTCGGCAAGGCTCTCGCCCTGATTCCAGGGCGCAGCACCGCGACGGTGGCCGGGTTGCCCCGCGATCTCGGAACCGGCACGGACGATGTCGATTTCGCCTAGAAGGAGAACATGATGGAGCCGTTCGAAGACCGCGATATCGTCGTCGTAGACCTCGGGTTCGGAGATGCAGGGAAGGGAGCAACCGTCGATTGGCTTTGCTCCGATCGAGCCGATCTGAATGTGGCCGCAGTGGTCGGCTTCAACGGTGGGGCACAGGCAGCGCACAACGTGACGGTCGGCGAGCGCCACCACACGTTTTCGCAGTTCGGCTCGGGAACGCTGTCCGGCGTCCCGACGTTTCTCTCGAGATTCGTGTTGGTCGAACCCATCGCGCTCGCACGGGAAGCACGTGCACTGGAAGCGCTCGGAGTTCGAAATCCGTTCGACCTGATACGGATCGACGCGCGCGCACTGTTGACGACACCGATCCACGTGGCCGCCAACAGGGCCCGTGAGGATGCTCGCGGCGGTAACCGACACGGCTCGTGTGGCAAGGGGATCGGTGAGACCGCGGCGTATGCGCTCGAAGTTGCCGATGCGCCGACGGTGGGAGACTGCCGGCGACCTGAGTCCTTGCGTCGTAAGTTGTCGGCGTTGGCCACATTCTACGGACCGTTGATCGCGGAGAGTCGCCACGGTTTTCCGCCGATCGACGACATGGTCGACATGTACGCGGAATTCGGTGCCGTCGTGGACATCTCCGACCCGGATGCGCTGGGCGCGTTGGGTGCCGGTGGTCGTCTGGTGTTCGAGGGGGCACAAGGTGTCCTTCTCGACGAATGGCGGGGGTTTCACCCACACACCACGTGGTCGACGGTCGAGCCGTCCAACGCGCGAGCGATGATCGACGAGTTGGGCCGGGACAGTTACGTACTCGGCGTCACCCGCACGTACATGACACGACACGGAGCTGGGCCGTTCCCGACGGAGGATCCGGAGCTGGCGAAGGTGTTGCCCGAGCTGCACAACGGGACGGGTGAGTATCAAGGCGGATTCCGGACGGGCCACTTCGACGAGTTGTTGTTGCACTACGCAATCGAGGTGAGCGGTGGCGTCGACGGCTTAGCGCTTACTCATCTCGACGCGATGGATCGCGCGCGGGCTGCAGGCATCCCGATCCACGGGGTGCACGCGTACGAAGGATTGCCGTTCGTTCCCGTCGGAGAGTGGAAGGATCTCGATCACCAGCAGGCGCTGACAGATTCCCTGAAAGCCGTAGGGGTCGTGCCGAAGGAACTTCCGGCCGACCCGGAGGATTTCGCCCGGTATCTGAGCGAGGAAATGGGTGCGCCGGTAGTGCTGACCGCGAACGGTGCCGACCGGGTCGATCGTCAGGTGCGATGCCCAGTGCCTGCATGATGGACGGTGTGGACCAGTCACTTGTCTCGATCGATGTCATCGCGCTCCGGTTCGGCAATCCGGAACCCGGGATGTTGCGATTTGCCGTCACTCCGCGGCGAGCGGAGCCGTACACCGGGCAGTTGGCGCTGCCCGGTGTACTGCTGGGCGCCGGTGAGCGGCTGCAGGAGGCCGCCAGGCGAGCCGTGACCACCAAGCTCGGAATTCCCGACGAGAAGATCCTCGTCAGCGGTCAATTGACCGTGTTCGACGAACCCAATCGCGACCCCCGCGGTCCGACGCTCTCGGTGACCATGTGGGCAGTGATCTCGTCGGACGAGGTGCCGGGTTCGGCCGAATGGGTGAGCTGGGACAACCCGGGGGACCTTGCGTTCGACCACAATCGGATAGTCGCCGATACCCGCCCGATCCTTGCTGACACCCTGTTGTGGCGAGATCAGGCTTTCACGCGGGCACTACTGGGTCCGTCGTTTCCGGCGTCGTACGCGCTGGCCGTGGCGGAGGAGCTTTCCGGTGTGCGTCCGGACCCGGGCAACTTGAACCGGACGCTCAAAGCGTTGCCAGGGCTGGAACGTACGGACGAACGAGTCCGGGTCAGTGCCACCGGGCGACCCGCGGTGGTCTGGGCGTGGACCGAAAACAGCTGACCTACCTCAGAAGTTGCCCCGCGCGGCCTGCTCACGCTCGATCGCTTCGAACAGGGCTTTGAAGTTTCCCAGTCCGAATCCCAGTGAGCCGTGGCGTTCGATGATCTCGAAGAACACGGTGGGACGATCTCCGATCGGCTTGGTGAAGATCTGAAGAAGATAGCCGTCCTCGTCGCGGTCGACGAGGATGCCTCGCTTCTGCAATTCCTCGATCGGAACTCGAACCTCTCCGATACGCGCGCGCAATTCGGGATCCTCGTAATACGAAGCAGGAGTAGAGAGAAACTCGATTCCTTCGTCGACCAGAGCATCGACTGCTCCGAGGATGTCGTTGGTCGCAAGCGCGAGATGCTGAGCGYCGGGACCTTGGTAGAACTCGAGGTACTCGTCGATCTGTGACCGCTTCTTCGCGATGGCAGGTTCGTTGAGTGGGAACTTGACTCGGTGATTGCCGCTCGAGACGACCTTGCTCATCAGCGCGGAGTAGTCGGTGGCTATGTCGCCGCCCACGAACTCGGCCATGTTGGTGAATCCCATGACCCGGTTGTAGAAGTCGACCCACTGGTCCATCTTGCCGAGTTCGACATTGCCGACGACGTGGTCGAGGGCCTGAAAGATTCGCTTGGGCGCGCCGTCACGCTTGCGGTACGACGACGTCCGTTCAACGTATCCGGGAAGGTAAGGGCCGGTGTAGCGGGAACGGTCGACGAGGGTGTGCCGAGTCTCGCCGTACGTCGCGATGCTGGCCAGGCGAACGGTGCCGTGCTCGTCGGTGATGTCGTGCGGTTCGCTCAACACCGTCGCGCCTTGGGTGATGGCGTGTGCGATGCACTTGTCCACGTCAGGGACGCTGAGCGCGATGTCGCGGATACCGTCGCCGTGACGGCTGTGATGTTCGATCAGCGGACTTGCCGGATCCACAGCGCCCTTGACGACAAACCGCACCGCCCCACTCTTGAGTACAAACGCGTGGTGGTCGCGGTTTCCCGTCGACGGGCCTGAATAGGCCACCAATTCCATGCCGAACGCGGACTGGAAGAAATGTGAAGTCTGCGTGGCATTTCCGACGATCCATTCGAGGCCGTCCCAACCGCTCACGGGGAAGGGATCGTGATCGCTGTCGTACTCGACCAAGCCGACCAACTGGCGCAATTGCTCCAGATCCAGGCCGGCCAGCTGTTCGTCGTCGGTGAGAGTCTGTTCGACGGTCATGATGAGTCCCCTCTGAGTGCGATGTACACAGCGCGGTGCTCGAGTTATGTTCGGCACTGCCAGTACAAACAGATAAGTCCTTCAGAGGTTGGGTAGTCAACGGAGGTAGTTGAAAGTAGACACAGCGCCGGAATGCGAAGATGGTGGCACTGTTTTGTAGGCAATTTGCATAGTTGAACGACGAGTGGAGCAGACGTGAATCTCGACGCAGTGGATCTGGCTCTGTTGGACGCGATGAACAAGCACCCGAGGGCCGGTGCGTTGGAGCTTTCGCGTCAGGTCAAGGTGGCGCGGGCGACAGTGCAGGCGAGATTGAAAAGGATGGAAGATGCGGGCGTCATCGCCGGATACGCGCCACACATCAATTTGGCTGCAGCGGGTTTCGGAGTACAAGCATTCGTGACTTTGCAGATCGCCCAGGGGGCGCTCGACACCGTCACCGCGGAACTCGAGGCAATCCCCGGTGTGCTCGAAGCCTTTGCCACCACAGGCTCCGGCGACGTGCTGTGCCGGATTGCCGCTGCGTCGCACGAGGATTTGCAAGCGACGCTGCTCGAACTGAATCGGTCGGGGATAGCCACCCGGTCGACCAGCGTCATGGTTCTCTCGGTTGTGGTGCCGCTCCGGTCGATGCCCTTACTGCAGACTCTGCAATCGGAGCAGACGACCAAGGCCCCGGCATACCGACGAGGCGGTCAGTCTCGCTGACGACCCGGAGCCCAGAATCCCAGAACGATCGCGGATACCCACATGATCGCGGCGAGCGTGAGTGCTCCTTGATCCATGCCTTTGATGAAGGCTTCACGGGCGAATTCGGCCAACTGGGCACCCTGCGGCCCGGCTGCTTCGGCGACATGGAGAGCGGCGGCCAGAGAACCGGATACCGGTTCCTTGGCGGGTTCGGGCAGCAAGTCGACCGCGGGCTGGACGTGATTGCCATAGCCGGCGGCGAGGATACTTCCCGCCAGTGCAATGCCGATGGCAGAGCCGATCTCACGGGTTGCGTCGTTGACTGCTGAGGCAACACCCTGTTTGGAGTCTGGTGCGTTGGAGACGATCGCAGCAGTGGCGGGGGTTGTCGACAAGCCCAATCCGATAGCGGCTACTACCAAGGGGACACAGACTTCGGCATAGGTCGAACTGGCGTCCAAGCGCGTCAAGAGTGCAATTCCGGTTCCGAGGAAGGCAACACCGGTGGCGGTGAGAGCGCGAAGGCCGATACGCGGAATCAGTAGGGGCGCAACCACGGACAACGCCATCACCGGCACAGCGATCGGCATGAGGGCGAGCGCCGATTGCAGTGGGGAGTAGTCGAGCACCAGTTGGAGATACTGCACGATCAGGAAGAACAAGCCGAAAGTCGCCAGGAATTGCAGGGTCAGTGACGCTGCGCCGCTGCCGAATGCGCGATTGGCGAACAGTCTCACGTCCAGAAGTGGATGGCGAGTACGTAATTCGACCCAGCTGAATACCGCGGCCATGGCAATTCCGCCGACCAGCAACGCGAGAACTACCGGATCGAGCCAACCACGGGCCGGCGCCTCGATCATCCCCAGGACGAACAGTCCGATCGAGCCGGCGATCAGCGCTGTACCAGGTAGATCGAGTGGAGTTGCCTCCGTGTCCTTCGACGTCACGATCGTGAACGACACCACGAGGATGAGGACCGAGACGACGGCCAGGCTGACGAAAATCGAATGCCAGGACCATTTTTCGAGGAGTAGCCCGGAGACGACGAGTCCGGCGATTGCACCGGACCCTGCGACGCCGGACCAGACTCCGACGGCACGGGCACGCTGCGCCGGCGGGAAACCTGCAGTGAGTAGAGACAGCGTCGCCGGCATGACAAATGCGGCGCCGACGCCGGAGATCACGCGGGAGACGATGATCCACGACGGTTCGTCCGCGAAGACCGGAATCGACGAGCCGGCAGCAAAAACGAGTAGTCCGAACATGAGCAGTTCTCGTCGACCGTATCGATCGCCGAGTGCGCCCGCCGGCAACAAGAGACAAGCCAGCGTGAGCGTGTACCCGTCCACGATCCACGTGAGCTGGCTCTGTGTTGCACCGGTATCGCGGGCCAAGTCGGGAAGGGCCGTGTTGAGAGCGGCCATCGCTGCGACGACCAGCGCGACGGCGCAGCACGCGACCGTCAGCATCCAGATCTGTCGGATGGTCCACGTGGACTGTTCGAGCGTCGTATCGCTACTCACGAAACCTCCCGATAGAAACAAGACCATCAGTATCGTTACAAGAACAGCAGTTCCACAACCCCCAAGTGGGTATAACTGAGGTTGTGACGGCGGGAATCGACAAGCAGGAAATCGACAAGCAGGTCAGCGACGAGGATCCGCGTAAACAGCGTTCCAGGTCCAGGTTGCTCGACGCGGCGACCAAGCTGCTGGCAGAAGGCGGCGTGGACGCGGTGACGATCGATGCCGTCACCAAATTGGCCAACGTCGCACGTGCGACGTTGTATCGGCATTTCGACAGCGGCACGGAGTTACTCGCCGCGGCATTTGCTCGCCTCTTACCGCCGGTGCCCGAGATGTCCGGGGAAGGTGACCTCCGCGCGCAATTGCTCGAGTTGTTGACCAGTCAGGCCAAGGCCATCGAAAGCGCACCGATCCAGGTGACGGCCATGTGCTGGCTCGGCTTGGGGCCGGAGCTGAAGGGTTACTCGAGCGTCGACGC
Organism: Rhodococcus sp. P4_F3_2; assembly: GCF_056401335.1. Lineage (NCBI taxonomy): Bacteria > Bacillati > Actinomycetota > Actinomycetes > Mycobacteriales > Nocardiaceae > Rhodococcus > Rhodococcus sp. P4_F3_2. The sequence goes on from NZ_JBFUJN010000001.1 coordinate 106,355, forward strand.
CCTGTCGACGGACAAGCCCGAATTGCGATCGTTGCGCCAGACGGTCTTCGAGCAGTACCGTCACGCGTTCGATCGGATCCTGCGCTCGCCGGATGCGATCGAAGCGTTGGGGGAGTACGACTACGACGTCGCACTTGCTCAGTTGGTCGGACCTTTGGTGCTCACCAAGCTGGCCACGCTGACGCCTCTCGGGGAGGCCGCGTGTGAGCAGATCGTGGACGATTTTCTGGCTGCACGCGGAGTGTCGAGCTGACAGCTCACGGCTCCAGATTGCGTCGTAGCACGTACTGCTCGAGGCGGTCGATGCCGCGCACTCGTCGCGGACGAAGGTGTCGCAGTTTGAAATTGGCGTCCGAGCCGAGCTGGGTGGCCAGCTCGGAGTCGATCAGCACGGTGCCGGGGCGAGCGGAGCTGGTCAGGCGCGCGGCCTTGTTGACCACCGAACCGTAGAGATCTCCGAAGCGAACCAACGTCGGACCCATGGCCAGGCCTACCCGAAGCTGTGGATCGTCGTGATCGGCGAGGACCGCCTGCTGGATCTGCAAGGCGATCTCGGCGGCGTGATGAGGACTCTCGGCGGCAAACATGACCTCGTCACCGACGGTCTTGACCACCCAGCCGTAGTTGCGTCCGATGATTTCGGTGGACGCGGACTCGAACCGCTCGAGCAGATCGTTGAGTTCGGCGGAGTCGAGTCCGCGAGTCAGCGAGGTGTACCCGACGATGTCGGCGAAACCCACCACCAGAACACGACTCGCGACTTCTTCGCCCGGGTTTCCCACGTTGCGGCCCGTCGACGACGCGACGTGACGCTTCCATACGTACGTCTGCAGAGATTCGACAGCGGGAATGATCTCGGCGCCGAGGCTCAGAACGACATTTCTGATGGCGTCGGGTTCGTGATCCACCGAGTCCGCAAGCTGATCGATGATGTGTGTGCTGATCAGCGATACCTGCCACTCCGCCAACCTCGACATCGACTGTCCGAGAGAACGGGCAGCTGCCACCTCACTGTTCTGTGAGATGACGCCTCGATTGACCATGTCGGTGATGGTCTTGAGGGCGTCGGCGTCTTGCTGCGTGAACATGACCGCGTCGGGATCCTCGTCGACGGCAAAGCCCATCGCCACCCACAGACGATCGGCGCGCTCGCGTGTCACCCCGGCGAATTCCGCGATCTGCGACTGTGTGAAGCAGCGCGGTCCGCCGAGGAGGGACTCCTCGATGTCGGCTTGAATCCGGCTGAGCAGATGAGCATCGACGTCGATCGGCTCAGCAGCGTGAGATTCAGCAGCGTTAGATTCAGCAGCGTTAGATTCAGCAGGGGCGGGTTCGGTGACCTCGTCGATCCACTCTGACTCCGAACTGCTCACCGTGCTCCTTCTTGCCGCAACGAATTTCTGTCCACCATCTTCCACGCGGTGCCCCGAGAACAGTACTGAATTGGCCGAACCGCCTACGGATCCTCGGGCCCAGGCGGGCGGTGAGAGTCAACACGTCGGTGGCTTGTGCAAGAGTTGCCCCGAGAAAAGCACTGTCGATACTGAAATGCACGAGATACTTCTGAAAGGACCTGCGCATGCCACCCCGTAGACGTTCCGGCGCTGCCGCATCAACGCCGGATCACCTCACTGCGGACAATCTGGCAGCGCTCGCCACGGCTGTCGCCGAAGGCAAGCGCGCCACCGTCTATCTGCGCGAGGCGACTCCCAGCCTGGGGATCGAAGCCGGTACCTCGGCGAAAGTCGTGTCGGTGGACGGCAACACCGTGATGATTCGCCCCAAGGGCGTGAACGACGAATTGCCTTTCGAGGCAGAGGAATTGCGCATCAACCGCGTCTCCGCGGCACCGGCCAAACCGGCGCCACGGCCCAAACCAGTTGTGGAGTCCGAGCCCCTGATGGAGCCACTCGTAGAGCCTGTTCGACCGAAGCCGCGTGCGCAGCCTGCACCCGCTCCGGTACCGACTACCACTGCTGCCCCTGCCGCGACACCTCGTCCGGCCGTCAAGCGTGCGAAGAAACTGCCGGCCGGCATCAGCGTCACCATCCATGCGGGCGCGGACAACGACTGGAGCGTGACGGTCACACAGGGCGCCAAGCGTCCGGGCAAAGCAGTTCCGGTCGCACCCGATGCAGTCGAGCGAGCTGTCCGCGAGTTGGGTGAGCCCACCGCCATCGAAGCTGTCGAGTCCATCATCGTCGCTGCACGGGACATGGCTGCAGCGCGAGTCGACGAGTTGAGTCGCCAGCTCGAGGAGGCACGCAAGATGCTCGAAGCGCTCGGAGCTACCGACTAGAAACGCTGCGTAGGTCCGCACTTTCCGGGGTATGCGTTTTTTGCAGCGGGGAGATTACCGGCGGAGAGATTGTGATGTTGCAGCGAATTGTTTCGGCTCTGGCAGCGTTGGTCTTGGCACTCGGACTCGGGTTCATCGTCAGCAGCAACGCGGTTGCTGCACCCACGCCCATGGGTGGTGGTTCGGGCATCATCATCGACAATCAGCTGGTCTGCACGTTGACCACTATCGGGCACGACAACGGCGGCAGACTCGTGGGTATCACCGCAGGTCACTGCGGTGGTCCTGGATCGTTCGTGATCCCGGAAAGCAACGAGGACGCAGGCGTGGTCGGCACGTTCGTCGAGTCGAACCCGGACCTGGACTACGGGGTCATCCAGTTCGATCCGGGCAAGGTCACGCCAGTTCGAACGGTGGGCGCGGCAACCATCACCTCGATCGGCGCTCCGGCCAGCTTCCCGGCTACAGCCTGCAAGGAAGGCCGTACGACGGGCACCACCTGCGGCGTCGTCTGGGGAGACCTGAGCGCCGACGCATCCACCTGGACTCAGATCTGCGTCGACCACGGTGATTCGGGAGCCCCGGTCACGGTCGGCACGACGCTGGTCGCGATGGTCAACGCCTACCTCTGGGTACCGTGCCTGGGGCCGGAACTCGGCACCAACATGACCTCCATCGTGGACACGATCAATGCCCACGGAGGCGTCGGCGCCGGGTACCGGCCCATCTAGCTGCGAGCTGGGATCAGCCGCACACTGCTCCACCCGAGGCTGATCCCACGAGCTTGGAGTACTTGGCCAACACACCACGTGTGTAGCGAGGCGGCAACGGCTCCCAGCCCTTCTTGCGGGCTTCCAATTCGGAGTCGTCGACCAACAACTCGAGTTGTCCGGTACCCACGTCGAGCCGGATCTGGTCGCCGTCGCGAACGAACGCGATGGGACCGCCGTCGACGGCCTCGGGCGCAACGTGTCCGACACACAGGCCGGTGGTGCCGCCCGAGAATCGTCCGTCCGTCAGCAGCAGGACGTCCTTGCCGAGACCCGCACCCTTGATCGCGCCCGTGATGGCCAGCATCTCACGCATTCCGGGACCGCCCTTCGGGCCCTCGTAGCGGATGACGACGACGTCGCCACCAGTGATGGTCCCGTCTTCGAGCGCGTCCATTGCGGCACGTTCACGTTCGAAAACCCGTGCAGTGCCGACGAATACATCAGACTCGAATCCTGCCGATTTGACCACCGCGCCGCCGGGAGCGAGCGAGCCCTTCAGGATCGTGATGCCTCCGGTCGGGTGAATCGGCTTGTTCATCGCCCGCAGGACCTTACCGTCCGGATCGGGCGGGGTGATGTGCGCCAGGTTCTCCGCAACAGTCTTGCCGGTGACGGTCAGGCAATCTCCGTGCATGAGTCCCGCGTCGAGCAATGCCTTCATGATGACGGGGACGCCGCCGATACGGTCGACGTCCGTCATGACGTGCTTTCCGAAGGGCTTGACGTCGGCGAGGTGCGGGACCTTCGCGCCGACGCGGGCGAAATCGTCGAGCGTCAGCGGGACGTACGCTTCGTGCGCGATCGCGAGGAGATGGAGCACCGCATTGGTGGATCCGCCGAACGCCATGACCACCGCGATGGCGTTCTCGAACGCTTCCTTGGTGAGGATGTCCCTGGCGGTGATGCCCCGACGAAGGAGTTCGACAACGGCTTTGCCGCTCTCGCGGGCGAATCCGTCGCGGCGACGGTCCGGCGCGGGCGGTGAAGCGCTGCCGGGCAGCGACATTCCCATGGCCTCGGCGGCGCTGGCCATCGTGTTTGCGGTGTACATGCCGCCGCACGCGCCTTCGCCCGGGCAGATCGCCCGTTCGATGGTGTCGACGTCGGCGCGGCTCATCAGTCCGCGCGAGCAGGCGCCCACAGCCTCGAACGCGTCGATGACGGTGACTTCCCGCTCGCTGCCGTCGGAAAGTTTGGCGACGCCGGGGAGGGTGGAACCGGCGTAGAGGAACACGCTGGCGAGGTCGAGGCGGGCCGCCGCCATCATCATGCCGGGCAACGACTTGTCGCAGCCGGCGAGAAGAACCGATCCGTCGAGGCGCTCGGCCTGCATGACGGTCTCGACGCTGTCCGCGATCACTTCACGGGAGACGAGGGAGAAGTGCATGCCCTCGTGACCCATCGAAATGCCGTCGGAAACGGAGATGGTGCCGAATTCGAGGGGGAATCCACCGGCCTCCCGGACACCTTCCTTGACGGCCTTGGCCAGGCGATCGAGGGACAGGTTGCACGGTGTGATCTCGTTCCAGGACGAGGCGACGCCGATCTGCGACTTGACCCAGTCGTCGTCACCCATTCCTACTGCACGCAACATGCCGCGCGCTGCGGTCTTTTCGAGTCCGTCGGTGACGTCACGACTTCTGGGCTTGATGTCGGGTTCGGTCATTTTCCAAGCATAGGCGTCAGCAGGATGTCTTTCCGGCAGACGAGCGACTCGAGTTGCCAACAGACGTCGTCCGTCGTGAATAGACTCGTCGCATCGCAGTCGGGGCTGAGTGTGCAGGTGATTGACGTACAGGGGGATTCAGGTGGAGTCGGAACTGATTTCAGCTTTCGGGTTTGCAGTTCTGGCGGCCGTCTTGACCGGTAGTGGTGTCTTCCTGGTTGTTCTGACGGTTCTGCACGAGTTTGCCCGGTGGAAGGGCCGCTTCGTATCGGTGTGGGTGACTTTCTTTGCCGCACTGCTGATACTGCCTGTGCTGTTCGGTGCGTTGATCGCCGGCTATTCCGCGTTCTCCGAGATCGACGGGTCCGAGGCTCTGATTCCGCCGGCGTTCTGGATCCTGATCGCGGCCGGGGGTGCACTCGGCGGTTACATCGGAGTCAAGGTCGGTGTGGTTCGAGGCTCGGCCCTCGACTACCGGTTGTGATCGGGATCGACTCGGTCAAACTTTCAGAGAATCGCAGGCGAAGCCTGGGTGAACATCCCGAAGCTCTCTTGAACGGCCGTTCAGGTGCGGGTTCACTCCTAGCGTGCACACGAATGCCTTCGATCGAATATCCAGACGTGGCCTACTGCAGGGATCGGCGGCTCTCGCCGGCGCAGTAGGTCTCGGTGTCGCTTCGGCGAGCCACGCCGGTGCCGAGGTTCCGGGTGGCAGCCCGGGATTCGCGCACGGCGTGGCATCCGGTGACCCGTTGCCGGATGCCGTGATCATCTGGACCCGCATCACCCCAACGGCAGACGCAACGCCAGGTTCGGGCGTCGGGGCGGCGGTGACGCTCAACTGGCAGGTCGCGACCGATGAGGGGTTCGCGAGCGTTGTGGCGTCGGGAAGTGTTGCTGCTTCGGCAGAATCCGATCACACCGCGAAGGTCGACGTCACCGGACTCGATTCGTCGACGACGTACTGGTACCGATTCACTGCGGGTTCGGCTGTTTCTCCGGTGGGACGCACCCGCACGGCTCCGTCGAACTCGGCAGATCTCGATCGTCTCCGCTTCGGCGTCGTGTCCTGCTCCAACTGGGAAGCAGGATATTTCGGTGCTTATCGCCACCTCGCATTCCGCGAAGACCTCGACGCGATCATTCATCTCGGTGACTACATCTACGAGTACGGGCAGGGGGAGTACGGCGCGCGGAACGGATCCGTTCGCCTTCACGAGCCGGCCCACGAGATCATTTCGCTGGCCGACTACCGAATTCGGCACGCGCAGTACAAGACCGACCCGGATCTGGCTGCTCTTCACCTGAAACTCCCGTTCATCACTACGTGGGACGATCACGAATCGGCCGACAACGCGTACCGGGACGGCGCCGAAAATCACACTCCCGGTATCGAAGGCGATTGGGCAGATCGAAAGGCGAACTCGGCCAAGGCATATTTCGAGTGGATGCCTGTCCGCCCGTCGGGTAGTGGTTCGAGCGTTCAGCTGTATCGACGGTTCCGCTTCGGGAATCTGGCCGAGATCTCGATGCTCGACCTGCGTACCTACCGCGACGAGCAGCCGACGATGAAGCAGGTCGACGATCCGTCACGCACCATTACCGGACGCGCACAGATGGATTGGTTGACCAGCGGAATCGTCACCTCCCCGACGCAGTGGAAGATCGTCGGCAATCCGGTCATGATCACGCCCTGCGTGTTCCCGCCGCTGGAACCGGCGACCACCGCGGCGTTGACCGAACTGGTGGGAGTGCCGCAGGCCGGTGTCCCGTACAACACGGATCAGTGGGACGGGTACACCGCCGACCGCACCAGGCTTTTCGATGCGATCACCTCGAACGGTGTGGACAACACCGTCTTCATCACCGGTGACATCCACACGTCGTGGGCTTGCGACCTACCGACCAATGCCGCGAATTACCCAGGCGGGCCGACTGTCGGCGCTGAGTTCGTCGTCCCGTCGGTGACGTCGCCCAACATCGACGACATGCTGAAAGTGCCGCCGCGAACGGTAACCGTTGCGGCAGAAGAAGCATTCAAGGCAGTGAACCGACATGTGCGGTACGTCGAACTGGATTCGCACGGCTTCGGCGTATTCGAAATCGCCCGCGAAGGTACTCAGATGGATTGGTACTACGTCGACGATCTCACCAATCCACAGAGCAATGCGCACTACGCCGTGAGCTACCGTCTACCGGCAGGCGCGGGCAGTAGAGTCTCGCCCACTTCGGCCGCCCTCGATCAGGCCTCGTACCGACCAGGAGTCGACCAGTGAGTATCGAAGTTTCGCGTCGTAGCGTTCTGATCGGTGGAAGTGTTGTCGCCGGAACGGCATTGCTCGGAACGCCCGCTCGCGCGAGCGTTCCCACCAGCGCAGGCATCCCAGACCTGGACGTGCATGTCATCGTCGTCGACGGCATGCGTCCGGACGAGCTGCGATCGGAGCTCACCCCGACGCTGACCGGGCTTGCGGCCGGCGGTATTCACTACCCGGACGCCAGCGCCATCACGATCGCGGAGACGCTGCCGAATCACACGGCGATGATGACGGGAGTGCTGCCGGCGCGTTCGGGAGTGCCTGCAAACTCCGTCTACGATCCGTCCATCGACAAGAAGCGTGACCTCGATCGGCCTTCCGACCTGCAGGCATCGACGGTTCTTGATCGGGTGCGCACCGAACTCGGATTGACCACTGCGAGTGTGCTGTCGAAGCGCTACCTTCACGGGTTGTTCGGTGACCGCGCCTCACTGGTGTGGGATCCCCAGCCGCTCGTTCCCGGCACGGAGCACGCGCCGGACAACTTCACGATCGACGCCTTGATCCGTATCGTCGGCGGGAACTCGCCGCGGCTCTCGTTCACCAACCTCGGTGACGTCGATCGGGTTGGGCACCTGGATCTGTCCGGTCTGTCCATCCGGATCGCTCGCACGGCCGCACTTCAGAACACCGACAACCAGGTTCGCCGCTTCGTCGACTTCCTTCATGACACGGGTCGCTGGAATCGGAGCATTCTGATCGTGTTGGCCGACCACTCCATGGACTGGTCGGAGCCCGCGCGGCTCATCGGACTCGATCGACCGCTGAACGCGGACCCGTTGCTGGCAGGCAAGATTCGAATCGCCCAGAACGGTGGCGCAGACCTGATCTACTTCGTCGGACCCGATGGCGAACGGGCGGAAGCCGTCAGCCGGATTCAGCAGATCGTGGATGGTGTGGACGGCGTCGAATCCAGCCACCTCCCCGCCGAATTCGATCTCGGCACCAATGCCGGTGACGTCGTTGCGTTTTGCGCTCAGGGCTGGCGGTTCAGTGATCCGACTCCACTGTCCAACCCGATTCCCGGCAACCACGGCCATTTCGTGACACTGCCCATCCCGTTCTTCCTCAGCGGCGGGCATCCCGCTCTCGACGGTGGACGGAAGATCGACACGCAGGCTCGCACGATCGACGTCGCGCCGACGGTTGCGGCTCTGCTCGGCCTCGGTGCACCTGCCGGCGGCTGGGACGGCGTCGCCCGCACGACGGGCGTGACGCTGAACGTCTAACGAGGATCGCGGCCGGTCAGGGCAATCAGCTTGTCCTGCAACGACGCATCGTCAGGAAGAYCGACGGGAGCGGAGAACAGGCCGCTCTCGGCGAGCATGTCGCGCTGCCCGTCGAGGTCGGACCAGACGGCCTCGACGAGGTCTGGATCGAGTCGCTCGTCTGCTCCGACCGCTCGCGCGAGATCCCAGGTGTGGATCGTGACGTCCGAGGTCTGCTGGCGCAGATAGGGTTCCACCTTCACTGTGCCGTACGAGAGGTGAACGTGGGCACTGAGGTCCGTCGATTTCCACGCTTTGATGGCGGCATCGGAGTACTTCTGCCATTCGGTCCACAGGTCGTCCCCGACGGGAACGATGTCCGGTGTCGCCTCGCCGACCGTCAGTCCGGCCAGGAGCGGCGGTACCCACTGCTGCTCCTCGATGACGTGGCGGACGAGGTGTTCGACGTGCCAGTCGGAGTCGGGCGTGGGTGCGTTCCAGTCCTCGACTGCGGCGAGTCGTGAACCGAATTCGCGGTGGGCGGTGAGCACGAGTTCGAGCCAATCGAATGCCATCACTCGAGGGTAACCCGATCAGCGTGACGTTAATCGGTGCGTGAGGCTTCGATTCGGTGAAGACTGTCGAGGTTGTCGCTTAGTCGAATCGAGGAGTTTTCATGACCGTCCCCACCGTCACTCTGGCCGAAGGTCTCACTGTCAGCGCCCAGGGATACGGCGCGATGTCCGTCGCCCCTGTCTACGGCCCGGTGGATCCGGCCGAGGCGCTTGCCACATTGCACCATGCGGTGGACATCGGGATCACGTTCATCGACACCGCCAACGTGTACGGCGAGGGCTCGAGCGAGCGTGCGGTGGGAGAGCTTCTCAAAGACCGCCGGGACGAAGTGCAGTTGGCGACGAAGTTCGGTCTGGTCGGCAACATCGCCAACGGTCAGCGCGGGATCAACGGAGACCCGGCCTACGTACCGCAGGCACTCGACGAGTCTCTGGGACGACTCGGCGTCGATCATGTCGACCTCTACTACTTGCACCGGGTCGACCCGAACGTTCCGATCGAAGACACCGTCGGCGCGATCGCAGAGCAGGTGAAGGCGGGCAAGGTCCGCAACATCGGCCTGTCCGAGGCGACCGGCGATGAACTGCGTCGTGCGTACGGGGTGCATCCGATCGCGGCGATCCAGTCGGAATGGAGCATCTGGAGTCGGGACGTCGAGAACAAGGTAGTACCCACCGCCGCGGAACTCGGAGTCGGATTCGTGCCCTTCTCACCTGTGGGCCGAGGCTTCCTGGCGGGATCGTTCGATGCGGAGACGCTCGGTGACAACGACCTGCGCCGACGCTTCCCACGCTTCTCGGACTCCGCGCTCCCTGCTAATCAGAAGGTTCTCGACGTGGTCCGCGCCGTCGGTGAGGAGCTCGGCGCGACGCCTGCACAGGTTTCCCTGGCATGGCTCGATGCCAAGGGCCGGCAGTACGGGTTGCCTTCTGTTTCGATTCCCGGYACGCGGTTCGCTGCACGAGTCACCGAAAACGCCGGAGCGTTGGACATCGTTCTGAGCGAAGACCAGATCGCTCGCCTCGACTCCCTCGCCGCGATCACCGAAGGCTTCCGTTCGGCTGATTTGAATTGGGTCTCTCAGGGCCGCGAATAATCATGTCCTGAGCCTTGCGAAAGACAGGAGTAACATACAGACCCGATGAAAAAAGTGTGGTTGGTCTGGGGTGTCGGTGTTTTTGCCTACGTGATCGCCGTGCTTCACCGCACTTCGTTCGGTGTCTCGGGTCTGTCTGCTGCTGATCGGTTCTCGATCTCGCCCAGCGTTCTGTCGAGCTTCGTCGTGCTGCAGATCGTTGTGTACGCCGGTATGCAGATTCCGGCGGGAGTTCTCCTCGACCGCTACGGTTCGCGGATCATGATCGCAGTCGGTGCGTTCATCATGATGTCCGCGCAGTTGGCTCTCGCCTTCACCGAATCGCTGCCCGTCGCGATCGGTGCACGTATTGCCGTCGGTGCCGGGGATGCACTCACCTTCATCTCGGTGTTGCGGTTGGTACCGCAGTGGTTCCCGCCCCGGCAGGTGCCGTTGGTCTCGCAGTTCACGGGCATCCTCGGTCAGCTGGGCCAGGTGATGTCTGCGCTTCCGTTCATGTTGCTGTTGTCCGGACCGGGCTGGACTTTTGCCTACGGCAGCGCTGCCGCTGTCGGACTGTTGGCGTTTGCACTGGCGTTGAGTGTCATCCGCGACGCGCCTCCCGGTGCCGACGTGGTCGCCGTGCCGGCCGGCGCCAAGGAGATCGGGCGACAGATCAAGACGGTGTGGATGCGGCCCGGCACCCGCCTCGGGTTCTTCAGCCACATGGGGACTCAGTTCTCGATCACGACGTTCGCGCTGCTGTGGGGCGTGCCGTACCTGAAATCGGCTCAAGGCCTCGACTCCACGACGGTCGGCTCGCTGCTGACGCTGTCGGTCATCTCGGCAATCGTGGCCGGCCCGATCCTCGGCATTCTCACCGGTCGCTATCCCATGCGTCGATCGTGGTTGGTTCTCACCATCATGGTGGCCAGCGCGCTCATGTGGACGATCGTGCTTTCACGAAGCGAGCCGTCTCCGCTCTGGTTGTTGACGATCCTGGTGGTCGTCATCTCGGTGGGTGGGCCGGGTTCGGTGATCGGCTTCGACTACGCGCGTACGTCCAACCCGAGTTCGGCGATGGGCACCGCGCAAGGCATGGTCAACATCGGGGGATTCCTCGCTTCCCTCATCGTGATTCAAGTGATGGGCGTGATCCTCGGACACATGGGCGGGTAYACGTTCGACGGATTCCGCGTCGCCTGGATGGTGCAATATCCGGTCTGGGTTCTCGGTATCGTCGGTGTGCTCGTCACCCGAGGCAAAGCCCGGCGAGCCCTCGCGGCAGAAGGCGTACACGTACGGCCGATTCGCGAAGTCATTCGTCGCAACAAATAACTCGATCGCATCGGGTAATTCATCCCCTGCGGGTGAGGTTCCCAAGCGTCCGAGCCACCAGGCTTGATGGATGAACGACGCAATGAACATCGGACCGGTCGAGCTCGTGGTGCTGGCATTCCCAGGTTCCACTGTGGATCCTGAAGCCGTCGCCGCGCTGCAAAACGTGGTGGAACGAGGTTTTGTCACCCTGCTCGACCTCGTGTACATCGCCAAGGACGCCGACGGACAGGTGTCGCAGATCGACGTCGACGAAGATCTCACAGAGATCGGACTGGCGATTCTGTCCATCGAAGCCAAGGCATTGATCAGTGACGAGGATCTGGACGTGGTCCGTGAGTCACTCGAACCAGGAACGTCCGCCGCAGTCATCGTCTACGAGCAGACGTGGGCGCGTGAGCTCGCGTCGACGGTTCGCGGTGGCGGCGGCGATGTAGTCCTTCACGTTCAGATACCGCGCGAGGTAGTCGTCGCAGCGGTCGAAGCAGCATTTCAGTAGCGACAATTACCCAAGGAGTTCGGCATGGTTTTTCGAGGTGGACGCAGAGGGCGGCCGGGGTTGCTCGGCACGGTGGCGCGCACTGCGGTAGTGGCTGGAACCGCAAAAGCGACGTCCAACGCCATGGATAGACGGAGTCAACGGAAGGCCAGCGAGCAGCAGCAGGAATACCAGCAGGAGTACCAGCAGCAACAGCCGCCGCCGCAGGTCGCACCCGTGCAGTCCGTTCCCCCTTCTGGCGCGGACGATCTGGTCTCCAAGCTGCAGGAGCTGGGTCAGCTTCATCAGTCCGGCGTGTTGACCGACGCGGAGTTCGCCGCGGCAAAGTCGCAGTTGCTGAGCTAGTGCCTGCTGGCTCTTGAAGCCTTGAACGGGTTTACCACACTGGACAATTGAGCATGAGAGGCTGATCTATGATCGACCCACGCGCAGCATCGGCCGCAATCGAAGCGGCGAACTCCCGAGTCACCGAGACCCTGCCGTTCTCCGACAAGACCGATTTCACCGATGCCGAGCGCGGGTTCATCGGCGCGCTCGATCCCGGCGTGGTAACCGGACCCGACGGAAAAGTGCTGTGGGACAACGACTCGTACTCATTCCTGGATGAAGAGTGCCCGCCGACCGTCAATCCGAGCTTGTGGCGTCAATCGAGGTTGGTGGCCAAGCAAGGGCTATTTGCGGTGACGGATTCGATCTATCAGATACGCGGCCTCGATCTGTCGAATATGACCCTGATCGAGGGGGAGAGCGGGATCATCGTCATCGATCCACTGATTTCTCGGGAAACCGCGGCCGCTGGTCTCGCGTTGTATCGGGCGCATCGTGGTGATCGACCGGTTGTCGCGGTGATCTACACGCATTCGCATATCGACCATTTCGGTGGGGTCAAGGGGGTGACCACCGAAGACGACGTCGCTGCCGGGCGATGCGTGATCTTTGCGCCAACGGGGTTCGTGGAGCATGCCGTCGAGGAAAACGTCTATGCGGGAACGGCAATGGCTCGACGCGCGGCATACATGTACGGGGCGGCATTGCCTCGAGGTCCTCGAGGTGGCGTCGGTGCAGGATTGGGCCAGACCACCTCCACCGGTACACCGACGCTCATTTCACCGACGGTGTCGATCTCGAAGACCGGTCATACGGAGACGATCGACGGCGTTCGGATCGAGTTCCAGATGACCCCAGGCACCGAGGCGCCGTCCGAGATGAACTTCTACTTCCCGGACTTTCGCGCACTGTGCATGGCGGAGAACGCAACTCATAATCTGCACAATCTGCTCACACTTCGTGGAGCGTTGGTGCGAGATCCGCATGTGTGGTCGGCGTACCTGACCGAATCGATCAATCGCTACGCCTCACGATCCGATGTCGTGTTTGCATCCCACCATTGGCCGACGTGGGGGACCGAACGGCTCACCGAGTTCATGTCATTGCAGCGCGACCTCTACGGGTACCTTCACGATCAGACACTTCGTCGAATCAATCAGGGGTGGACCGGTCTCGAGATCGCCGAATCCATCGAACTGCCAGCCGCCTTGGCGCAGGCGTGGCACACACACGGGTACTACGGTTCCGTCAGCCACAACGTCAAAGCCATCTATCAGCGCTACATGGGATGGTTCGACGGCAACCCAGCACACCTGTGGGAGCATCCACCCGTCGAATCGGCCAAGCGTCACGTGGAGTTCATGGGCGGATCGGCAGAGGTGCTCCGAAAAGCTCGGGAATCGTACGAGAGCGGAGACTTTCGGTGGGTCGCGCAGGTGGTGAACTACGTCATCTTTGCTGAACCGGACAACGCCGAGGCCAAGACCCTGCAGGCCGATACCTTCGAGCAACTCGGGTACGGCGCAGAGAACGGCACCTGGCGAAACTTCTACCTCACCGGTGCATACGAACTGCGCAACGGTTCGGTGGGTACGCCCACAGTTGCTGCAGCTCCTGACATCACCGCAGCGTTGTCGGTGAAGCAGGTGTTCGACGCCGTGTCGCTCCGCGTGGACGGAGTGAGTGCAGCGAATTCCCACATCGTCATCGATTGGAACATCACCGACGAAAACATCGTGCACCGAACGGAACTGAGCAACGGAGTGCTGATCCATTTCGACGTGGAAGGTGGGTCTGCAGATGCTGGGTCTGTGGATGCGACGTTCAGTTTGAGTCGTCTCGGCTTACTCGGTGTGCTGCTCGGTGGTGCGGACCTGGGCGCCGAGATTGCGAATGGCAGTATCACGGTGGCCGGCGACCCGGCGAAGCTCGCAGAACTTGCGGGGCACCTCGACGAGCCTGATCCGAACTTTGCGATAGTCACGCCGACGTAGCAGCGTGTGGCAGTTGAATGAGTCTGTATTTCAACGAGTCTCGAGTTCTGGGCGCTCGTGAAGTTGTCCGTTTTGTCTCTGGTTATCGAAAGTATGTTCGATTAAACTTTCGGCATGGACAGTCGCGAAGCGTGGCAGCTGGATGGCGAGGACCTCAAGAGTGAGGTTCTGGATCTGGTGCGTGTCCGGCACGAGTTGCAGTCGCGGTTGGTGTTGTTGATCGTGGAGATGTTTTCCCGTGAGGTTCTCGGCGGGAAGGGTTTTCGGGCGATCGCGCAGTGGTTGCATGGTTCGACGAATTTGGAGATCGGTGAGTGCAGTCTGCTGGTCGGGTTGGCGCGGTTGTTGATGCTCGAACCGGTGGTGGGCGATGCGTTTCATCGTGGTGATGTGGACAAGGCTCGCGGGATTCTGCTTGATCTGGCGTCGAAGAACATTGCGGATTGTGATGCGGTGCGGGCGGCGATTCGGCGGATCGAGAAGCAGTACGGAAACCGTGAGGACGGGGTCCCGGTCGGGGAAGACTCTGAGCGCAATGAGTTTTACGCCTCGAAAGGCTTGTACGGGCGGGTCACGGTCAAGGGCGATTTGGATGCGGTGAACGGGGCCCGTCTGATCACGTTGTTGTCGAGCCTGTCGGTTCCGACGCCGGAGAAGGACGGTGTCAAGGACACCCGTACGCCGGCATTACGGCGCGCGGACGGGTTCTGTGAACTACTGCGGCGGTACGAGCGGGCGGGGTTGGGTCCGATCGAGGGTGGGGTGAAACCGCACATCACCGTGACTGCGTCGGCGAAGGACATGTCCGACTTCAAAGCATTGAAAGATCTCCTGCCGTCGACTCAGGAATTCGGGTTTGCGTGGATGGATTGGGTGGGTCCGATCAGTATCGACACGGCCCGGATGCTGGCGTGCGACTGCACGGTCACGCGGATCTTGTTGGATGAGAATGGTGTTCTGCTCGACTGCGGTAAGGAAGCGAGAACTGCGACGGTTCCGCAGCGGCGGGCGTTGGCGGTGCGTGATGGCGGGTGTGCGTTTCCGGGGTGTGGAACACCCCCGGGGTGGTGCGATGCTCACCATATCGTTCATTGGAACGATGGTGGCCCAACAGATCTCGACAACCTGATCTTGTTGTGCGGTCATCACCATCGGACGATGCACCACACGGAGTGGCGGGTCGAGATCGGCCCGGATCGAAAGACGGTGTTCTATCCACCGATGTCGATCGATCCGTATCAACAGCCGATCGGCGGGAACAGCCCACCGACAGCAGCCTGAAGTGAAACAACTCGAGACGCGAGCACCGGGGCACAACAATGCCCCGGTGCTTGCTCGATCCAGGATTTAGTCAAGACAACGTGATGTCGGCAATCAGGCCGTGGTGATCGGATCCCTCGATCTCGATCCGTTCCAAGGATGTCGCCACGGCGCCTTTGGTGATGATGTGGTCGATACCGACCACCGCCGGATACCACTTGTCGGTCGGGTACGTCGGGATCAGGCCGGAACCCAATTGATCGGCGGCGCTGGTGTATCCGTTGCTGAGGAGATTCCGGAACTGTTTGTTCGAGTACGACGCATTGAAATCGCCGCTGACTATCACATTGTCCATCCCGGCGACTTCGTCCATGTAAGACCCAAGCTTTTGCTGCTCGGCCGCCCACACCGAAGCCGGCGAGATGTATGCCGGTGCCGGATGCACGGCGAACAATGTGGCTGGCTGCGCCAAGCCGACATTCAGCTCTGCGGACAGCGTTTCGGGTGAGAACCCGTCGAGGCTACGTGGATTGGAGAGAGGAAAGCGACTGTAGATTCCGGCCCCGCCACCGCCGTCGGCGTAGGGGATCAGGAACTGGTGGCTCAGAACCTCTTCAAGCCCGGCGGCTTCGAGCGCCTCGGCTTCCTGGTACGTCAACTCCTGGACCGTCACCACGTCGACGTTGCGTTCGCGGACCATCGCCACAAGCGACTCCGGATCCGCTGCACCGACCATCAAGTTGGCCTGCATCAACCGAATCGATGGACCGTTCGCAGACGTCGACTCCCCAGTTCCGCCGATGTACAGCGGGCTCACAGACCATCCGAACAGTGCAAGGACGACAAGGGATGCGGCGCATACGATCCACTGACGCCCGATACCCGAGACGACGGCACCGACCAGCGGAGCAATCATCAACAAGGGTGCCACTGACGCCAGAACGATCACGATGTTGTGATCGACGTCCAGCTGAGTTGCGATCAAGGCAACCAAACCCGTCACGATTCCGGCCACACCAACCACGGCCGAAAGGCGGCGAAGAACCAGTCGACGAGGGGTCACGGTATCGGGTTGCATGACATCCATCGAAGCAGAAAGGCGCCGTAGCTCCGGGGAAGCGCAGGTGGAGTCGGTGCGCCCTATTGTTTGCGTCCTATTGTTGCGGATACGGCAGATGGCTGCTGCTGTTCTGACTGACGGAGATCGAGCGGCCGAGTTGGGGGAAGGCGCGTTGAGAGCACGCCGGTCTGTCACAGACTTTGCACCCCGCGCCGATCGGCACGATGGTCGCGGGGTCGTCCGTCTGGATTCCGTGGGAGTAGACCATGCGATCGGCGTAGCCGATGTCGCAACCGAGTCCGACGGCGAAGTTCCGCTCGGGGGCGAGGTACCCGAGCCCGCCGCTGTGGGTAGTGCGCGCCACCCAGAGGTATGTCCGGCCGTCGGGCATCTTCGCGACCTGGGTGAGGATGCGCCCTGGGCTCGCGAACGCCTCGTGGATGACCCACAGCGGGCAACTGCCGCCGACTCTGGAGAAGTGAAAAGCGGTAGCGGACTGTCTCTTCGAGATGTTTCCGGCGCGATCGGTTCGGACGAAGAAGAAGGGAATGCCGCGCTGGCCGTGCCGTTGGAGTGTGGACAACCGGTGGCAGACGGTCTCGAAGCCGACCTCGAACTTGAGGCTCAGCAGATCGATGTCGTATCGCAAGGCCTCAGCGGATTCCAGGAATTGGGTGTACGGCAGTAGTAGCGCGCCGGCGAAGTAATGCGCGAGTCCGATGCGGGCGAGAGCTGCGGATTCGGCACTCAATGATTCATCCTCGGCGACAAGAGAATCGATCACGTCGGCTTGGGTGAAGAAGGCCAACTGCATCGCGATCTGGAACGCGCGTTGCCCTGCCGACAGACGACGGGCGAGGGTGAGTACCGACTTGTCCGGATCGTAGAAACGCTTGGGGCCGAGCTTGTCTGGTTCGTCGGTACGGATCGTCACGGTGACGCCGTGCTGATCGCGAAGTAGTCGTGCCAGTTGCAAATCCACTGCGCCAACGGACAATCCGTTGTCCACGAACATCTGCTCGGCAGCGTCGTCCAGAACGGCGATGTGATTCTTTCGGTCGTAGAAGAAGTCCCGAACCTCCTCGTAGGGCATGGGTACGAGCGACACATCAGATGCGGCCTCGCCGGACAATTGCGTCGAGAACTGGTCCAACTGCTCGGTTGCGGCGTGCAAACGACGGTGCAACATCACGAGGGTGCGTCCGACCGCGGGCATTCGGGCCACCAATTCGTCTACCTCTGCCAGCGATACCTCCCCGGATTCCGAGGTTTCGGCCAAGGCGTGATGAACGTCAGCCACGAGGCGTGCGTCGGAATCGGAGGCGAAGAATTGCACGTCGAGATCGAACTCGGCGTTGAGCTTGAGAAGGACGGGGACCGTCAGCGGTCGTTGATCGTTCTCTAGTTGATTGACATAGCTGGGGGAGAGTTCGAGTGCCTTCGCCAGTGCGGACTGTGACAGGTTTCGTTCTTCCCGCAGCCGTCGCAGCCGCGCTCCCGCGTACATCTTCTTCATCGAATCTCCTCGGTGCCGATCGCGTTCACCCTACCGAGGAGCCATTCGCAACATTCGCAACATTGCAGGATCGTTATTGCACAAATAGGCAGTTGCGAGGGCCTATCCCGAGGTTAATGAGCTGCGTAGCGTGCAAATAGATACCGAAGCACGTGAGAAGAGGATCGATGAAGACGCATCTCGTACGCACCCACCGCTCTGCCGAAGAGTTCCCCAAGGAAGACCACCTCGCGTGGAAGATCGCGGAAGTTGCGACGGATTCCGTCGAGGTCACCGACGCCACGTCCGACATGATCGTCAACCGGATCATCGACAACGCGGCAGTTGCCGCAGCTTCCCTGGTGCGCCGCCCCGTAGTGAATGCGCGTGCGCAGGCGCAGTCTCATCCGTACACACCCGGTTCCACCGTGTTCGGTATCTCGGGTACCTTCTCGCCTGAATGGGCCGCATGGGCAAACGGCGTAGCGGTTCGTGAACTCGATTTCCACGACACGTTCCTGGCCGCCGAGTACTCGCACCCCGGTGACAACATCCCGCCGATCCTTGCCGTCGCTCAGCACGCCGGGCGTGACGGCAAAGACCTGATTCGTGGTCTGGCGACTGGCTACGAGATCCAGATCGACCTGGTTCGGGCTATCTGCCTGCACGAGCACAAGATCGATCACGTCGCACACCTCGGCCCTTCGGCCGCGGCAGGTATCGGAACCTTGCTCGGCCTGGGCACCGAGACGGTCTACCAGGCAATCGGTCAGGCGCTGCACCTCACGACGGCTACACGGCAGTCCCGCAAGGGCGAGATCTCCAGCTGGAAGGCCTACGCGCCGGCGCTGGCCGGCAAGGTTGCCGTCGAGGCAGTCGACCGTGCGATGCGCGGTGAAGGTGCGCCGTCACCGATCTGGGAAGGCGAAGACGGCGTGATCGCCTGGCTGCTCGGTGGCCCGGACAAGGAGTACCACGTTCCGCTTCCGGGTTCTGGTGAGGCGAAGCGCGCCATCCTCGACTCGTACACGAAGGAACACTCCGCGGAGTACCAGAGCCAGGCGCCGATCGACCTCGCACGCCGGATGCGTTCTCGCGTCGGCGATCTCGACCAGATCGCCTCGATCGTCTTGCATACCAGTCACCACACCCACGTCGTCATCGGCACCGGTTCCGGCGATCCGCAGAAGTTCGACCCCACCGCATCACGCGAAACTCTCGATCACTCGGTGATGTACATCTTTGCCGTTGCGCTGCAGGACGGTACGTGGCACCACGAGCATTCCTACGCGCCCGAGCGTGCACAGCGCCCCGACACGATCGAGCTGTGGAACAAGATCTCCACGCGCGAAGATCCCGAATGGACACGCCGTTACCACTCGACGGACCCGGACGAGAAGGCTTTCGGTGCTCGCGCCGAGATCACCTTGAAGAGCGGCGAGGTCATCGTCGACGAGCTTGCGGTGGCCGATGCACACCCGCTCGGCGCACGTCCGTTCGCTCGCGATCAGTACGTCGCGAAGTTCCGCACCCTCGCCGAGGGCGTCATCGAGCCGAGCGAACAGGACCGCTTCCTCGACGCGGCTCAGCGCACCGCCGATTTGAAGGCAGGCGAACTCGATCAGCTGACCTTCACCGTTTCCGAAGACGTTCTCGCTCGGGCCCCCAAGGTCGCCAAGGGACTCTTCTGATGACGGGCCTCATTGCCGCATCGACGTCTGCAGCCGACAAGCGGATTGCCTTCCGGGCCGGGCTGACGTCCGGAAAGATTCAACGACTCCCCGGTGCGATCAATCCGTTGACAGCCAAGCTCATTCAGGAAATCGGGTTCG
The DNA here is from genome assembly GCF_056401335.1 of Rhodococcus sp. P4_F3_2. Taxonomy (NCBI): domain Bacteria; kingdom Bacillati; phylum Actinomycetota; class Actinomycetes; order Mycobacteriales; family Nocardiaceae; genus Rhodococcus; species Rhodococcus sp. P4_F3_2. The sequence continues at coordinate 126,075 of NZ_JBFUJN010000001.1, forward strand.
AAGGTGTCTACGTTTCGGGTGGTGCGTATTCCGCCGGATTGGCGCTTCCCGACATCGGGCTGACCACGTTGACCGAGGTCGCCGCCCACAGCAAGCAGATCGCGCGGGTCACCTACCTCCCGACGCTGATCGATGCCGACACCGGTTTCGGTGAACCCATGAGTGCTGCCCGCACGGTCACGGTCTTCGAGGACGACGGTATAGCCGGTCTGCACCTGGAGGATCAGATCAACCCCAAGCGCTGTGGGCACCTCGACGGCAAAGCGATCGTGCCTACCCAAGACATGGTTCGCCGAGTTCGTGCTGCAGTCTCGGCACGTCGTGACCCGAACTTCGTCATCTGCGCGCGCACCGATGCTGCCGGAATCGACGGTATCGACGCAGCGATCGAGCGAGCAAAGGCCTACGCGGATGCCGGCGCTGATTTGATCTTCACAGAGGCTCTTGCCACCGAGGCCGACTTCGAGAAGTTCCGCGCAGCAGTCGACACTCCGTTGCTCGCCAACATGACCGAGTTCGGAAAGTCGAACCTCATTTCGGCGAAGACATTGGAAGAGATCGGTTTCAACGCCGTCATCTACCCCGTGACCACCCTTCGTCTGGCGATGTTCGCTATCGAAAAGGGTCTGCGCGAGATTTTTGCGGAGGGCACGCAAGAAGGACTGCTCGGCGAGATGCAGCAGCGCAGCAGGTTGTACGAGATTCTCGAGTACGAGCGTTACAACGAATTCGACAGTGGCATTTTCAATTTCAGCGTGGAGGGGAGTAGGACATGACCGAACAGATTCCGACGATCTACAAGGGCTTGGCCGGGGTTGTCGTCGACACGACGGCTATCTCCAAGGTAGTGCCCGAGACGAATTCGTTGACGTATCGCGGTTACGCAGTGCAGGACCTCGCCGCGAATTGTAGCTTCGAAGAAGTTGCGCACCTGCTGTGGTACGGCGAACTGCCGACACCCGAGCAGCTCGAATTGCTCTGTCTGCGTGAGCGTGCGGCTCGCCGTGCCGATCGATCACTGCTCTCGCTCCTGACCAAGATGCCGGACAACTGCCACCCCATGGATGTGGTCCGTACGGCGATCAGCTACCTCGGCGCCGAGGATCCGGCGGAGGACGACAACTCGGAGAAGGCCAATCTGGCCAAGGCACTGCGGATGACGGCTGTGCTTCCGACCATCGTCGCAGCCGATTTCCGCCGCCGGCGCGGCCAGGATCCCATCGCGCCGCAGTCGGACCTGGGTTTCGCCGAAAACTTCTTGAACATGTGCTTCGGTGCTGTTCCGGAGCCGGCGATCGTGAAGGCCTTCGAGGTCTCGCTGATCCTGTATGCGGAGCACTCCTTCAACGCCTCGACGTTCGCCGCTCGTGTTGTGACGTCCACACTTTCGGACATCTACAGCGCAGTGACGGCTGCGATCGGCACGCTCAAGGGCCCGTTGCACGGCGGCGCAAACGAAGCTGTCATGCACGACATGCTCGAGATCGACGACCCCGACCGCGCAGAAGCCTGGATGTCGGAGAAGTTGGCTGTCAAAGAGAAGGTCATGGGATTCGGGCACCGTGTCTACAAGAACGGTGATTCGCGAGTGCCGACCATGAAGCAGGCGCTCGTCGACGTCGCTGCTTGCACTGACGGCGAAAAGTGGGTGCAGATGTACGAGATCCTCGAGAAGACGATGGTCAGTGCCACCGGAATCAAGCCGAATCTCGATTTCCCTACGGGCCCTGCGTATTTCCTCATGGGCTTCGACGTCGAGATGTTCACGCCGATCTTCGTGATGAGCCGCATCACCGGATGGACGGCGCACATCATCGAGCAGGGGCAGTCGAACGCACTGATCAGGCCGCTGAGTCAGTACTCCGGTGTGCCGCAGCGGACCGTTGTGGCATAACGCTTTCAACAATCGTGGCATGACACCCCACTAATGCTGCGTCGGCGAGGTTCGGTTCTGGCATCACCGTCTCCTGGCCTCGTCGACGCTTCTCCACGCATGGCCCGCACTTTCGCGTGCGGGCCATGCTCATTCGCGCACTGACACTCTCGACAGCGAAGGTTTTCTCCATGTTCTCCAAAGTGCTTGTCGCCAACCGGGGCGAAATCGCCATTCGTGCGTTCCGCGCGGCCTACGAACTGGGTGCCGGAACCGTGGCCGTGTTTCCGTACGAGGATCGAAACTCGATCCACCGCACCAAGGCCGACGAGAGTTACCAGATCGGGGAGGTCGGGCACCCCGTCCGTGCATATCTTTCGGTGCCCGAGATCATCGCTGCGGCCCAGAACGCCGGCGCCGACGCGATCTATCCCGGGTACGGACTCCTCTCGGAGAACCCTGAATTGGCGGGAGCATGCGCGGACGCCGGAATCACCTTCGTCGGCCCGTCGGCCGAAGTGCTGGAGCTGACGGGAAACAAGGCGCGCGCTATCGCGGCTGCGCGGGCAGCAGGGCTTCCCGTTCTGGAGTCGTCCGAACCGTCCACTGACATCGAAGCACTGATAAGCGCGTCGGAGTCCATGGAGTTTCCGCTTTTCGTCAAGGCAGTCGCCGGAGGCGGCGGACGGGGGATGCGACGTGTTGCGGAGCGGGGCCAACTGAGAGAATCGATCGAAGCCGCTGCGCGAGAGGCTGAGTCAGCCTTCGGTGATGCGACGGTATTCCTGGAGCAGGCGGTGGTCGACCCACGCCATATCGAAGTGCAGATCCTCGCAGACGGTGAAGGAAACGTCATTCACCTCTTCGAACGAGACTGCAGTGTGCAACGACGCCATCAGAAGGTTGTGGAACTTGCGCCCGCTCCGAACCTTCCAGCCGGACTGCGGGAGAAGATCTGTGCCGACGCGGTGGCGTTTGCGAAGGCTATCAACTATTCGTGTGCCGGCACTGTCGAGTTTTTGCTCGATACCCGAGGCAATCACGTGTTCATCGAGATGAACCCGCGAATCCAGGTGGAGCACACCGTCACCGAGGAGGTGACCGACGTCGACCTGGTTCAGGCTCAACTACGGATTGCCTCTGGTGAATCGTTGTCCGACTTGGGTCTTCGCCAGGAATCGATTGTTCTGCGCGGAGCCGCACTGCAACTGCGCATCACCACCGAGGATCCGTCCAACGGATTCCGTCCGGATACCGGGCGCATCACGGCCTACCGAACCCCGGGCGGTGCGGGTGTTCGCCTGGATGGCGGGGCTACCCTCGGGGCAGAGGTCGGTGCCCATTTCGATTCCATGCTGGTGAAGCTGACCTGCCGTGGACGCGACCTGCCCACCGCGATTTCGCGGGCAAGGCGCGCGGTCACCGAATTCCGAATCCGAGGGGTTTCCACCAACATTCCCTTTCTGCAGGCAGTGCTCGACGACGCCGACTTCCGGGCGGGGGAGGTGACGACGTCGTTCATAGAGGAGCGTCCGGGACTGCTCACGTCGAGGGCGTCTGCCGATCGTGGCACCAGAATCCTCACGTATCTTGCCGATGTGACGGTCAATCGCCCACATGGGGAGCGGAAGTCGGCTGTCTACCCGCACGACAAGCTGCCGAAGATCGACGTGACTGCTCCACCGAAGGATGGTTCCAAGCAGCGGCTGATGAACTTGGGACCGGCCGGATTTGCCGCGGCCCTGCGTGAGCAGAAGGCTGTGGCCGTCACTGATACGACCTTCCGAGATGCACATCAGTCGTTGCTCGCCACCAGGGTTCGTACCAGCGGTCTGCTGGCGGTGGCCGGTCACGTCTCCCGTATGACTCCGGAACTGTTGTCGCTCGAGGCATGGGGCGGAGCGACTTACGACGTTGCTCTGCGTTTCCTGAAGGAAGATCCGTGGGAGAGGTTGGCGGCACTGCGAGAGGCCGTACCGAACATCTGCCTGCAGATGCTTCTGCGTGGACGCAACACTGTGGGGTACACGCCCTATCCGGTGCAGGTGACCACCGCGTTCGTCCGCGAAGCAGCACGAACTGGGATCGACATATTCCGAATCTTCGACGCTCTCAACAACGTCGATCAGATGCGGCCGGCGATCGATGCAGTACGTGACACCGGTACGACGGTTGCGGAGGTGGCACTGAGTTACACCGGCGATCTGTCTGATCCGGCGGAGACGCTGTACACACTGGACTACTACCTGCGGTTGGCGGAGCAGATCGTCGATGCCGGGGCACACGTCCTGGCGATCAAGGACATGGCCGGACTGCTTCGTGCTCCTGCCGCCGCGACACTTGTCTCTGCATTGTGTCGCAATTTCGATCTCCCCGTCCACGTGCACACCCACGACACTCCCGGCGGTCAGTTGGCTACGTACCTGGCAGCGTGGCAGGCCGGAGCCGATGCAGTGGACGGTGCGGCTGCCCCGATGGCGGGGACCACCAGCCAGCCTGCACTCTCGGCGATCGTTGCGGCGGCTGCACATTCGGAGTTCGATACAGGTCTCGACCTTCAGTCGGTGTGCGATCTCGAACCGTACTGGGAGGCGCTGCGGAAGGTCTACGCACCGTTCGAGTCGGGCGTGCCCGCACCCACTGGCCGCGTCTACACCCATGAGATTCCGGGTGGTCAGCTCTCGAATCTCCGTACACAGGCGGCCGCCTTAGGTCTCGGCGACCGCTTCGAGGACGTCGAAGTGAACTATGCAGCGGCGGATCGGATGCTCGGACGGTTGGTGAAGGTGACGCCGTCGTCCAAGGTAGTCGGTGATCTTGCACTTCATCTGGTGGGCGCAGGCGTAAGTTCCGACGAATTCGCCTCGGATCCAGCCAAGTTCGATCTACCGGAATCGGTGATCAGCTTCTTGCGCGGTGATCTGGGTACACCGCCGGCCGGCTGGCCGGAGCCGTTCCGCACTAAGGCGTTGGAGGGGCGTGGACAGGCGAAACCTGAAGTGCCACTGTCGGAAGATGACACTAAAGCGTTGAGCGGTGATGGTTCGAAGGTGCGCTCCACGCTCAATCGGTTGCTGTTCCCCGGCCCGACCAAAGAGTTTCTCGATCATCAGGAACAGTACGGAGATACGTCGAGGTTGTCGGCGAACCAGTTCTTCTACGGTCTGCGCCGTGGCGACGAGCATCGAGTTCAGCTCGAGCAGGGCGTCGAGCTGATCATCGGACTCGAAGTGATCTCGGAACCGGATGCGCGCGGATTCCGAACGGTGATGTGCATCCTGAACGGTCAATTGCGGCCGGTGTCGGTGCGAGACAGAAGCATCGCGGATACTGTTCCGGCGGCCGAGAAGGCTGACCGCAGCATTCCTGGGCAGGTACCGGCACCGTTCGCCGGTGTGGTCACGCTCACTGTCGTGCAGGGGCAGAGCGTCGAGGCCGGAGACACTGTCGCGACGATCGAAGCGATGAAGATGGAGGCGGCGATCACCGCCCCGTGCGCGGGTATGGTTGCCCGACTGGCGATCAGCGAAGTCCAGCAAGTCGAGGGCAGTGATCTGCTTCTCGTGATCGAGTAGTGGCAGATCGGGTGCAGGGTTCGCACTATCTGCAACTTTGCATCGATTGTTCGCAAAGATACTCGAGTGCAATGTGTTTCCTTTTTTCCTACCCGACAATAGCGTCATAGTCATGACTGAAACGCACGAAGACATCTCGATCATCCGTCGTGGCGAGACGCTTGACGTCGTGTTCAACCGGCCGGAAAAACACAACGCATTGACTCCTCAGATGTACGACGCCATTGCCGGAGCCTGCCGGAGCGCCGACTCCGACCGCGAGATCCGGTTACTCACTCTCCGAGGTGCTGGGGGAGAGGCGTTCTCGGCGGGTTCCGACATACGCCATTTTCAGACCTTCTCGAGTTTTCACGACGGGCTCGACTACGAAAGTCGGTTCGTCGGCGTGCTGACCGAACTCGAGAAAGTGCGGGTTCCCACGCTGGCGGTCATCGACGGTGTGTGCGCGGGAGCCGGGCTGTTGTTAGCGGCAGCGTGCGATGTGCGGATCGCGACGCACGGGTCCCGCTTCTGCCTCCCGATCGCGCGCACACTCGGAAACTCGTTGTCGGTCCATTCCGTGGCGTTGCTGGCGGACAGGATCGGCAGTTCGCGTCTGATGTCGTTGGTCGCTCGGGCGGGGGTCATGTCGAGCGACGAGGCTCTGCGGAAGGGCTTCCTCAGCGACTGTGCAACAGAGACCGAGTTCGCGAGCCTGACTGCCCAGGTATCGCGGGAACTCCTTGCGGCTGCCCCGATGACCGTGTGGACGATTCGAGAGTCCTTGCACCGCATCAGAACCCGATCGATCACCGACAACGATGATCTGATGCGCATGATCTACAGCAGTGACGACTTCAAAGCCGGTGTCGACGGTTTCCTTCGCGGCGAGCGACCGGTTTGGGCCGGCGTGTAGCTCGGCTGTAGAACCAAAGGCTTGCGTTGGAGCGCGCTCTAACCCCTAGCGTTGCCGACCATGACAACAAAAACCTGGATCATCACTGGAGTTTCTCAGGGTTTCGGCCGCGAGCTTGCAGTGTCCGCACTTCGAACCGGGGACGCGGTAGTCGCGGCAGTTCGTAGGCCCGAGTCCGTTGCAGATATCGCGTCGGAGCATCCGGATCGGTTCTCGGCGGTGACGTTCGACGTCCGCGACACCGCGGCGGCACCCAGCGTCGTCGAACATGCGCTCGAGCATTTCGGTCGTGTCGACGTGCTGGTCAACAATGCCGGTCGCGGGATGGTCGGCGCGGCGGAGATGGTGGACGATTCGACCTTGCGGGATCTCATGGAACTGCACCTGATCGGACCCGCCGCGTTGGTGCGCGCCGTCCTCCCTTCGATGCGAGCGCAGGGCAGCGGAACGATCGTGCAGATGAGCAGTCAAGGCGGCCGCATGTCGTTTCCCGGCGTCGGGGCGTATTCGGCGTCCAAATTCGCGATTGAAGGCTGGTCGGAGGCCCTTGCCGGTGAGGTCGGGCAGTTCGGCATCCGGGTCATGATCGTCGAGCCCAGCCGATTCCGTACAGCATTCAACACACCTGGCGTTCTGAGCTTCGCCGAATCATCCTCGGACTACCGTGATTTGCTCGATCCTGTTCTGCGGGACATGGCGGCGGCAGACGGTGTTCAGGAGGGTGATCCGGAGAAGGCAGCAGAGATCATCACCTCGCTGGTGCACAGCGAGAATGTGCCACTGCGTCTGCCGCTGGGAAAGGAAGCCGTGGAGCGGATATCCGCGTCGTATCGGAAGAATCTCGCCGAGGTATCCGTCTGGGCCGACCTCGCTCGCAGCGCCGATTTCGCGGATGCTGCCGGACCTGTCCGCCCGTTCTAGGCTGGGAGTCATGGCTACCGAAGACTTGATGCGCAAGGCACTCGAGGCACTTGGGGAAGTGGACGGGCCCATGTCGATCGAGGTGATCCATCGACTCGTCGATACAGGGGATGTTCAGGACCCGATGTCGATCGCCGAAGTGTCAGACCTTCTGGATGTTTCGGCGCATACCCTGCGTTATTACGAGAAGATCGGCCTGGTCACGGTCGATCGTGACTCGAGCGGACATCGTGTATACGGCCCGGAATCTATTCGCAGGCTGGTGTTTCTGACCCGCATGCGTATCTCAGGCATGGCGATTCGCGACCTGCAGCACTACGTCGAACTGGTCGTCGCCGGTGAAGGGACAGTTCCGGAGAGGCTCGACATGCTGCTCGAGCACCGGGACACCGTTCGTCGGCAGATCAAGGAGCTCACGTTGTCTTTGGCTGCGACGGAGTACAAGATTGCGACGTACGGCGGGCGGACCGGAGAGCAGAAGTAGCGCGAGCTACTTGTCCTGCGTTCGATCCAGCCCGCCTTCCATGGATAGCGCCAACTGCTCGAGTGCCGCGAGAATTTTTCCGCGGCCCCGTCCGAGTTCGGTGAACAATTCACCGTGAGCGGCGAGTTCGCGAGGAAAGACTTCGTCGACGACACTCTTTCCCCTAGCCGTCATCGTGATCAGTGCAGATCGCCTGTCTTCGGGATTTCTCGTGCGGGAGACAAGGCCTCGCTTCTCCAATCGTGCGAGTGCCTTGCTGACTCCGGCCCGAGACATACCGAGGCGTTCGGCGAGACGAATCGCGGTGACCGGTTCCTCGGCGTATCGAAGCGGCACAAGCAGTTCGACTTCCGACACGGTGAGGTCCGCGGATCGGTACACCGGTTCGACGGCGAGTTCGAGAAGCGCCGTGATCCGCTTGAGTTGCGCGACAACTTCCATGGGCGACGTGTCGAGGTCAGGATTGTTTTCGGCCCAAAGGTTGCACGTACGGGAGCGGAGTGTTGGTTCGTTCACGATTCCTCAGTTTTGTTAACTGGTAAACAAATTTGCTAGATTGCCAGAATAGCTCACCGTCTGGGGTGGGACGAACTGCGGGACTGGGGGAGTGCATGAAGTTCGATGTGGTGATTGTCGGTGGCGGTGCGGCGGGGTTGAGTGCCGCGCTTGTTCTGGCTCGGGCTCGGCGGCGAGTGATGATCGTCGATGCTGGTAACCCGCGCAATGGTGTCTCCGAGCACCTGCACGGGTACCTGACGCGGGACGGGCAGAGTCCGACGCAATTACTTGCGGCCGGACGCAAGGAGGTTCTCGAGTACGGCGGCGAAATGACGACTGGCACCGCAATCGGAATCGAGCAAACGGAGGACGGTGGATTTCTTGTGCAAACCGACGCGACTGCGTCGCTGGAGGCACGGACTGTTCTGGTGGCGACGGGGTTACGTGACGAGCTGCCGAACATCGCTGGGCTGCAGGATCGCTGGGGAGTCGACGTTTTGCATTGTCCCTACTGCCACGGGTACGAGGTTCGTGATACGCCGATCGGTGTACTCGGGGGTGACAACAGGCCGTTCACCATTCATCAGGCGTCGTTGGTGCGCCAATGGTCGGACGATGTTGTCTTCTTTCCGAATCGCATCGAGCTGACCGGCACCGAGCGGGAGCGGCTGACTGTGAGGGGGATTCGCATCGTAGAAGGCGACGTGGCCGGGGTCTCGGTGGCAGACGGTCGATTGGACGGCGTCGAGTTGGCCTCCGGTCAGGTTGTTCCGCGGAGTGTGGTGTTTGTCGGTCCACGGTTTGTTCCACGCGACGCTTTGCTGACTGACCTGGGATGTGAAGCTGACGAAAATGGTTGGGTGGTAACTGATCCTGCGGGAAGTACCAGCATGCCTGGTGTATGGGCCGCTGGGAACGTGTCGGACTCGCCTGCACAGTTGATCACCGCCGCCGCCGCTGGGTCGAAGGCTGCGATTGCCCTGAATCACTATCTGCTCGAGCAGGATATCGTGCGAGCGGTCGCGACCGCGACCGAACTTCAGCCGAGTGTGACCGGAAGCAGCCCTCGCGGGGTCTCCTGAGCGATCTGTTCCAGCGCAGACTCCAACGTCGGAAATTGATACTGGAAGCCGCTGTCCGCGAGCACCCCTGGTAAAACCCAGCGACTCTTCGTCACCAGTTCAGCCTCGGTGCGGATGATTCGTGCGCCGAACTCGAGCATCCAGCCCGGCGTCGGAAACCCGTATTGTCGGCCAAGTTTCGCTCGTACCATCCGCATCATGTCGGTGTTGGTTACCGGATACGGGGATGCGATATTGACCGGGCCTGAGATCTCCGGATGCTCGTAGATGTGGATGACCGAGCGAACGACATCGGAAATGTGTATCCAGCTGAACATTTGTCGTCCGTCGCCCATTCTTCCGCCGAAACCGATTCGGGCCAGGTTCACGAAGGGGTTGATTGCTCCGCCGCCGGCTCCGAGAACGATCGACATTCGTAACGCCACTTTGCGAACGGGGGTTGGGGCTGAGAACAATTCGTGTTCCCACGCCCGCGCGACCGCGACGGAGAATCCCTTACCCAGCTCTCCGTTCTTCTCATCCATCGGTCGATCCCGCGCGTTTCGGTAGATCGTGCCGGTACTGGCATTCGCCCAGAGCGAGGGTGGTTGCGGTGTACGGGCCAGTGCGCGACCCAACAGTGCGGTCGTTTCCATGCGGGAGGAGAAGATTTCGTCGGCATTGTGCTTGTTGTATCGGCAGCTCACAGAGCGTCCGGCGAGGTTGACCAGCAGATCCGCGCCGCTGAGTACGTCGGCGACACCTTGCTCGTCGGACCAGGTGGCATCGCTCGTTCCTCGGCGGCCGATCGTCCGAATCTCGACCCCGTTCGATTCGAGCGCTCGAAGGAGAGATTGCCCTATGTAACCCGACGCCCCACATACAACGACAGTCTTCATGATTTTTTGTTCCGCTCTGGAGAAACGACTTTGGTCATCAGGGCGGCGACGTCGCCGACCAGGCCGCGGGCCACTGGTAACCGCGCGAGGGTGAGCGCTTTGGCGATGATCGGGACCAGGCCGTCGACCAGGGATCGGGTACGAGTTTGCCCCGGAGACGAGTCGGTGACCCAGTGCAGCGTCACGCCCAGATAGCTGAGCCACAAGAGTGTTGGGAGCTGGGTCTCCAAGGACGCCGGCGTCTTCTGCTTCGACGCCGCCAGTGCTTCGCGCATCAATTCGACGGCCATCGATCTCGCATCACTCGACTCGGCCGAGAACGGGCTGGACGGCGATGCGGTTGGTAGGGCAACGTGCAGAAACGCGCTACCGAACCCGTGATAGGGCCCCATGACATCGAGTCCGGTGTGCAGAACGATCGCGAGATTTTCCGCGAGTGAGCCACCTTTGCGTAGGAGTGGGAGCGCACGCTCTCGGTGATCACGTTGGATGACGAGATACAGCTCGTGAACCAGTTCGTCTTTGCTGGCGAAGTAGTAGTAGGCATTCCCGAGGGAGACACCTGCCTCAGTCGCGATCTTGCGCATGGTCGTCGCTGCGAAGCCTTCGTCGCGGAAGAGCCGCAAAGCTGTTTCTACCAGCTTTTCCCTGGTTTCGATCCCGCGACTGCTCATGGGCTCCCCTTCTTTGAACGTGTTCAAGTTCAGCGTACCTGAAGTTGAACACGTTCAAGAGTTGATCTGTTGCGAGGAAGGTAATAAGCGCGCATACTAAATTCATGATTGAACTTGCGATCGGTTCGCCAGGTGGTCGGCGATGAACGCCTGGTTAGGGGTTGTCTCGGCCGAACATGTGCGTCGCGCAGTGGATCTCGGAATCGCACAGATCGGGCACGGGAAGAGGTCCGGATTGGCGCGGATGAAGGCGGGCGATGTGCTTGTCTACTATTCGCCGGTCGAGTCCCTTGGTGATCGAGATCCGTTGCGCGAGTTCACAGCCCTCGGTGTGATCGAAGAGGGTGAGATCTGGCAGGCGGACGAAGGGTGCTTCAAGCCGTTTCGGCGTCGAGTGCGATACGAGGAATTCACGCCCGTTCCTCTCGAGGCAGTTCGGAGTCGTTTGGCATTGACCTCGACACCGAACTGGGGGTATCAGCTCCGCCGAGGCTTGATTCCGTTGGATGGCAACGACGTCGAGATTCTGCGCTCGACAACGAGATGACACACTGACGCTGTGGCGAAGAAACTGGAAACCGACTTCGAGGATGCTGGCGACAGTCCGGGTCTGATGTTGTGGCGTGTCACCAATGCTTGGCAGGCCTCGATTCGCGCGGCGCTGCGGCCTTTCGACCTGACTCACGTGCAGTTCGTTCTGCTCGCCGCACTGACGTGGCTGGACGCGGAAACACCGATAACTCAACGCGATCTTGCCGAGTATGCGCGCACTGATCCGATGATGACGTCACAGGTGATACGGACCCTCGAATCCAAGAAATTGGTCGAACGACGTCCACACCCGACGGACGCTCGGGCACGCTCGGTGGTGGTGACCCAGGCGGGTGCGGCCCTGGCAGGCAAGGCAAATCGTGCGGTCGAAGCATCGGATCGGGAATTCTTTGCCGCTCTCGGGGATCGTCAGGCGGCCTTTGTTGCGATGCTCGGCGTGCTTGACCGAAAGTAGCAACCCTCAGTTTTCAAGGGATAACTCTGAAGTGGTCTGCAGCAGTGCATATTTGGCTTCCAGCCCGTCCAGCAGGGATTCCAGCGCGAGTTCGAAACTGGCGCCGTCGATTTCCGTAGCACGCTCGCGCAACAGATGTGCTCGCGTGAGGTGCGGGTAACGCTCGGCGTAGATCGCCGGATCGTCTACGAATCCGCCGGAGAACGTCGCTGTCGCAGCACCCATGACCACGTACTTGACGGAAGCGCCGATCAGCGTTGCCGTGCGCTGCGGCCATCCGGCCCGCACCAGGCCGCCGTGGATGGCGTTGGCGCGGTCAAGGGCGATGGGCCTGACGCTCGGACCGTAGGCCAAGTAGGGAACGATATTGGGATGCTTGCCCAGGGCGGCGTGGTAGGACCGCGCCCACGTGCGAAGCGCACCGCGCCAATCGTCAGAGTCGAAGCCGCTCACGTCGACGGACTCCATGATGACGTTCGCGACGTCGTCGAGTAGCTCGTCCTTGTTGGCGTAATGGCTGTACAGCGATGGTGCTTGCACGCCGAGAACGGTGGCGAGTTTGCGCATCGAGAAGTCGGTCAAACCGTGCTCGTCGACCAATTTCAGGGCGGTGTCCCTGATGATCGGCTTGCTCAGTAGTGGAATCCGCGGTCGCGCCATCGCACACCCTTTCGTGTGAAAGTACTGGACAACCTTACACCGTGAGTTTATTATCCAATTAACCTAACAGTGTTCGGGAACGTGGAGGATCAGATGACGCGGGTGTTCGAGAACAAGGCCGATCTCCTGGGGGCGGTCGGTGAAACGCTGGGCTCGAGCGAGTGGGTCGAGGTCACCCGCGAGATGGTCCATCAATTTGCCGACGCGACCGGTGACCATCAGTGGATTCACGTCGACGACGAAAGGGCAAAGCGTGAATCACCTTTCGGCGGTCCGATTGCCCACGGGTATCTGACTCTCTCGCTCCTGCCGCTTCTGTCGAAGTCCGTGTACCGCATCGACGGGGCGAAGATGGTCATCAACTACGGGTCCGACAAGGTTCGATTCCCGAGTCCAGTGCCGGTTGGAGCCAAGGTTCGAAACACTGCAGTGCTCTCTGCGATCGAAGAGTTGCCGAACGGTTCGCTGCAGAGTCAGATCACCAACACCGTCGAGATCGAAGGCGTGGACAAGCCAGCCGTTGTTGCGCAGACCGTCGCACGAATCTTGTTCTGAAATCCTGCCAGAAGAAAGCAGACTCCATATGAATCTCGAATTGACCGCTGAGGAAGTTGCGTTCCGCGAGGAGATGCGAAAGTTCTTCACCACCGAATTCTCGCCCGAACTTCGTGCACGTGCAGCGGGATTCGGAAAGCTGACGCGTGAAGACATCGTTGCGGGCCAACAGATTCTGAACGCACACGGACTGGCGGTTCCGCACTGGCCGGTCGAATGGGGTGGCAAGGACTGGACTCCGGTTCAGCGCCACATCTATTCCGAGGAAATGCAGTTGGCGTCGGTACCCAACCCGTTGCCGTTCAACGTGAGCATGGTTGGGCCCGTTATCGCGGCCTTCGGCTCGCAGGAGCAGAAGGAGAAGTTTCTCCCGGCGACGGCTAACGCCGATATCTGGTGGTGCCAAGGTTTTTCGGAACCAGAAGCCGGTTCGGATCTCGCTTCACTCAAGACGGCTGCTGTCCGTGACGGCGCGGATTACATCGTCAACGGTCAGAAGACGTGGACTACTCTCGCGCAGCACGCCGAGTGGATCTTCTGTCTGGTTCGGACAGATGCCAGTGCCCAGAAGCGTCAGGCAGGAATTTCGTTCCTGCTCATCGATTTGGCGACTCCCGGCATCACGATTCGTCCCATCAAACTGATCGACGGCAGCGTCGAGGTCAACGAGGTGTTCTTCGACAACGTCCGTGTTCCTGCGGAAAATCTTGTCGGCGAGGAGAACAAGGGCTGGGACTACGCCAAGTTCCTGCTCGGTAACGAACGCACGGGGGTCACACGGGTCGGGTTCTCCAAAACCCTTGTCGCCACGGCAAAAGAGAAGGCGCGGGAGGTTCGCGTCGGAACCGGCACCCTCCTCGAGGATCCGTTGTTCGCGGCTCGGTTGGCCGAGTTGGAAAACGAATTGCTTGCACTGGATCTGACTCAACTGCGAGTTGTGGCGAGTTCGGCAGACGGAAAGCCGAATCCGGCATCCTCACTGCTCAAGCTCCGTGGCTCCGAATTGCAGCAGGCAGCAACGGAATTGCTGATGGATGTCGCCGGACCGGACTCTCTGCCGGTAGATATCGCCGACATCGACTCGCCGGAGTGGGCGCAGCAGGCGGCGCCGCGCTACTTGAACTACCGGAAGGTTTCCATCTACAGCGGATCAAGTGAGGTGCAGCGCTCCATCATTGCCTCCTCGATCCTCGGATTGTGAGCATCTGACATGAATTTCGAACTCGACGACGAACAGACGATGCTTCGCGACACAACGCGCGAATTACTCAGCCGCAGCTACGACGCGGAGAAGCGCAACGCCACCTCGGCCACTGACGAGGGATGGAATGCCTCGGTGTGGAAGCAGTTCGCCGAGCTCGGGCTGCTCGGCCTGCCATTCGCGGAGGCCGATGGCGGGATGGGCGCTGGGCCGGTCGAGACCATGGTGGTGATGACCGAACTGGGCCGCGCGCTTGCACCCGAGCCGTATTTGGGTGGTGTTCTGATCTCCGGTGGGTTGATTGCTGCGATCGGTTCGGCAGATCAGCGGGCGCGACTCCTGCCGGCGCTCAGCGACGGGACCACTTTGTCGGCCTTTGCCCATACGGAACCTGGCACGCGCTGGCCGGTCGCCACTGTCACGACCACTGCATCGCAGGAGGGATCGGGGTGGACGATCACCGGCGTCAAGAACCCGGTTCTGCAGGGCGACAGCGCGCACGTCGTGATCGTCAGTGCCACACTTCCAGGCGGCGGCACCGGGCTCTTCCTGGTGGATGCGGAAGGCTCGGGTGTCACACGGAGCACGTACGCCACCCACGACGGCCGTCGCGGCGCGCAGTTCACGTTCACCGATGCCGCGGCCGAACAACTTGGTGAGGGCGGCGATGTCACGGCGGCGATCGTCGAAGCAGAGGTCCGGGCGCAGGTAGCTCTGTGTGCCGAGGCCATCGGAATCATGACCGAGGCGCTCCGACTGACGACGGATTATCTGAAGCAGCGCAAGCAGTTCGGTGTTCCGCTCGCGAAGTTCCAGACGCTGACGCATCGTGCGGCCGACATGTACGTCGCTCTCGAACTGGCGAGCAGCATGAGTCTGTACGCGACCATGGCCATCGCCGACGGAGTGATCGATCCGACCATCGCGTCGCGAGCGAAGCTGGCTGTCGGTCGTGCCGCGCATCAGATCGGTCAGGAAGCAATTCAAATGCACGGTGGTATCGGTATGACAGCCGAGTATCCGGTCGGGCACTACGTCTCGCGGCTGGTGGCCATCGAACACACTTTGGGCGCATCGGACGATCACCTCAGGGTGCTGGCCGGCGGCGTCTCGAACTATTCGATGGTTGACGTCACCGAGTAGATCGGTGGGTGAAGATAACGGGAGGTCATGCGCAGGTCGCGTGGCCTCCCTTGTCTGTGCGGGGGCCGGCCCGCGGTATTCGAGGTCGAGTAAAATCCCTGTGATCAGTCCGAGAAGAGAAAGGGATCGAAGTGACCGCGCATACCGAGCAGCTCGAGTTCCAAGCAGAAACACGTCAGCTGCTGGATCTGATGGTTCATTCAATCTATACGAACAAGGACAGCTTCCTTCGTGAGTTGATCTCCAACGCTTCGGACGCGCTGGACAAACTTCGCCTCGAGTCTTACCAGGACAAAGACCTCAACGTCGACGTCTCCGATCTGCATATCGAGATCGACATCGACAAGGCGGCACGCACCCTGACCATCCGCGACAACGGCATCGGAATGTCGCGTGACGAGGTCGTCGACCTGATCGGCACGCTCGCCAAGTCCGGCACCGCCGAGGTGCGTCGTAAGCTCAAGGAAGCCAAGGATGCAGCGGCATCCGAAGAACTGATCGGTCAGTTCGGCATCGGCTTCTACTCCACGTTCATGGTGGCGGACAAGGTCACGCTGCTGACCCGCCGCGCCGGTGAAGATCACGCGACGCGCTGGGAGTCGACCGGCGAAGGCACGTACACGCTCGAGCATGTGAACGAGGCGCCGCAGGGCAGCTCCGTGACCCTGCACCTGATGCCCGAGGATTCCGAGAACGGCCTGCACGACTACACGTCGGAATGGAAGATCAAGGAACTGGTCAAGAAGTACTCTGACTTCATCGCGTGGCCCATCCGCATGGATGTCGCTCGTACGTCGACGCCGGCCGAGGGCGAAGAGCCCGAGGTCACCATCGAGACCGAGACGATCAACTCGATGAAGGCACTGTGGACTCGCTCCAAGGACGAGGTGTCCGAGGACGAGTACAAGGAGTTCTACAAGCACGTCAGCCACGCCTGGGACGAGCCTCTCGAGGTCATCCCGATGAAGGCCGAAGGTACTTTCGAATACCAAGCGCTGCTGTTCATTCCGTCGACGGCGCCGTTCGATCTGTTCATGCGTGAGCGCAAGGCCGGCATCCACCTCTATGTCAAGCGCGTCTTCATCATGGACGACTGCGAAGAGTTGGTGCCCGATTACCTGCGCTTCGTCAAGGGTGTGGTCGACGCACAAGACCTCTCGCTCAACGTCTCTCGTGAAATTCTGCAGCAGGACCGGCAGATCGCTGCCATCCGTCGTCGTCTGACCAAGAAGGTCCTCTCGACCATCAAGGACATGAAGGCGAACGAGCCCGAGAAGTACTCGACCTTCTGGACCGAGTTCGGACGCGCGCTCAAGGAAGGCCTGATGGCCGATGCCGACAACCGCAAGACGCTGCTCGACATCTCTTCGTTTGCCTCGACCAACAGCGAAGAGGGCGTGACCACTCTCGCCGAGTACGTGGAGCGCATGAAGGACGGCCAGGAACAGATCTACTTCATGACGGGCGAATCCCGTCACCTCATCGAAAGCTCCCCGCACATGGAGGCTTTCAAGGCCAAGGGCCTCGAGGTTCTGGTTCTCACCGACCCGGTGGACGAGATGTGGGTCGACGCTGTCTCGGACTTCGACGGCAAGACCTTCCAGTCGATCGCCAAGGGCGAGGTCGACCTGGACACCGAGGACGAGAAGAAGGCGGCCGAGGCCGAGCGCGAAGAGAAGGAGAAGGAATTCGGCGAGCTGCTGACGTGGCTGACCGAAACCCTGTCCGACGACATCAAGGAAACGCGTCTCTCGACGCGCCTGACCACGTCGGCTGCCTGCATCGTCGGCGACGCGTTCAGCATGTCTCCGACGCTCGAGAAGATGTACAAGGCTTCGGGTCAGCCTGTTCCGCACAGCAAGCGCATCCTCGAGCTCAACCCGGAGCACCCGCTTGTCTCGGGTCTTCGGGAGGCGCAGGCCGCCAACGACAATGCGGAGAACCTGACTGAGACGGCTCAGTTGCTCTACGGCATGGCGTTGCTTGCCGAGGGCGGCGAGTTGAGCGACCCGGCGCACTTCACGCGTCTGCTGGCCGATCGTTTGGCTCGCACAGTCTGATCTGGTCCTAGCTGGCTCGAACTCCCGGCATCCACCTTCATCGGTGGGTGCCGGGAGTTTTTTCTTGATCGTTTTCTATTAAGGACCGTTTCTGTCCGCAATAACTTCTAACGTAGTTCTCACAGGGCACGAACCCACTAGCGAAGGAAAACATCATGAACGCACCGATCACCACCGTCACCGGCGAGCGCGCGGATCTCCTCCAGAGCCTGCGTCAACATCGTGAATTCCTTCTCTTCACGGTCAAGGACCTCACCGACGAGCAGGCTGCTTCGAGGCCGACCGTGAGCGAACTGTGCCTAGGCGGATTGATCAAGCATGTGGGTCAGGCGGAGAAGGGTTGGGTCGACTTCATTCTGGAAGGGCCGGCCGGACTTGGCGGGGACTTCGACCCGACCCAGTGGTCGGAAGAGATGCAACAGGAACGGGCGAACGAATTTGCCATGGTCGAGGGTGAAACCTTGGCAAGCATCGTTTCCGAGTACGAAGGGATCGCGGCCAGGACCGACCAGTTGGTGGCCTCGCTGGACAGCCTCGACATCTCTCATCCACTTCCGAGCGCTCCGTGGTTCGAAGCCGGCGCTCGCTGGTCAGCGCGGCGCGCATTGCTGCACATCATCGCCGAGACGGCCCAGCATGCGGGCCACGCAGACATGCTTCGTGAAGCCATCGACGGATCCAAGACGATGGGTTGATCGACAGCTCGATCAACCGGGATGTTTACACATCACACAAATATGTAACACTAGTGTCTATGAGCACCGAAAAGTCTGCCTTGCAACCGCCGATGCAGTGGGACGCCTGGGGCGATCCGGCCAAGAAGCGTGAACTGTCGGACGCAGTCACATCATTGTTGACCGGATTTCTCGGTGTCTCCGCACCGACTCGCTCGCGCCTCGCCATCGAAGACGTTCAGGTGACTCCGTCCGGCCTGGCTCAGTCGCACGTCGAGGCGCTGGCTGGGCTGGTCGGGGCCGAGTACGTCAGCACCGAGGATTCGGATCGAATCCTTCGGGCCGGTGGCAAGAGCACCCCGGATCTGCTTCGTCGTCGTAGCGCCGAGCCGCAGGACGCACCGGACGCAGTCGTCACTCCAGGGACAGACGCAGAGGTCGAGCAGGTTCTCCGATACTGCTCTGCCAACCGGATCGCAGTGGTCCCGTTCGGTGGTGGCACCAGCGTCGTCGGCGGGCTCGATCCCATTCGTGACGGGTTCGACGCAGTTCTATCTCTCGATCTGCGCAGGTTCGATCAGCTCGTCGGGTTGGACGAGGAATCGGGTATCGCGACGTTCGGCGGCGGAACCACCGGTCCACGCGCCGAGGAGCTTCTGCGTGAGCACGGCTTCTCGGTGGGGCACTTCCCGCAGAGCTTCCTGTTCGCCACTCTGGGCGGGTTCGCCGCCACCCGTTCTTCGGGGCAGGCGTCGGCTGGATACGGGCGCTTCGAGGACATGGTTCAGGGCCTCACCGTTGTCACCCCGAGTGGCGTGATCGAGACCGGGCGTGCGCCGGCATCCGCTGCAGGCCCCGATCTGGGTGAGCTTTTTGTCGGCTCCGAGGGCACGTTCGGCGTCATCACGCACGTGCGTGTAAGGGTTCACCGCCTGCCCGAAACCACCGTGCGCGAGGGATGGAGCTTCCCCGACTTCGCTACCGGCGCAGCCGCATTGCGTGAGCTGGTTCAGGAAGGATCGGCTCCGACCGTCCTGCGGTTGTCCGACGAGGCCGAGAGTGGCGTGAATCTGGCGACCACCGACAAGATCGGTGAGAACGCCTTCACCGGTGGTTGCCTCGGGATCACCACCTACGAGGGCACGGCTTCGCACACCGCTGAACGGATGGCGGAGGCCCACGCAATTCTCATCGCTCACGGTGGAACTTCGCTCGGTGAGGAGCCCGGAAACAGTTGGGAGCATGGGCGATTCGATGCACCGTATCTGCGTGACGCTCTCCTCGATGTCGGTGCGCTGTGTGAAACCCTCGAGACAGCAACCACCTGGGGTAACCTCGCGAACCTGCGCTCCTCGGTCACCGAAGCGCTGACCAAGGCTCTCGTCGAGCAGGGGACTCAGCCGCTCGTCATGTGCCACATTTCTCACACGTACAAGACCGGTGCTTCGCTGTACTTCACAGTAGTCAGCGCGCAGACCGAGGATCCGATCGCTCAGTGGCACAAGGCGAAAACTGCCGCTGGCGATGCGATCATCGCCGCCGGTGGCACGATCACCCATCATCACGCAGTCGGAGCTGACCATCGCCCGTGGATGAAGGACGAGATCGGCGAATTGGGCGCGAATATCCTTCGCGCAGTGAAGAATGCAGTTGACCCTGCCGGCATCCTCAATCCTGGAAAGCTGATTCCGTGACCGAAACCCGCAGTCAGATCGAAAAGGTTACCGTCCTGATCAATCCGATGGCGGGACATGGTCACGCGCCTGCGGCCGGACGCAAAGGTGTTGCGCGACTGCGTGCTCGGGGAGTTGCCGTCACCGAGATCATCGGAACCGATGCCGACGACGCCAAGAAGTTGGCGCGTCGTGCGATCGAGGAGGGTACCGACGCGCTGGTGGTGGTCGGCGGTGACGGTGCCATCAGCATCGGATTGCAGGCTGCCGCGTTGACCGATACTCCTATCGGGCTCATCCCGGCGGGCACCGGTAACGATCACGCCCGTGAGTTCGGCATTCCCACAGGCGATCCCGAGGCAGCCGCCGATGTGATCGCCGACGGCGTCGTGCAGCAGTCCGACCTGGCGAAGATCACGCTTGCCGACGGTTCCGTCGTCTGGTCGGGAACGATCATCGCGAGCGGATTCGATTCGCTGGTCAGTGAACGGGCCAATCGGATGTCGTGGCCCAAGGGACCGATGCGCTACAACTTGGCGATGCTCGCCGAGTTGGCGAAGATGAAGCCGCTGCCGTACCGGATCGAACTCGACGACGAGGTCATCACGGTGGACGCGACGCTCGTGGCTGTCGGCAACGGCCGCTCGTACGGTGGCGGYATGCTCATCACTCCGGGCGCGTCGAAGTCTGATGGGTTGCTGGATCTGACCGTCGTCGGGCACGGTTCGAGGTTGCGTCTGGTGCGCCTGTTTCCGCGGGTGTACAAGGGAACTCACGTCTCCTTGGATGCGGTACAGACGTATCGGTCGAGGAAGGTGCGGTTGGTCTCCGAGGGCATCATCGCCTACGCGGACGGTGATCGGGTGGGGCCGTTGCCCATCACGATCGAGGCAGTTCCCATGGCGCTCAACATCTTGACGCACACTCGGATCTGAGTTGGTTCTGCCGGTCACGCGGTAGCAGTGGTGTAAGACTTCTCGGATGAACGAATCAAGGAGGTCGGTGCACCACCGCACTGCGTGGACGTCGAAGCGGTGGCAGCTCACCACCGACATCCCCTTGACCGCTGCGGCCTGCCTGTTCTTGGTGGCGTACGCGTACCAAGTCCTGGCGCAACCGACTGGCTTCCCGCATCGCCTGACCGAATGGATCATGTGGGCCGCGTGGGTCGTATTTGCTGTCGACTACGCAGTTCGCCTGTGGTTGGCTCCTGCACGCGGTCGCTGGTTCGTCAGGCATCTCTTGGATTTGGCGATGGTGGTGTTACCCATGCTGCGTCCCTTGCGCCTCCTTCGGTTGGTCACCCTGCTTGCAATAGTCCACCGCTCGAGCGGGCAAAGCTTGCGTGGGCGAGTGGTTGTCTACGCCACCGGGGCCACGGCCTTGCTGATCGGTGTCGCGGCACTGGCCATGCTCGACGCCGAGCGGCACGCTGATGGCGCCGCCATCACGTCGCACGGGACGGCGTTGTGGTGGGCGATGGAGACGGTTACGACCGTCGGTTACGGAGACATGGCTCCTGTCACTACAACCGGGCGCCTGATCGCCGGAGCGTTGATGATCGGCGGAATTGCATTGCTGGGCATCGTGACTGCCACACTCGCTTCCTGGTTGGTCGAGCGAGTGGCGGAACAGGACGAGGCAGGGCAGGTCGCGACGCGTAAGCAGGTGGCAGATCTGTCCGTGGAGGTCCGAGCTTTGGCCACCCGCACGCACCAAGTCGATCTCGCGTCCGTCGATACCGATTCGCTGCGTCGCGAACTGGCGTCGAGGGGAGTCGTGGCGCAGCATGCACCTTCGGACAATTGACCCGCAGTACAGCAAACAATAGAACGATGGTCTGATAATCTTGCGTGATGGTGGCGACCCATGGATTCCAGCGCGCGCGCAGGCCCGAGCAGATCGAAGCACGTCGGTGCGCGATTCTCGACGCAGCTCGCGCGATGCTCGGGTCCAAGCCAGTCGCAGACATCAGCCTGCGTGAGCTCAGTGAGAGCGTCGGCCTCGCGAAGTCGAACGTGCTCCGATACTTCGACAGTCGCGAGGCCATCTTTCTCGAAGTGCTCGACGAGAACTGGGTAGCGTGGCTGGACGGGTTGTCCGAATCGTTGACTCCGACCGGTGGCGACTCACCGTTTGCCGCTGAAATTCATGTGGCATCCGCGGTTGCGGAATCGCTTGTCTCACAGCGGTTACTGTGCGAGTTGATGAGTGTCATGGCCGGTGTCCTCGAAAGAAACATCTCCGTCGACTTCGCCCGTGACTTCAAGAAGCGGGCGACGGTCAACTCGGGAAGGTTTGCGTCGCTGGTTCATTCGCAACTGCCCCATCTCTCGGAGGGCGACGCCGCTCAATTCGCCAAGGTAACCCTGGTGATCGTTGCCGGCTTGTGGCCGACTGCCGAGCCGACTGAATCCATGGTCGTCGTACTGAACGAGATGCAGGCGCCCCCGGCCTCCGACATGTTCGCAGTCGGCCTGCGTGAAGGTCTGATCAACCAGCTCGTCGGGTTGTCGGCGCGAGCGGCAACCCGAACGAGCTGAGAACGATCAGGCGCTGTGCAGCGTCAGAACGGTTATCTCGCTCGGTGCGAACACCCTGAAGGGCGGACCCCAGAATCCGGTTCCCCGGCTGGTGTACAGCTGCGTACGTTCTCCGTGCCTGGTAAGCCCGTGCACCGACGGTTGATCGAGTTTCACCAGAAAGTTGAAGGGCCAGATCTGTCCGCCGTGGGTATGACCGGCGAGCTGCAGATCCACTCCCGCGGAAGCGGACTGAGTAACCTGCTTCGGTTGGTGGGCGAGCATCAGGATCGGCAATTCGGGGTCGGAGCCGGCCAGGGCCATGTCGAAGTTCGCGCCGTGTCCGTCGAGTTTCGATCCCAGCGCTGTTGCATCGTCGACTCCGGCGATGACCAGTCTGTCTCCGCCCTTGGTGGCGACGAGATGGCGGTTGTGCAGCGCGTCCCAGCCGATCGAGGTCATGTAGTCGAGCCACTCCTGAGCCTCGTGGAAGTACTCGTGATTGCCGGTCACGTAGACGCGAGCGAGCCCGGCTTCGACCGATGCGAGGGGGGTCGCTTGGCCGAGGCGCTGCTCTACCGTTCCGTCGGCGATGTCACCGACGTGGGCCACGATGTCGGCGTCGAGATCGTTGACTGCCGCGATCACGCGCTCGGACCACTTCTCGCGATTGATCGGCCCGAAGTGAGTGTCGGTGATCGCGACTACCCGAAGTTTGTCCATCCCCGCACCAAGGCGGGGGATGGTGACGTCGACCTGCTTGATCCGTGGCAGTCTCATGGCTTCCCGGTAGCCCCAGATCAGCAGAAGGGCCGAGATGATCAGTGCGGCAACGGCGACAATTCTCGATCGAAGCGGGTCATCCACGCCGCCGACGAGCAGTCCGAGCCTCAGAACTTCGCCGAGCAGGGTCCACACGAACACGACCCAGATGATTCCGAGGAGGGCGTCGCCGATCAGGCGAACTGGATCGCGGTCGGTGTGTCCGTGGCTGAGCACCATACTGGCAGGCAGGGCGATCAAGAGGGTGGCAAACAGAACGGTGCCGAAAACTGCCACCGCCGTCGGCCAGTCCGGCCGGATGAACAAGCTCCACCACGGGTACACGAACAACAGAGCCAAGATCGACGCGACAATCGCGGATATGGCAACGATCCGCAACGGTCTGCGGCGCGGAACTCGAGCGACGTCGGTCGCCTGGGGTGTAGTCACCCCGTCCAGAGTAAAGGTCCACTGGTCTATTAACAAGGGGACAGTGGTCCGCTATCGGGATGTCGGTGTTCTCGGATAGGTTTCCGAACGTTGAAACTCGGCCAGTGATCAGGTGGGTGGCGCATGGAGAAGTACGACGTCAAGAAGGCATACAAGGATCTCTACTCGCCTGGGCGCCGCGATTTTGCCCTCGTGACCGTTCCCCGCTTCGGCTACTTCGCCGTCGACGGTCACGGCGACCCCAACACTGCCACCGAGTACTCCGAGGCGCTCGAAGCGCTGTATTCGGTGTCCTACTCGGCAAAATTCGCGAGCAAGAAGGAATTGGATCGCGACTTCGTCGTTGGCCCGCTGGAAGGGTTGTGGCGGGCAGATGATCCCGAGGTGTTCGTGGCACGGGACAAGGCGGCCTGGGATTGGACGATGATGATCTCGCAACCGGAGTGGATCACGGGCGCCGAACTGTCTGCGGCGATTGCAGCAGTCCGAGCCAAGGCAGTGCGGGCCAAGAAGGAGATTGCCGCTCTCGACAAGGTCAGGTTTCTCGAGTTGGAGGAAGGTCTGTCCGTCCAGATTCTTCACGTCGGCTCGTACGACGACGAAGCTCCCACCTTGGACCGGCTGCACAACACGTTCATCCCGTCGAACGGCTTCAGTTTCAACGGCGATCATCACGAGATCTACCTCAGTGATGCGCGCCGGACGCCGCCCGAGAAACTGAAGACGGTTCTGCGTCAGCCTGTTTCGAGGTCGTGACGCGTTCGAGGCGGTGGTTACGGCTCGAGGCCGCGCAACTTCTCGAGGTCACGTCGCTCGCGCTTGGTCGGTCTGCCGGCGCCGCGATCACGTCGCGGAATGGACGCAATCAGTTCGGGCGGTGGTGGGGGCGGCGAATTGTCCTGCAGGCAATCGGCGGCCAGCACCGCGCTGACTCGCTTCGTGATCGGCTTGACCACGACGACAATGCGTTCGATGCCGGATACACGCACCCGCACCTCGTCGCCGGCTTTCACCTGCTGAGCCGCCTTTGCCGACGTTCCATTGACCCGAACGTGTCCCGATCGGCAGGCCGTCGCCGCCTGCGAGCGTGTCTTGAACAGCCGAACCGCCCACGTCCAGCTGTCCACGCGGACACTGATCGCGTCGGAGGGGAGTTGGGCTGGCACGCACTCCAGCCTACCGACGAGTGCTCACAGACCCTGCGCGCGGATGCCCGAGTAGGCGCGCGGCGCATACCGCAGTCGTAGCGGCAGCAGATGCCAGAACCGATCTGTCAATGTCAGGAAGCGGGCGAACCAGAAGTACATCCGTTCGTCGCGCGGCGTCCATTCCCATTCAAGGGTCTTGCGTGCCTTCTCCGGCATCAGTGCCTTGCCGATCCAGTTCGCCACGGCCATCGTGGGGCGAGAGCTAAGACGCCACAGCCATGTCGGAACCTTCGGAGCCGGTGCGATGTCGTGCTCGGCGATGTGTGTCGACCACTTCGTGGTGTGGGTGTTGATCAACTGGTTGTCGAGCATGTCTTCCCAGTACATGCGGAAGCTGGCGTAGTCGTCGAAAGCCGGCCGATCGGTGAGTCCGTAACAGCGCCACCAGGTTACGGCCTCACGGACAAGTTGGTCCTTCTGCTCCTGCGTGAACTTCTTGTACGCGAATCGCTCGTTGAAATCGAGAATCACCTCGAAGAACGTGACGTGTGTCCACCAGAAAGTGTCAGGAGCGAGGGCGTGGTAGTGCCCGCCGGTTTCGTCGATTCCTTTGAGATCGGTGTGGAAGTTGCGAACGAGCGTGCCTGTGCCCTCTTCGGTCCGGTCGTACACGACGCCGTAGATGGGCGGCAGGGAGCGGAACAGGCGGTCGAGCGGGTTGTCGAAGAAATTCGAATGATCTTGCAGCGCTCCGCTTACCGCGGGGTGCATGTTCTGCAGGGTGCCTGCGCGTCCGAGGTACAGCAGGCCGCGAACGTCGCCGAAGTGTGTCCATGTCAGGGAGCCGGGGCCGATCGGATCGGCTCGCAGTTCTCGGGACTTGGGTAGTTCCCGGGGCTTGGGTCGACGAGTGCCGGTGTCCGCATCGCTGCTCATCTGGGTGCCCCTCCGCCTGCCATCATGTGACAACGGTTGTTGTCACATGATGACTTTTGCCGCGCTACACGAATTTGTCAATCGATTCGACAAGATCTGTCCGAAAAACAACTCCGGCCCCTCACCTGCAACAGGTGAGGGGCCGGAAGAGTGAAGCGGTCGGACTCAGGCGTATTCGTAGAACCCGCGACCGGTCTTCTTGCCGAGACGACCGGCGTCGACCATGCGGCGAAGCAGCGCCGGCGGAGCGTAGTGCGGTTCTGCGAATTCCGCGTGCAGGGACTCTGCCGCTGCGAGGGCAATGTCGAGACCGACGGTGTCGAGCAGCGTCAGCGGACCCATCGGGTAGCCGCAGCCGCCCTTCATGGCCTCGTCGATGTCTTCTGCTGTGGCGTAGCCGGATTCGAGCATCCGGACTGCCTGGCACAGGTAAGGGATGAGCAGAGCGTTGACGATGAAGCCCGAGCGGTCGCCCGCGCGAACCGTCTTCTTACGCAACGTGTTCTTGGCGTAGTCGGTGACGGCGAGGACGGTCTCTTCGGACGTCGTGAGGCTGACCACGATCTCCACGAGCGGCATGACCGGCACGGGGTTGAAGAAGTGAACGCCCACAACCTGGCCGGGGCGCGAGGTGGCCTTGGCGATCTTGATGACGGGGATCGACGAGGTGTTGGTCGCCAGAATGCCTGCAGGCTTGACGATCTTGTCGAGCTTGCCGAAGATCTCGTACTTGAGAGCTTCGATCTCGGGAGCCGCCTCGATCACCAGGTCGCGATCGGCGAACTCTTCCATGTCCAGGGTGACGCGAACGCGTGCGATGGCGGCGTCGGCGTCTTCCTGCGTGATCTTGCCCTTGGCTACGCCGCGGTTGATCGACTTGGCGATCCGTTCGCGAGCAGCGGCGGCAAATTCTTCCTTGGTTTCGAGCACCAGTACCGAGCTACCGGCTTTTGCACAAACTTCGGCAATGCCGGCACCCATGGTGCCGCCGCCGATTACGCCTACGAGTTCCAC
This sequence comes from Rhodococcus sp. P4_F3_2, assembly GCF_056401335.1. Lineage (NCBI taxonomy): Bacteria > Bacillati > Actinomycetota > Actinomycetes > Mycobacteriales > Nocardiaceae > Rhodococcus > Rhodococcus sp. P4_F3_2. The sequence continues at coordinate 152,759 of NZ_JBFUJN010000001.1, forward strand.
GATTCTCCTCAAGATTCTTCAGACAGGGGTCAAGCCCCCGTGCGCGGTTAAGGAGTCTATGGACTGCCTGACCGCGCACAGGGCCGGAGGCCCTACTTCAGTAGCGCACGCGACATCACGACGCGCTGAATCTGGTTGGTGCCTTCGTAGATCTGCGTGATCTTGGCGTCGCGCATCATGCGCTCGACCGGGAAGTCGGTGGTGTAACCGGCGCCACCGAACAGCTGCACGGCGTCGGTGGTGACCTCCATGGCAACGTCGGAAGCGAAGCACTTCGCGGCAGCGGAGATGAAGCCGAGGTTCTTCTCTCCGCGCTCGGCGCGAGCAGCGGAGGTGTAGACCATCAGACGTGCGGCTTCGACCTTCATTGCCATGTCGGCGAGCATGAACTGCACAGCCTGGAAGTCGCTGATGGACTTGCCGAACTGCTTGCGGTCCTTGGTGTATGCCAGAGCCGCGTCGAGTGCGCCCTGAGCAAGGCCGACGGCCTGTGCGCCGATGGTGGGACGCGTGTGGTCGAGGGTTTCGAGTGCCGTCTTGAAGCCGGTGCCCGGTTCGCCGATGATGCGGTCACCGGGGATGCGGCAGTTCTCGAAGTACAGCTCAGCGGTGGGGGAGCCCTTGATGCCGAGCTTCTTTTCCTTCGGTCCGACGACAAAGCCCTCGTCGTCCTTGTGGACCATGAAGGAGGAGATGCCGTTTGCGCCCTTGTCGGGATCGGTGACAGCCATGACGGTGTACCAGGTCGACTTGCCGCCGTTGGTGATCCAGCACTTGGAACCGTTGAGGATCCAGTCGTCGCCGTCAGCCTTCGCGCGGGTACGCATCGAAGCGGCGTCGGATCCGGCTTCACGCTCGGACAGTGCGTACGACGCCATTCCGCCGTTGACGAGGTCCGGGAGCACCTTGGACTTGAGCTCTTCGGAACCCTTGAGGATCAGGCCCATGGTGCCGAGCTTGTTCACGGCGGGGATCAGCGAGGAGGAGCCACAGACGCGGGCGACTTCCTCGATGACGATGCAGGTGGCGACGGAGTCGGCGCCCTGGCCGTCGTAAGCCTCGGGAACGTGGATTGCGTTGAAGCCCGACGCGTTGAGAGCGGTGAGTGCTTCCTCGGGAAAGCGTGCGTTCTCGTCGACGTCCTTGGCGTACGGCGCGATTTCCTTCTCGGAGAGTCCGCGGATAGCAGCCCGCAGTTCGTCGTGCTCTTCGTTCAGTGCGAAGAGATTGAAATCCGGGTTTCCTGCCATGGGAACGCTCCTTGGTGAAGGTTGCTTGAAGGCGGTCGGTGCGGCTCCGGCGTTACCGACGAGATTCGCGGACAGACCGGTGCCAATGACCCCAGTCAAACACGGCACTGAGTGCCAGGTCAAGGGATGGGAGTGTGAAGTTCCGGTGCACGAGCGGTGTCAGCCGAGTTGTTCGTGGATTTTTCTGCTGATCTCCTCGGCGGACGTGCCCGGGGGAAATGCTACTACCAGCACAGACTTCGATTCTGGCGTGCTGGTCTTGGACCCGGGTGCCACGCCGTACGTCCGCCGAACGTCGAGCAATGCCTGGCTCAGCGCTTCGGCTGTGGCGTCTTCGTCGCCTTTGATCATGCTTCGCAAGAGGTAGTTGTGGCACGCGGTGACAGCTGCGGCAAAACCGACAACCTCGAGGACCGGTTCGCGGGGAACAGCGCTGCGCAGGTAGTCGACGAAGAGGCGCTCATAGCGGAATCCGGTGACGAGTTCGCGGTCGCGAAGAGCCGGAACATGCTGTACGACGCGGTATCGCCGCATCGACAGGTCACGGTTCCGGCGGAAGAAATCGAAGACCAGTCCCGCTGCCTCGCACACGGACGCCCAGGGGTCGGCGGAATCGGACGCGAGGAACTCGGCCACGTGTTCGAGGAGGGACTCGTGATCGGCGAAGATCACGTCTTCCTTGGAGCGGAACTGCCGGAAGAACGTCCGGCGCGACACACCGGCGGCAGCGGCGATCTGCTCGACGGTGGTGGCTTCGTACCCGTTCTCCGAGAACAACCGGATCGCTTGAGACGCGACGTGTACCCGAAACTGTGCGGGGTCAGTTCCGGGCAGGTCTGCGCGTTCACTCATGGGGACAAGTATTGCGCCTGTTCGCGCCATCCCGGTGTGGCGGGCAGCAACCGCATGCCGATCGGTTCCATCTCAACGGTGTGCGGTGGACGTGAATTGGTAGGTTGCCGCCTCGACGATCTCGTCAGGGGTAATAGCGATCTCCTCGTTCAGCCACGCGGTGACCAATTCGGCAAGGCCCCCGACGAAGAGCAGTCCGTTGATCTGACCTTGATGAGATGGCCAAGCTCGGTCGCCGTACATTCGCGAGGCTTCGTCCGCGACCATTTGCGCGAAGCCGTGCAGTACCGCGCGCCGGTGTGCGCGAAGGGGCTCGTATGCAGCGGATTCGATCATTGCCACACGCCCCTTGCGGGGATCGTCGGTGAGGAGGGTGACGAACGACGCGATGGCATCTCGTACGCGCTGCTCGAGCGTTCCGTTGCTCGCTCGTAGTGCGGTCAGGCCGGCGTCGCGAACCTCGTCGGCAATTCCGTCCAGGATTGTTTTCAGCAGTTCGTCTCTGCTGGAAAAACTTTCGTAAAAGTAGCGTTCCGTCAACTTGGCTCGCGCACAGATCGCGGTCATCGTGGCGCCTCGACTGCCTGCGACAGCGAATAGTTCCAGCCCTGCCTCTAGCAAGCTCTCGCGCCGCAATGCTGAGCGCTGGTCGCCGCTGAGGCCGGCATACCGCCGCGGCGTCGGAGAAGTCATAGGTCGATATTGACAGACGCAACCACTGTGACGCAGACTACAGTCCATCTGACAGGATGCACTGTCAGATTGAGTGAGAGTAGAGGTCGCAGTGTCCAAGATCCTGGCTCGTCCCCCCGTGAACTCGCAGTTGCACCCGATTTCGGGCCGTTCCGGGCTGCCTCTCGTCGGGCACGCTCTTGCATACATCCGCGATCCACTCGCATTGATGCAAGAGAACTGGGATCGATACGGCGAGGTCTCTTGGTTCTCGATGGTCGGTCGGCAGTGGATCGCTGTTCTCGGACCCGACGCGTGCCAGGAAGTGCTGCAGAACAAAGATCGGGCTTTTGTGAACAGCGACGGCTGGTCGGTACTTATCGGCCCCTTTTTTCACGGTGGGCTGATGCTTCTCGATTCGGAAGAACATCTACGGCATCGTCGAATCATGCAGCAGGCGTTCACTTGGACGCGGATCGAGAAGTCTGTCGACGTTCTCAATCCGGCAATCGACTCGGCGCTCGACACATGGACCCCCACTGACGGATTTCGTGCATACACAGCGCTGAAGACACTCACCCTCGATCTTGCCACCGACATCTTCATGGGCGGTGCGGAAGGAAGTACCGAAAGCGAAATATCTTCGGTGAAAAAGGCTTTCGTGGATTGTGTGCAGGCGGCTACTTCTCTGGTCCGCTACCGCGTGCCGGGGACCAGATGGAAGCGAGGACTCGACGGCCGCCGGGTCCTGGAAGACTTCTTTCGTCGCTACCTGCCGGCGCGTCGAGCTCGCGCAACCGATGATCTGTTCTCCGTGCTCTCTCACATCGAATCCGAAGCAGGACAACGCTTCAGCGACGACGAAGTGATCGACCATATGATCTTCCTCCTGATGGCCGCACACGACACTTCGACGATCACCCTTTCCACGATGATGCAATATCTAGGTCAACATCCGAAGTGGCAGGACAGGTGCCGTGCCGAGTCGCTCGCTCTGGGGACCTCGACGCCCAGCTATGCAGATCTCGACGGCCTGAGCAGCCTTGACCTGGTGATGAAGGAATGCCTCCGACTCGTCTCTCCCGTACCGGTCATGGCGCGGCGAGCGGTCCGCGACACTCAAGTACGGGGTCACTTCGTGCCTGCGGGAACGTATGTTTCTGTCGCCCCTCACTTCACGCACCACATGGCGCAGTACTGGCCTGATCCCGAGCGTTTCGATCCCGAACGTTTCGCCGAGAATCGACGCGAAGACAAGGTTCATCGGTACGCGTGGGAACCGTTCGGAGGTGGAGTGCACAAATGCCTGGGAATGCACTTCGCCGGCGCCGAGATCAAGGCAATCATGCACCACCTCCTCATGCGCTTCGACTGGAACGTCGACGCAGATTACGTCGCTCCGCTCGACTTCACGTCCTTGCCGTTCCCTTCGGACGGGCAACCTGTCGATCTGCGCCGGCGTCACAGTTCGGTGCGCTGAGACCCTACGGCCGAATTACTTCGACGCACGCAATTGGAACTTGAGAACCTTGCCGGTCGGGGTGCGAGGAAGGTCGAGTGGAAAGACGATGTCGCGGGGAACCTTGTACCCGGCCAGCAATGCACGGGTGTGCTCGACGATGTCTTCGGCGGAAGCCTGTAATCCCTTGCCCAGCACCACGAATGCCTTCGGGCGCTCGCCCCACTTCTCGTCGGGAACGCCGACGACTGCCACGTCGATCACGGCAGGGTGACTCATGATCGCCTGCTCCACCTCGACGGTGGAGATGTTCTCACCGCCCGAGATGATGATGTCCTTCGCGCGGTCCTTGAGCTGGATGTAACCGTCGGGATGCATGACGCCGAGGTCGCCGGAATGGAACCAACCACCGGCAAATGCTTCGGCGGTCGCGGCCTCGTCACGGTAGTAACCGAGCATCACGTTGTTGCCGCGGAGCACGATCTCACCCATGGTCTGGCCGTCGGCGGGAACGTCGTTCATCTCGGCATCGACAACGCGAGCATTTTCGGCCTGCACCATGCCGACTCCCTGACGGGAGAGAAGTGCGGCGCGCTCGGACTGCGGCTTGTCGTCCCAGGCTTCCTGGTACTCGCAGATCGTGTAAGGGCCGTATACCTCGGTGAGACCGTAGACGTGGACGACGGTGACACCGATGTCTTCGAGTTTTCCGATGATCGTCGGTGACGGGGGAGCGCCGGCGGTGGTGATGCGCAGGGCTTCGACCTTGTGGGCCTGGTCCGCGTCGGCGATGATGGAGCAGACGGTAGGAGCGCCGCACAGATGCGTCACGCCCAGATTGTCGATGGCGTCCCAGATCGCGTCGGCGCGGACCGCGCGCAGGCAGATGTGTGTGCCCGCGGCCTGCGTGACGGCCCACGGCGTGCACCACCCGTTGCAGTGGAACATCGGCAGCGTCCACAGATACTTTGTCGCTCCGTCGAAGCCGTTGTGGAATGTCTCGCCGAGCGAGTTCAGGTACGCCCCACGGTGGGAGTACATGACGCCCTTGGGTTTTCCGGTGGTGCCAGAGGTGTAGTTGATGGCGATGCACTGCTGCTCGTCGTCGACGCCCCAGTGAAGTGGCTGATCGGCGAGAGCTTGACCTTCGGCAATCAGATCGGAGTACTGCCCGGTGACGATTCCGGTGGGAACTTCCGGGTACGGGACGGTGGAGTCCGGGATCTCGATGATCTCGCGCAGGCTCGTCACGTTCGCCTTGGACGAGGTGACCGAGCCGACGAATTCGGAGTCGACGAACAGGATCGTGGTTCCCGAGTGATCGAGGATGTACTCGAGTTCGGGGCCGGCGAGGCGTGAGTTCAGGGCGATCAGGACTCCGCCGGCGAGTGGGACGGCAAAATGCGCGAACAGCATCTCGGGAACGTTCGGCGCCAGGTACGCAACGCGGTCACCGGGCTGAATGCGTTGACGCAGGACGCGGGCCAGCGCTGCGACCTCGTCACCGAACTCTCGGTACGTGTAGCTCCGGTCGCCGTGAATGACGGCGGTGCGATCGGGGAACACCGCAGCGCTGCGCTCGAGAAAGCGCAGCGGACTGAGCGGGGTGTTGTTGGCTGCGAGAGCTGTCGAGACAGACACGGTTCCTCCGAAGGCGACGTGACACGGTTGGTGTCACGGTAGTTGTGATCGGCACTACAAATGGCCTGGATGCACGCTATTGCCCAGTCAAAGGTGCCGCTACCCTCTGAATTGGGTATGTGGAGGTGAGAGTGAGCAGGGTACTGAGACCGAGCGACGACGACGCGTTGCGCGCCGAACTGCGTCGACTGCACCCCCGAACCGAGTTGCCGGTTCTGTTCGGCGGTTGTGTCGACGACCGGTCGCTGACCATCACCGGCTACGTCGGGACTCGTAGCAACATCCTGCGAAATTTGAAGATCGACGCCGAATGCGGACTCGGTGGTCGTGCGATCGCAGAACAACGACCGGGCGCGGTGCAGGACTACGCGAACTCGTCGCACATCACCCACGACTACGACTACGAAGTGGGCACCGAAGCCATCGAATCCTTGATGGCAGTCCCGATCGTCGTACGCGGGGTTACCCGCGGAGCGATCTACGGAGGACTGCGTGCCAACCTGCCGATCGGCGACGTGATCGCCGAGACGATGATGCGATCGTCGTACGCGTTGGCCCGCGAATTCGAGATTCGCGACGAAGTGGATCGTCGGGTGGCGATGCTCGATACCGCTGCGGTGGAACATGGTTCGAATCGCGATGCCCAGATATCCGAAGGGTTGACCGAGAGCGTCCTGGCGCTCGGCGAGATCGCGGCGAACCTCGAGGACATGGCTCTCAGCGCGCAGGTCCTCGCCGTCGAGGCAAAGTTGCGGGCGTTGGCGTCGCCGAACCCTTCCGCGAACACTCCAGTCGCGAACACCGTTGTCCTGTCGCCCCGCGAGCGGGAGGTGATGGGCTACGTAGCTCTGGGACTGCGCAATGCCGAGATCGCCGAGAGGTTGTCCCTGAGCGTCGAAACGATCAAGACGTACATGCGGAATCTGATGGGAAAACTCGACGTCCGCAGTCGGCACGAAGCAGTTGTGGAAGCGCGGCGGCAGGGCTTGATTCTGTAAGGCTGAATCGGTGGGCCGGTCCCGCCAAGCGGAATTTCAAAGCTACGCCTTCGCCATGGTTGGTATGACGGACCTCACTATCGGCAGAGTTCGACACGAGTGATGAGGGCATCGATGCAGGATTTGTTCGACAACAACGACATGACCGGCCTGGCCGAAGCGATCAAGAGCGGCGACGTCTCCGCCAAGGAAGTTCTCGAGTTCAGCCTGGACAGACTCGACGAGCGCAACCCGGCAGTCAACGCGGTGATCAGTGAGCGTCGCGAGGAGGCACGCAACGAGGTATCAGGCGGCTTGCCGGAAGGTCCACTGCACGGCGTCCCGTTCGTGATCAAAGACCTGGGCATGGACGTCGCAGGATTGCCGAGCACCAACGGATCTCGATTGTTCGCCGATGCTGTGGCAGAAAAAGATTCGACGCTCGTGGAGCGGTACCGTGAGGCTGGTCTGGTTGTCATCGGCAAGACGAACACCCCGGAGTTCGGTAAGAATGCGAGTACCGAACCTGCGCTGTTCGGGCCTACCCGCAACCCTTATGCCCTTGATCGTTCACCCGGCGGATCTTCGGGTGGCACAGCTGTAGCTGTTGCCGTCGGGATCGTGCCCGGCGGCCATGCCAGTGACGGCGGTGGATCGATCCGTATTCCCGCATCGGCCTGTGGCTTGGTAGGCCTCAAGCCCAGCCGTGGACGTACTCCGACGGCACCGGCGCGCACGCTGTTCTCGTCGCCGATGAGTGTTCATCACGCACTCACCCGAAGTGTCCGCGACACTGCACTGCTTCTCGATCTCTCCGCCGGACCGACTGTCGGCGATCCTTACGTGATCCTGGCGCCGAAGCGGCCGTACGTCGAGGAAGTTGGTGCGGATCCCGGACGGTTGCGGATCGGTCTGAGCAACACTCTTCCTGATGGCACCCCGGTGGACCCGGAGTGCTCGGCCGTCACAACCAGTGTTGCCGGCCTGCTCGAAGAACTCGGTCACGATGTGACCGAGGGTGCCCCGAACTTTCCGCTCGATGCGCTCACTGCCGGGCTTTCCGTGTTGATGGGCATTCCGATGACGATCGAGGTCGACGAACGACTCGAGGCCCTGAACCGCGCAATCCGCGACGACGACCTCGAGCCGATGGCTCGGATGATCTACGACCGCGCGAAGTCCGAAAGTGCGACGAACGTCGTCAAGGCATTGCAGGAACTCGAGCGGGCAGCCCAGGTGATCGGTGCGTTCTTTGTCGATCACGACCTGTTGCTGACGCCGACGATGGCTCGACCGGCAGCTCCGCTCGGTCTGCTCGATACGGCAAACCCCATGTCGATCTGGGAGCATTCGGCCGGGTACAGCGGCTTGACCAGTCCGTTCAACAGTTCAGGTCAGCCTGCGATTTCCTTGCCGATGGGTCATGACTCGGCCGGCGTCCCTATCGGTGTGCAGTTGGTCGGAGCGTTCGGGCGTGAAGATTTGCTGATCCGGGTTGCGTCGCAGCTCGAGGTGGCGCGCCCGTGGAGCATTGCCCCAGTGTGGCCGCCCGTCCCGGCGTAGCCCCGGCACCGTCGAAGAGTCGAGAACACCGTACTTTTCACCCGTCGAGGGTGAATGTGGGCCGTCCCGAAACGCATACAGTTCGGAAGGACAGCCCTATCCGGTATCGGTGAAGGAGTCTCTCGATGAGCCAGTTCCAACCAGACAGTCCGGCGACTCCCGCCGTCAATGCACAACGACTGTGGGCGGGCGGGGCCGCAACTGCGCTCGTCGCGGCCCTGGCCGCAGTCGTCGGACTACTGATCGTGCGGGGAATCCTCGACACTCCGGTCATCACACCGGAGCGGATGCCGGGGAATTCACAAGCCGGCTCGCTTGCTCTCAGCGCCGCGATCGCAGCGCTGGTCGCTACCGCACTTCTGCATGCGTTGATGGTGTCGACGCCACGTGCGTCGAACTTCTTCGCGTGGATCGGAATCCTCGCAACGATCGCCACGGCGCTGTGGCCGTTCACGATCGCGGCGACCACCGCATCGCGAGTCGCCAGCGCCGCAATCTACTTCGTCGTCGGTATCGCGATCGTCTCGTTGCTCACCGGGGTCGCAGGGTCAGCGCAGACCACTCGCCGTATCGGCGTGTGATGGAGTATCGACCGTGAACGGGGTGGTTCCGCAAGCACAACGGCGCACATTGGCGAAGCTCGACGAAAAGCTCAATTTTTCGGTGGGGGACCGAGATTCGAAGCGATCCGCCTTCTGGGTGATGCTGACGCTGTCTGCCGTGATCGCCGTGGCCGGTGTCGTGGGCGATTCCACGGCAACCGTCATCGGAGCGATGATCGTCGCTCCCTTGTCGACGCCGATTCTCGGGGTCGGGTTGGGCATCACAACTGGCCAAGGCGCTTTGGTGGGGCGGAGCCTGGTCTATGTCGTCGGTGGAATCTGCCTCGTCGTCGTATTGGGTGTCGCGTTCGCTCAGGTATTGCCGAATCCCTCCAACGTGCTGACCAATTCCCAAGTGCTTGGGCGTACTTCGCCGACGTTGATGGACTTGACGGCAGCACTTGCGACCGGTTTGGTCGGGGCCATCGCGATCGCGCGCAAGGATGTCGGCGACGTACTTCCCGGTGTTGCCATCGCAATTTCGCTTGTCCCACCGTTGGCGGTGGTAGGTGTCTGTCTCGGCTCGGGGTCACCGAGTTTGGCGGTGGGCGCGTTTGTACTGTTCACATCGAACGTGGTTGCCATGATCATCACTGCGACAGGCGTGTTCGTCGCAGCTGGGTACGCGCGCGACGCCGGGATCTTGAAGACGTCGCGGCGGCGGGCATACCTCGTGCTTGCCGCTCTGTTGATCGTCGTCGCGATTCCGATGGTCGGCAACTCCCTGTCGTCGTTGTGGGCGAGGCAGATCGGGAGCGCGGCGCAACAGTGGCTCGCAGACACTCCGGGAGCCGAGGTCACCGATGTCACCTGGCAGGGCGGCACCGCCACCATCGACGTGCTCGGCCCGGAAACCCTTCCCCCACTGGATGAACTGGAGGCATCGATCGACGCGCTGATTCCGTGGAACCCGGACGTGCAGATTGTCCATACCGTCGGGACGAGGATCGCGGCGGGGTGAGGTCAGGCGATAACGCGAATCGGCCACTGGCCGTTGACGTCTCCCACGTCCCGGCCCTGGCTGAGTAGGTACTCGGCGAAATCACGCTGGCGCTCGGCGTGCCAATCGGCTTGATCGACCATGAGATCGAGCCCCAGGAGGTCGGGGAACCGCACGGCCAACTCGCGGGCCAACGCCGCCGCCGCTTTGGCATCGGCCTCGGCTTCGTGCGCCGACTCCAATGAAATTCCGTAGTGCTCGCACACGGCCGCAAGCGTTCGCTTGCCCTTGCGGAACGTATCCATCGCCCGATCGATCACGTACGGATCAATCACCAACCCGGGAACGAATGCGGGCTTGCCGATGCGCAGACCCTCGGCATGCATGACCGTCAGATCATAGGAGGCATTGAACGCCACGACAGCGTGATCGCGCGCCCAGGAATTGTGCAGAGCATCGCGAATCTCTTCGTAGCCCTCGGCGTAGTTCTGGCCGTGCCGCGCCGCGTACTCGGTGCTGATTCCGTGAATAGCCGAAGCGTCGGCGGGGATATCGACGCCGGGATCGAGTAACCACGTGCGTGTTTCGACATTCGAACCGTCGATGACCGCGACGCAGGCACTGACGATGCGAGCGGTCGACGGATCCCGCCCCGTGGTCTCGAGGTCGAACGCGCAGATCGGGCGATCGGACCAGCTACTCATCGGGGGCCTTTCGGTGCAGAACGTCATGTCCGAATCACTATGCACCTCCCTACCGACAGAAACGACGAACAGCCACCTCCGCCGGGTGAAGGTGGAGGTGGCTGCTGCGTGACTGTGTGGACCTACAGAGTCTCGGTTCCGACCGTGAAGCGATCCATGACGTCTTCACGTGGAGTCACACCGAAGCCCGGTCCCTGCGGCACGGCGATGTGGCCGTCCTCGATGACAAACGGTTCGGTGATGTCCTCTTTGTAGAAGCGATCGGACGCCGAGATGTCGCCGGGCAGCGTGAACCCGTCCAGCGCCGCGAGGGCCGCGTTGGCGGCGCGGCCGATTCCGGTCTCGAGCATTCCGCCGCACCACACCGCAATACCGTGTGCCGAGGCGAGATCGTGGATGCGCTTGGCTTCCAGATATCCACCGACACGGCTCGGCTTGATGTTGATGACCGAAGCGGCACCGAGCGTGATGGCATCCGCCGCATCCTTGGCCGACTCGACCGACTCGTCGAGGCAGATCGGAGTCGAGAGGGACTGGGCGAGCTTGGCGTGCTGCACCAAATCGTCCTCGGCCAGCGGCTGTTCGATGAGGAGCAGTGCGAATTCGTCCAGGCGACGGAGCAACTGCGCGTCGACGAGGGTGTACGCGGCATTTGCGTCGACCTGCAGAGGAACGTCGTAGCCGAACTCCTTGCGCACCGCAGCCACGGGAGCGATGTCCCAGCCCGGCTTGATCTTCAGCTTGATTCGCACGTACCCCTGCGACAGATAGTTGCCGACGGTCTCGAGCAGCTGAGGGATGCTGTCCTGGATGCCGACGGACACTCCCGAGGGAACTCGCGTGCGAGTGGCACCGAGGTACCGAGCGAAAGACTGTCCGCGAGCGCGCAATTCAGCATCGAGAATTGCCATTTCGATAGCCGACTTGGACATCTGGTGACCCACGATGTGGTGAAGTACGCTGCCGACCGTCTCGGCCGAGAGCGGCTGATCCGACTGCGACTTACGTAGCGTCGGAACGAGATACTCGCGAAGCATCGCCCGCGCACCAGCGGTGTACTCCGAGTTGTAGTACGGATCGCTCAGCGAACCGCACTCGCCCCAGCCGACAGTCTCCACCGGACCGTTGGGGCCGTCGGTGGTGCCGCTCACCTTCAGGACGAGGGTGTTGCGCTCGAGCTGGGTGCTGAATGACGTGGTGAAGGGGGAGACGAGAGGGATGCGCAGTTCGCGCAATTCGACGGACTCAATGTGCATGGACTTGCTCTTCTCCGGTTGTCTCGCAGATTTTCGTGAACGTGTAATAGCCGCTGGGGTCGAAGCCGGTCGATTGCCATTCCTTCGAGGCGATCAGTGGTTCGAGGTACTCGCGAAGCGCGTGTCGCCAGGCAAAGGCAGAGGCGCGGTCGACTGTTCTCAGATGCTCGATGTCTCGGGGTATTCCGACTGCGATATCGATGCAGTCGGGTGGGATCGGGAGCATTCGAGGCGTACCGTCCTCGGTGGGTTGAAGCACCTTGAATGTATCATTCACGGCCACAGCAGAACTCGGAGATCCATCGACGTCGAGATCCCAACTGACGAGCATGCGATCGCTGGCGTCGCCTGCGTTGATGCCGTCTGCCATCGAACCGTAGAAATCCGGGTTGTATTCGGTCGGTGCGGCACCGAGACGCTGAATGTTGAAATAGGCATTTCGTGCGACCAGTGGATCGAAGGTCCACCGGATCGTCCTGACACCGCGCTCGATGCACCAGTCTCGCTGATGATGCTTGAGGGCGCGGCCGATTCCCTTGCCTGCGTGTCCCGGTAGTACTCCGGCGATGTGTGAGTGCAGAACCTCGCCGAGAGGCTCGACGAAGAATCCGACACAACCACCGATCATTTCGCCTTCGGAAAAGGCTCCCACCACGTAGTGACCACCGTGATGAAGCGCAACCAACATCGCCGTGCCGAAATGAGCCGGTCCGGGGCTGGTAGCCCAGATCTCATCGAAAACGGCGGATAGATCGGCTATTTCGCGATTGTCGACCAGCTCTCGAAACTCAACCGCTTTGCTTTTCGACACGAGGGCCCCCTTCAGACGTGATCGAACGAATAAGGCCCGCAACCAACGCCGTCCTCGGGGCGATCGCGGACACGAGCGCATGCTCGGTCTCGGCGTGTGCACCGCCGCCGACGCCACCGAGGCCGTCGAGGGTGGGGATACCGATACCGGCAGTGAAGTTTCCGTCCGAGGCTCCGCCTACGGCGAGCCCGACGGGAGGAGTCAGATCATGCTCGAGCGCAACACGTTCCGCCAACGCCAGCAACGGTGCGGACATCGTCGCTTCGAGAGGTGGACGGTTGACGCCACCCGAGACCGTGACTACGGCTTCGGGGTGGATTGCCTGCAGGGCTCGGATATTCGCATCGACCCGTTCCTGCTCGGCAGCGCTGGTTGCGCGCACGTCCACATCGACAAAGGCTTCTGCCGGAACGGTGTTGGTCGTAGTTCCGGCTGAAATGACAGTCGGGGTGACGGTGGTTGCCTGCGCCGGCGAGGACAAGTCGTTGATCTCGATCACGAGACGAGCCAGTTCTACTGCAGCGTTGACGCCCTTTTCCGGCTCCAGTCCGGCGTGCGCGGCGCGACCAGCAACATGGATCCGATACAGCGACACTCCCTTGCGGACAGTCTTCAGTTCGCCGCCGTCTCCGCCGGCCTCGAGAACCAGTACCGCGCCCGCCGCGAGGTCCTCGATCAGTGACCGCGACGTGGGCGAACCGATTTCTTCGTCACCGGTGACCAGGAGAGTGATTCCGTCGAGTGCATCGTCGCCGTGCAACTCTCGGACGATGGCGAGGGCGTGGATTGCCTGAACGACACCAAGTTTCATGTCGAGGCCACCCGGACCTCGAAGTGCACCCTCGGTGACCGCTGCGGGTAGGCGCGTCAGGGTTCCGATCGGCCACACGGTGTCGTGGTGACCGAGCAGCATCAGCCGCGTCGGTGAGCTGCCGAAACGGGTCACCAGATGGGTTCGGCCTTCCGTCACTATCGACTCCGGTGTCACTCCGAGTCGTTCGTGGACAAGGTCTGACGTCCACTTCGCGCTGCGGGCAACAGCTTCGAGATCGTGCGACGGCGACTCGACTTCGATGAGCGCGATGGCGTCCTCGAGGATCTGAGGAAGTTGGCGCTCGGCCAGATCGCGGAGAATGGTCATCGGTTGTTCACTCGCGGATACGCGCGGCTTCCGACGTGTAGCAATTGTGTACTCCCGGTGTCGGAGAAAGTGATCCGGATCCAACCCGCTGATTGAGGTAGTTGGGTCGCGAATACTCCAGGGTGAACTTCGATCAGGATGAGAGAGACGGACTCTGCGCTTTCGGCGTTGACCGAAGGGTCGATGTGATCGGTGCGGCGGGCGGTCAGGGAACTCCCGGTTCTTTCCAGGACGAAATCGGCAGCAGCATCGCGGTACAGACCGCACAGCGCATCGAGTTCCTCAGGTGAGGACGTGGTGCGGGTGGCGGGGTCTCCAGGCGAAAATGCCGGTGTCACGGCGACGCCGCCGATGGAACCGATCACCTCGGCGAGAAGGTCGCCCGAGAGAGCGTCCATCGCACCGCCGTTGGCCATCAGGACTACCGCAATGCCGCAGGACGGGACCACCCGCAAGAAGGACTGCTGTCCGAGGGTTCCACCGTTGTGACCATGCGCCAGCACGCCGTCCCAATTGTGCAGCAGCCACGTGGTTCCCATGATGTCTGCAGACGACACGTCTCCGATCTGGCGGCGCTCCTCGAGCATCGCCAGATGGGTGGACCGCTGAAGCAGAATCGGATCCTCGCGCATCGAATCCTGCGCGAACAGGAGAAGATCTTCAGCTGTGCTGTTGATGAGACCGGCGGGGCCCATCGAGCGAGGGATGAGGAATTGTGGTGTCTGCGCGAGATTGTCGGCACCGCCGACATGCCCGACCGCAGCGCGGTGCAGTGCCGTCTCCTCGGGCAAGGTCGTGGTCTTGGTCAGGCCGAGAGGCTCGATGATCCGCTCACGCAGAACCGCGTCCCAACTCTTGCCTCGGAGAACCTCGATGATTCGTCCGGCGATGACGAAGCCGGTGTTGCAGTACGACCAATCGGTACCGGGTGCGAAGAGCTGCACCGTCGATGTCAGGGCTGCGACGTATCGCTCGACGCAGTCGTCGCCGCGTCCGCCGTCGATGAAGACGTCACCGTCGATGCCACTGGTGTGAGTCAACAGGTGGCGAGTGGTGACCGTTTCAGTGGCTACCGCGTCGGCAACTGCGAAGTCCGGCAGGATGTTCCGGACAGGCGAGTCGAGGTCCAGTAATCCTTCTTCGACGAGTTGCATGATCAGGGTGGCCGTCCAGACCTTGCTGATCGAACCCATCTGGAACAACGTGTCGGGAGTGGCCACGACACCGGTGCGGGTACTGACGACACCGGACGTCACCACGGTGCGGTCGAAACCGCTGCGGGTAGTGGTCAGAATTCCGAGCGAAGCACCGGGTACCCCGTACTTCGCGCTCAGGGTGTCGAGTCGGTACTGCCAGTAGTCGGGATCGACCGTGGTCAGTGCCGGCGTAGGCGAGAGATGACGTTCGATCCAGTCGACGAGACGGGTGCTGTAATCCAGACGGTGGGAGGGCCGACCAGTCAACACAAAGGCATGCGACGCGTCCGGGAAGGCCACCAGTTCGGTAGGGGTGCCGGCCAAACGCAGTCCACCGAACCACTGTTCTGCCTGGTTGACCGGGCAGCGGACGTCGCTACCGCCGTGAAGTATCAGTGTCGGTGTCGTCACCTGGGAGACTCGCCCCAGCGGCGAAAGTTCCTGTACTCGAGATGACTGCGGGTCGAATTCGACCGTCTGCAGCAAGATGCCCTCGTCCGAGGGGCCTGCCGTGTTCGCGATGTCGCAGACAAGGCCGCCAGCGACTGCGACGGCAAACCGATCGGTGACGGACGTCAGGGCGCACGTCATGAATCCGCCGTAGCTGTAGCCCGTGAGCACCAGTTGCTTCGGATCGGCCATCCCTTCGGCGACAAGGGTTTCGACCGGCTCGAGCAGGTCGGCGCGATCCGCCTCACCCCAACCGTCACGCACTCCGTCGAAGAACTCGTTGCCGTAGCCGTCGCTTCCCCGCGGATTGATCATCAAGACCGTGTATCCGAGCGCGACCAGTTCCGCGTGGTACGCGTGCATCGGGGTGGGTGTACCGGTCCAGGCATTGTGTGGTCCGCCGTGGACGTCCAGAACCAGCGGACCGGCGCCCGTGACGTTCGGGTCGCGCAAGATCCAACCCTGAACACGGGTGCCGTCGCTGATGTCGAACCAACGCTCGGAGGCGACTGGAAACGCGACGGAAGTTGTCAGTTCCGTGTTCAACTCGGTGACGGTTTCGACTGCACGAGTCTCGAGGTCGATGACGGCGACCTCACCGAAGGACGTCGCCGTTGCAAGCGCGACGACGGCCTTCTCGGACGTCAGGGCAAGACCGAAGACCATTGTCTGTTCTCCGGTGAGAAGTGGTGAGACGGAGCCTGATCCGAAATCGACCTTGTGCAGTTCGGTGGAGCCGTGGTTGCGGATGCAGAAGACGATGTCGCCGTCGGCGGTGAAACACGGTGCGCCACCGGGATAACCGGTCCCGCCAGGCATGACGTTTCGGTCGAGTTCGGATGTCAGACTGCGGTCTTCCACTCGCTGGTCGCGGTGCAGGACAAGAAGTTCGTTGTTGTGAATGATCGGCGTGTGCCAACCGACTGCTACGACGGCGTCGCCGGCAGGTGTCCACGTAAGTGGTCCGGCGATGCCGCGTGCGTGCCCCAGCATCCGCGGAGCCGAGGCGAGATCAGTCAGCGATACGGTCCACGCGGAGCTCGCCCGTGTCAGATCGGCATTGCCGTCCATCGCCGCGGTGAAAGCAAGTTCGGTGCCGTCGGGACTGTACGCGGGATGCGAAGCGTCCCAATCGCCGTCCGTCAGTTGCCGAAGCGAGCCGGCGGCCAGATCGAACTCGAACAAGTGCGCCCGAACGCTGCCCCGGACACCGGATCCGTCGACCTTGTAGTTGAGGCGTTTCGCCACCAAGAGGTGTGACGATCCGGCGGCAGTGCGGTCGACCGGGGCACTGAAGGCGATTCGAGCACCGTCGGGAGAGAACACTGGTGCCCCAGCGCCGAGCGCGAGCTGCGCCGTGGTGGTCATCTGAACGGCGGGCCCGCCGGTGGCGTCGACCTTCCACAGTTGCGGTGTGCCCGAGGAATCCGGCCGAACGAAGACCAACAGCGTGGAAACGGGATGCCATGCCGGCGAGGTGTCGGCAGGTCCCGCGGTGAGCTGTAGTTGCGGGGAAGCCAACCAGATCGAGTGCTCGTTGGTATCCGCGTCCGGATTCGCTTCGGTACGTACGTATGCAATGCGTCCCGACTCCGAGACAGCGATGCTGGTCGGTGTAACCACGGACGCGTAATCCTGGATTCTCGCCGAACGACGTTCTTCGGCACGGGCTACGACAGCGGGGGAGTCGAGAGTGGTCGGCGTTGTCATTGGAACATCGGCTCCCCGAAGGTCGGGATCGCGGACAACAGCTTTGCCGTGTACGGCTCCTTGGGCGAATCGATCACGTCGAGAACCGGCCCGTGCTCGACGATTTCGCCGCCGAGCATGACTGCGACGTGGTCACAGACATAGCGGATCACCGCCAGGTTGTGGCTGACGAACAGAACCGTCAGACCCAGCTGCTTCTGCAGATCCACCAACAGATTCAGAACCGCGCCCTGCACGGACACGTCCAGAGCGGAGGTGATTTCGTCGGCAAGCAGAACTGCCGGTGCGGCTGCCAAAGCCCGCGCGAGGGCAACGCGTTGGCGCTGACCACCAGACAACGACGACGGGTATTCGTGCGCCTTCTCCACCGGCAGTTGGACGGTGGTGAGGAGTCGAGCCACCTCGGCAGCGCGGTCGCCGCGGTTGCGGCGAGCTTTGTCACGACGCTCGGTGGACCGCAGCGCCTCGGCGAGTGACTGGCCGATGGTCATTCGCGGGTCGAGGCACGAGTACGGATCTTGGAAGACCATTTGGATCCGGTGGCGCAGACGAGCGGTCGCGCCGCGGGCGTGAGCGACGTCCACACCGTCGAGAAGGATCTGGCCGGAACTGGGCTCGGCCAAGCCGACAGTTGCTCGCGCCAGTGTCGACTTTCCGGAACCCGATTCACCGACGAGACCGACCACCGATCCGGAGGGGATGTCGAGATTGATGTTCTTGACGGCGTGGAATTTTTTCGAACCGCTACCGAGGTGGACGTTGACGTCACGGAATTCGAGCCTGCTCATCGGATCTCCTCTGCAACAGCCAACAGTTCTTCCAACTCGATGTCGGCGGTGCTCTCCTCGGCGTCGAGGCTCYCCACCTGCCAGGCTTCGTCGACGGTGGCGAGCGGCTTGTCGCGATCGGTGCTCATGGTGGGGACCGCGGCGATCAGCGCGCGGGTGTACGGATGCTTTGCACGACCGGCGATCAGATCGTCGACTGCGATGTCTTCGACGATTTCGCCGGCAAACATGACCAGGACACGGGTGCACATGCCGGTGATGACGGCCATATCGTGCGAGATGAGAAGGATTGCGGCGCCGGTTTCCTCGCGAACCTCGTGGAGCAGCCCGAGAACCTCACGCTGAACGGTCACATCGAGCGCAGTGGTGGGTTCGTCCGCGATGATCAGAGCGGGCTTGCCCATCAGACCCATGGCGATCATCGCGCGCTGACGCATACCGCCGGAGAACTCGTGGGGGTACTGCTTCGCACGCCTGGGCGCGTCGGGGATCTTGACGGCGTTCAGTCGCTCGACTGCCGCCTTCTTCGCGTCGACCTTGCTCATACCTTCGTGGAGCCAACCGATCTCGGCGACCTGGTATCCGACCTTGAGAGACGGATTCATGGACGACATCGGATCCTGGAACACCATCGCCATACGTGTGCCGAGTTGGCGGGCAACCTTGCGCGAAGCCGCGTTGTCCGGCCGCTTCCCGTCCTTCATCAGCACGGTGCCGTCGAACTCGATGAGCCCGGCGTCGACCACGGTGGGGTGGTCGGTCAGCTGCGCGATTGCCATGCAACTCAGTGACTTTCCGGAGCCGGATTCACCGACGATGCCCACGGTTTCGCCGCGATGAACTGTAAAACTGATGTTGTCGACGGGGCGACGCCAGTCGTCACCCGCGGGGACTGCGACGGACATGTTGCGGACGGTGAGAACTGCGTCCTCGTCGCTGGGCGCCGAATCGGCCTGAGCAGTTTTCCGGTTGATCGGCTTCCACTTCGGCAGGCGACTGCTGATCGGGCTGCGAACTCCCGCGCCGCGAGCAATGGCCTCGCCGAGCAGCGTGAAGGTCAAGCCGGCGAGCACGACGGCGATGCCGGGGGCAAGTGCGGTGGCCGGGTTGACGAAGATCTTCGACAGACCTTCGTTGAGCATCCGGCCCCAGTCGAATGCAGGCGGCTGAATGCCCAAGCCGAGGAACGAGAGTCCGGCGAAGACCACCAGGCCGCTGCCGACAGCGATGCTGGCATTGACGATGAGTGGTTCACGGATATTGGGGAGAATGTGGCGGAACAGCAGCCCGGGCTTGGTGACCCCGAGGATGCGTGCTGCGTCGATGAAGTCGCGTCCGTTGACCGACGAAGCCAGTGCGTACGTCAACCTCGCGAACGGCGAGGCCAGGGCGAGACCGATGGCGATCACCGCGCTGCCCGCACCCTGTCCGAGAACGACCAACAGGAAGATGGCCAGAAGGAGACCGGGGAATGCGATGGCGAAGTTGAGGAATGCCACGACCATTCGTCCGACCCAGCGGGGAGCGAGCGTCGGGAGCGTACCGAGTATCAGGCCAATTGTGACACCGAGTGCGACGGCTCCGAGAGCCATGAGCACCGACAGTCTCGCGGCGGTCATCGTGCGGGCGAAGACGTCACGTCCGCCGGCGTCGGTGCCGAAGATGTGCTCGGAACTCGGTCCCTGAGACAGTGCCTTCGGGTTGGCTGCGACAGCGGCGTCACCCCAGATCATCGGTCCGAAGATGACGAGGGCGATCAGAGCGGTCAGGAAGGTGAGGGCCAGGATTCCCAATGGGGTGCGGAACGTTCCGACGATCCAGTGTCGTCGCGGGGGCGTCTTGGGGGCCGCAGTGGGGGCCGTAGGTGAGGTGCTCAACTCAGTTCTCCCGAATTGTGGATCGTGGGTCGATGAGAGCGAGCACCACGTCGACGATGAAATTGATGAGAAGGACGATGGCGCCGTAGATCACGACCAGTGTCTGGGCGAGCGGGTAGTCCTTCTCGGTGATGGACTTGACCAGCGCCATGCCCATGCCGGGCCAGGCGAAGATGCTCTCGATGAGCACGGTGCCGGCAATCAGACCACCCAGGAGGAGTCCGGCGAGCGTCAGCGTCGACGTCATGAGGTTGGGCATTGCATGACGGAAGTAGATTCGTGCCACGGGCATTCGCTTGGCGCGCGCCGTACGGATGTAGTCCATGTCCAACACGCCGAGTGCCTCTGCACGGACGATGCGCGACATCGAGGCGATGGCACCGATCGACATGGCCGCGACCGGGAGGATGTAGCTTTCCGGTCCACCTCGGCCGGCGACGGGCAGAACAGGGAACGTGACGGCAAAGAGGTAGACCAGCGCCGTACCGAACATGAACTCGGGGATCACGGCGAWGGTGCCTGACGTTGCGGTGTAACCGATCTCGACTCCGCGTCGTCGACCGTTGCGGGTCAGTGCAGCGAAGATGAGGCCGATCGGAATGCCCAGTAGCAGCACCGTGACGACTGTGAGTACAGCCAGTTCGAGTGTTGCCGGGAGGCGGGACGCGATCACCTCGAAGACCGGAGTCCTCAAGGTGATCGAGTCACCGGGATTCCCGCTCAGCAACCCGCCGACGAATCGGAAGTACTGCTGCCACAAGGGAAGGTCGTAACCGAGCTGAGACCTCGTTGTCTCGACCAGTTCGACCGGTGCGTTCATCCCCAGAGCCAACCGAACCGGGTCGCCCGGAATCAGTTGGAGCATCAGGAACGCCGCAGTCACCAGCGCCCAGAGTGAAATCACGAAGGTGCCGAAACGACGCAGAAGATATGCGGGCCAGCTGTCGGACTCGAGCCACTTTGCTCGAGCCTGAGGCGCCGCTTCTGGTTTCGCGGCTTCAATAGTTTGACTCATGGGCTGTCTTTCCGGAGGGCGGGAACAGATGCAGGGCGGGAAGAGATGCTGAGCGGGAAAACGACTTACTGGTAGAGACGCAACGCAGAACCGGTGAGCGTCTTACCGAATGAGAGTCCGGCCTTGTTGAAGTACACGTTCATGACGGAATCCGCGAAGGGCACGGCCGCGATCGTCTTGGTGAGCTCCGACTCGGCGTCGGCCCAAGCGTCACAAGCGTCGCTACCGGTCAGACCGGAAGCCTTGGTGGCTGCTGCTTCGTAGGCGGGGTTGCTGACCGATCCGAAATTCTTGCCTGCTGCGGGAACCGGCCCGGCAAAGTACGCGGTGAACGTGCTGGGCAGCGAGGAGTTGACCTGGACCCAGGCGATGTCCCAGGCAGAGTTGTCCTTGCCGCTCAGAATGACGTCGATGATCTTGTTCGAGTCACCACCGGTCACCTCGACGTTTGCGCCGAGTTCGGACCACGCCGACTGAGCAAGTTCTGCCGCCGCGTTGCGCGGATCGTCGGTGCCGTCGTACACGAGGCGGAGATTGAGCGGCTTGCCATCCTTGCTTCGCTTGCCGTCAGCGCCGGCAGTCCAACCAGCGCCGTCCAGTGTTGCCTTTGCAGCTGTGAGGTCGAAGTCCGGAATATTGCCTGCGACAGAGTCGTAGACACAGGCGCGCGGTTCGACGGCGACGAGACTGGTTGCCCGGACCCCGTTTCCGGCGGTGATGACCTGAGTGAGGTCGTCGAGATTGACCGCTTGGATCAGCGCCTTGCGCACTGCCGGATCACTGGTGGGGTTGCTGGCGATCTGGTTGAAGTACATCTGGCCTGCGGGCACCGGCCGGCCAACCGAGTCCAGATTGGCTGCCGCGACGCGGTCCTTGTCCGGCCCGGCGATCGGAGCTGCATTGAGTTCACCCGAGAGAAGCTGATTTGCGGCGGTGCTCACGTTCGGTGCCATCGCGGCGATGACCGTCTTGGGGACGCCGGGGGTATCGGAAGCGGTGCCGTCGGGGCCCCAGTTGTAGCCATCACGTCGCTGGAACGTGTAGTGGTCGTTGGCGGCGACTTCGGTGACTTCGAACATGCCGGTGCCGAGCGACTTCTTGTTCGATGCTGTCGGATCTTTCAGCCCGGCCTCGCACAGGATCGGCAGTCGACCGACGTTGAGAAGCAGGAACGGGCTCGGCGCCGCAGTGGTCACCGTGACGGTGCGCGCTGCCGGATCGGCGGTTGCTGTGGCACCGGTCGGAACGGAGGACCCGCGCAACTGTGAACCGTTGTCCGGATTGGCCACGAAGTTGATGTTGTCCGCGACGGTCTGGGAAGTCAGCGTCGATCCGTCGGTACAGGTCACCCCGTCACGGATGGTGAAGGACGCCGAGGTGGGGGTCTCCTCCCACTTCTCCGCCAACCACGGTCCGACTTCGCTGGTATCGGGATCCTGGTAGATCAGGTAGTCGTAGGCCAATCGAGACAGCTCGGCGGTTGCCTGAGAGGCCGACATGATCGGGTTGAGTGCGCCCGGATCGGCCTGCAGGGCGAAACGGAAGGTCCCGTCCGTGGCCGGTTCACCGCCACTGGCGCCCGAGGACGTGCCTCCCGAGCCACAAGCAGACAACACAAGCGTGAGCCCTGCGGCTGCCGCAAGTGTTGGATAGGAGCGGTGTTTCATGGTGCCTCCGGGATGGAGCTGGGGCCCGAGCGAAAAACGTGAGGGCGCGATTGAGTGTTGACTGCTAAATCTTGGCGCATGACGTGACGCGCATCTCTGTCGATCCTCACGAAAATCGGGTCGATTTTCGTCCGTTCCCACGAAAACCGCCTGGATCGGTGAATACCTGTCCGTATACCGACAGCGACCGGCGAAACACGACGATTTCCCCGGTCGCTACCGGCGGTCTACTGGTACAGGCGCAGGGCTGAACCGATGAAATTGCGGCCGAATGCAAGACCTGCATTGTTGAAGTAGAGAGTCGTGATCTTGTCGGCAAAAGGTACCGCCGAGTTTGCTTTGATGATCTCGGACTCAGCGTCTGCCCAAGCGGCACAAGCGTCCTCGCCCGTCAGCCCGGAAGCCTTGGTGACGGCTGCGTCGTAGGCCGGGTTGGAGATCGACGCAAAATTCATTCCCGCAGCGGGCACAGGACCGGAGAGGAAGGGGACCAGCATGCTGGGCAGCGCGACGTTGATCGGCTCCCAGACAACATCCCACGCCGTGTTGTCCTTGCCGCTGAGTGCTACATCGAGAATCTTGTTCGAGTCTCCACTGGTGAGTTCAATGGTGGCGCCCAGGTCGTTCCACGCGTTGACCGCGACGTCGGCGGCAGCATCGGTCGCGTCACCGAACGTCTCGTAGACCATCCGAATTCGGAGCGGTGTGCCGTCCTTGCTGCGCTTACCGTCCGCGCCGACCTTCCAGCCCGCAGACTCGAGAGTTGCTGCGGCTGCACTGGTGTCGAAGTCCGGCAGGTTTCCGGCGACAGAGTCGTAGATGCAGGCCCGCGGTTCGATGGACACCATCGTGGTCGATCTGGTTCCGCGGCCGGCCGTGAAAATCTCGGCGAGGTCGTCGAGATTGAGAGCCTGGACCAGAGCCTTGCGGACGGCAGGATCGCTCGTCGGATTACCGGGACTGTGGTTGAAGAACATCTCGCCCGCCGGAGCAGGCTGCTTGACGGTATCCAGGTTCGCGGCGTTCATGCGATCCTGGTCAGGGCCCGAAACTGCTGCGGCATTCAGATCACCGGACAACACCTGGTTGGCCGCTGTGCTGTTGTTCGTGATGATGGACGCGACGACATTCTTGGGTACTCCAGCCGTATCCGAGGTGGTGCCGTCCGGTCCCCAGTTGTAGCCGTCGCGCCGGACGTAGGAGTAATGATCGTTGGCGACTGCCTCTGTCATCTGGAACATGCCCGACCCGAAGGTCGTCTTGTTTGCCGCCGTCGGATCCTTCAACCCGGCCTCGCACATGATCGGTATTCGCGCCAGGTTGAGGAGCAGGAACGGAGAGGGCTCCGGAGTCGTCACCGTTACTGTCCGTGTCGCCGGGTCGGCGGTGGCGCTGGCAGTTGCCGGTGCGTACACCCCGCGGAGAGCAGATTTGTTTGCTGCGTTGGTGATGAAATTGACGTTGTCGGCGACAGTCTGGGCAGTCAGAGCGGATCCGTCGGTACAGGTGACGCCGTCGCGAATGGTGAAGGACGCGGAAGTGGTTGTCTCTTCCCATTTCTCGGCGAGCCATGGCTTGGTGACTCCGGTATCGGGATCCGGGTGGAGCAGATAGTCGTAGCTCAGACGCGCCAGCTGGTGCGCCGGCGATGCTGCCGTCATCAGCGGATTCAGAGCGCCGGGGTCGGCCACGAGAGCCAATTTGAAGGTGCCGTCCGTGACGGGTTCACCCCCACCCGAACCCGAACCCGACGAGCCACCCGATGAGCACGCGGTCAGGGCAAGAACGGTGCCAGTTGCCGCAGCCAGCAGTGCGTAGGACCGTTGTTTCATGGTGCCTCCGGAAGGTGTAGTCCCGCCCGAGTGACGCGAGGTCTGTCGGGTCAGGAGCAAAAAACGATTGCTTGAATCCTCACCCAACAAAAGGAGGAGAACATCGTCCGGATTTACGAATGTTTCGTGAGACTTGGTAGATCGCTACAACGCTGTCGGATAGAAGAGACGAAGCTGGAGCATCAGGCTGAATCGAGTTTCCGGATCATCGAGATCGATTCCGGCAATCCCGGCAAGTTTCTTGAGGCGGTACCGGAACGTGTTGACGTGGATGTGAACCAACGACGCAGCCGCCGGAATGTCGCCGAACGTGTCGAGCCAGGCTCGAAGGGTGTCCACGAGGTTGATGTCGTGAGTGCGGTCGTACTCACGCAGTACCGCGAGCGGACCCGACGCGGTCTCGTTCTCGTCCGCCAGGGCGTCGGAGAGGCGCAGAAGTAGGGAATTGATCTGCACGTCGTCGGCGCGCGCGACGGTCCGGCCCGAGGAATTCCACGTCGACCTCAGAACGCGAAGCGCTCGGTCGGCTTCGTCGCGTGACTTCTCCAGCGTCATCACGTCGGCCACTGTCGCACCGATTCCGATGACCACCGACTTTTCCGAACGGGAACGGTCTGCAAACTCCGACGCGATCCGACGCACGTAGTCGTCGTCGGTCTGGTGCCGGGTGTGTGGGATGACGGCGTAGACGGTGCCGCCGATCGCTGCCGCCACCGACAACGGAAATACTTGGTCGAGATAGGTATTGAGTGTCAGGGCCAGTTGATCGACGTCGGCTTCGGCCTCCAACGATGCGCCGGCGCCGCTACGGAAGCCGGCCGCAAGTACGTTTGCTTTCGAGCGGCCGTAGCCCAGTCGCTCGGCCGCTTCCTTGGCCGAAGTGCCGCCACTCAGTAGCGTGATCACCTCGCCCAACCTCAGCCGTCGTGCGGAATCGGCGGCCAGCTTGGCACGAAGCAAGCTCATCGCGGCTACGCCCGCCGCCTCGACGAGCGTTTTCACCTGCAATTCGTTCGGCTCCTCGTCCAAGATCACCCAGATCGAACCGAGGATCTGGGATGCCGCATGTATTCGCATGCCGACCCGGGGCCTGATGCCCGGCCCGATACCCGGTAGAAATACCGGCAGGGTAGAGCCGTAGATCTTGTTGAAGTACCCCATCGACCGGAGTCGGTCGGAATAGTGCTGCGGCACTTGATGTCCGAGGACGCTCTGCTTACGTGCCTCGTCACCGAAGGCTTGATCCGCCGAAAACGCGAGGATCCGGCTCGACTGATTCTCGATGGTGACCGGGCCGTTCAATACCTGAGCGATCGAGTTGGCAAGATCGAACAGGTCGGCGTCGGCGGCGGACGTGCGGTCCCCGTTGTTGCCGGATTCGAGGATCTCGTTGATCAGCGACGCACTTTGCAGCCAGCTTGCATCCTTGACCATTCCAAGTAGTGCGATATCGGCTTCGGCGACCGCCCGTGCGACGCTTTCGTCGACGGCCAATGGCTCCCTGACGATCAGCGCGACGGCTCCGGCCGAACCGTATTCTTTTACTGCAGTGGCAATGTCGGCCGACTCGGCCAGTCCTGCGCCGAGCACGACGGCGCCCGCACTGCCTTGCGTGACTCCGGACCCTTCGTGCAGGGTCACTCGGCTGACAGTGCGGGCGTCGTCGACGGTGTCGCCTCCGCTGAGGAACGTCATTCCCAGTCTGTCGACGATGTCGACGATCGAAACTCCCGTTGGTGTGGTCACCACCACACCTTAGGGGGAGCAGGATCGATCAGTCGGCTGGTTGCCCAGCTCAGTTGGCCGGCTGCTCGGCTACAGCTTTCTCGACGAACCGGCGGGTCTGATCGAACGCCGCGGGCACCTGGACGGAATTGGTCATGTCACTGATCTCGGACCACCGTTCGGCGACGACCTCAGGGGAGAGTGCGCCTTCGGGGATGTACACGCCCTGCGACTCTTCCATGCGAGCGATCGCGAAGACACCGGCACCGGCGCTGAGGATGGTCTTGGTCGGTGCGTCATCGGAGACCATGAACAGTGCGCCGGGTGAAATCGATTCGGGTGCAAGCAGAGCGAGAGTCTTCTCGTCGAGGAGGTCTTCGGTCATGCGGGTCGCGGCGGTCGGGGCCAGCGAGTTGACGCGGATGCCCTTGCGTTCGCCCTCGATAGCGAGAACGTTCATCAGGCCGACGACGCCGGACTTCGCGGCGCCGTAATTTGCCTGGCCGAAGTTGCCGTAAATTCCCGATGCCGACGTAGTCATGAGGATGCGTCCGTAGTTCTGTTCGACCATGTGCGGCCAGACTGCCTTGGAACAGATGACGGAACCCATCAGATGCACGTCGATGACTTTGCGGAAGTCGTCGAGCTCGGCCTTGATGAAGGACTTGTCGCGCAGGATTCCGGCGTTGTTGATCAGGATGTCCACGCGGCCCCACTTGTCCACGGCCGTCGCGACCATGGCGGCAACGGCGTCGACGTCGGTGATGTCGCAGTGGTCCGCGATCGCCTCGCCACCCAACTCGACGATTTCCGCCACTACCTTGGCTGCTGCGGTATCAGCGCCGCCACTGCCGTTGACCGAGCCACCCATGTCGTTGACGACGACGCGTGCGCCGCGTGCGGCGAGGGCCAATGCATGCGAACGGCCGAGTCCGCCGCCTGCGCCTGTGATGATCGCTACCTTGCCGGAAAAATCCAACGACATTGGAAAACCTCTCTGATCTGGGATACTACTCAGTATTACTATGCGATAGCGTGGAAACAGTCAAGGGCCGGCAGGCAGTGCGAATGGGAGTGGAAGTCGAATGAGTAGTGATCTTCCGGACGTGCGATCCGCGATCATCACCAGCGCCGCCGACGCCTTTGCCGAAGACGGTTACGCGGCCACGACCATGGATTTGCTGGCCGATCGAATCGGGGCCACCAAAGGTCTTGTCTACTACCACTTTCGTTCGAAGTTCGACATCTACCTGGCAATCTACGAGCGCGGGATGAGCCTGCTCCGCGCGGAGGTCGAGTCTCGGATCGACGGGGCAGACAGCGGCCTCGCGCGTCTCGAAGCGATGTCGCACGCCCACCTGGTCAATCTCATGACACATCTCGGGTACCACCACACGATCCACCAAGGTGTCCGGGGCCAGATGAACTCCGCGCTCAAGCCGAGGCAACAGCAAGTCCTCGTGGAACTGAATTCGCTGCGACTCGACTACGAGAATCTGTTCGTCGACGTGATGACCGAAGGTGTCGCGGATGGTTCCATTCGTGCGAGCTCGCCGCGAATGGCGGCAAAAATACTCCTCAGCAGTCTCAACGGCATCGACCTCTGGTACCGAAGGCGTGAAGGGCAGACTTTGGCGGAGACGGAGTCGTTGGCGGACCAGATCGTCGAACTCTTGATCGGCGGATTGCGCGCTGCGAACTGACTGAAAGCTGCATTCGTCGAGCGGGTTTCCTCCGACCGGTTCGTGCTGTCCTGCGGCTTGTCGTTCGGTTTGTCCCGCTCTGACAGTCGGGGTAGCATGTTGGCGTCGTGCGCGGACTTGCGTAGGAATTCAGGGAAGAGGAGGTGTGGCTGTAATGCGTGGCCAACCTCCGAGTACCAACTGAAGCTGTAGCCGCCCGGGTTGTTCCGGTATTTTGCTGCAGCTTCATCGTGTGTTCATCGGCTTCGGCTTTGCTGTGAAGCAAGCGTCGTCGTTCACTCTTCCCTCGAAAGCTGTTCAGCATGCGCGAATTTCGTCGTTCACGGTCGGTACTGCCACGTCGTTCCGCGGGTCTCGGTGACTCACATCCCGGGCACTCGCGTGCCGCACGCACCGTCGTCAAGGCTGCCCCGCCCGAGGCGGTGGCGCCCGTCGAATCGACCGTCGTCAACAGTGGCGTGTACCGCGACGGCGAGCGGATAGCGTCGCCGTCCACGCTGGCGGAAGCACTGTCATGCCTTCCGGATTCGCAGTCGATGGCGTGGATCGGCATGTACCGGCCCGACGACGCCCAGTTGTATGCCGCTGCACAACATTTCGACCTCCACGAACTGGCGGTCGAGGATGCGATTGTCGCACACCAGCGCCCCAAGCTCGAGCGCTACGGCAAGACGCTGTTCGTGGTCCTGCGTGCTGCGCGGTACCGCGACGAGACCGAGCGGGTCGAATTCGGCGAGTTGCACATCTTCTGTGGTCCGAACTTCATTCTGACCGTCCGTCACAGTGAATCGCCGGATCTCTCGGCGGTGCGGACTCGCATGGAGAACGATCCTGACCTGTTGCGGTTGGGTACCGAGGCCGTTCTCTACGCCATTCTCGACGCAGTCGTCGACGGGTACGCCCCGGTGGTGGCCGGCCTGCAGAACGACATCGACGAGATCGAAACCGAAGTGTTCAGTGGCGATCCCGGAGTTTCGCGCCGCATTTACGAACTGACCCGTGAGGTGATCGAATTCCAGCGGGCGACGCGTCCGCTGCTGGGGATGCTGCGTGGGTTGTCGGCAGGATTCGACAAGTACCACACGGACGAGGAACTCCAGCGTTACCTCCGCGACGTCACCGACCATGCGACGACTGTGGTGGAGCGGGCCGACGGCTTTCGTCAGTTGCTCGGAAACATCCTCACGGTGAACGCAACTCTGGTGTCGCAGAACCAGAACGAGGAGATGCGCAATCTGACGCAGGCGAGCTACGCGCAGAACGAGGAGATCAAGAAGGTCTCGGCGTGGGCGGCAATTCTCTTCGCGCCGACGCTTATCGGAACCGTGTACGGAATGAACTTCGACGACATGCCGGAACTGCACTGGCACTTGGGCTATCCGTTTGCGCTCTCGATGATGTTCTTGACGTGTGGAAGTCTCTACACGATCTTCAAACGTCGGGGCTGGTTGTAGAAAGCGCCGGCTGTAGAAAGCGCCGGCTGTAGAAAACACCTGTGCGCCTTGCCAACCGAGATCGGTTGACAAGGCGCACAGGTGTTTTCGGGAGGGCGCTCGAATCAGAGCGTTGCGACGCAGACCGTGAACTTACGTTCCGGGTGCTCGAATCCCGAGTCTGCCCCCGAACCGCATTCGTCGATCGACGTGGAGTTCTGCAGGATTTCGACGACCTCGACTACATTGGTGCCGCTGGTATCCGAGCATTCGATGCGGGCGGGCTCGTCCATTCCGCTGCCGAGGTCCATGCATCCGCCGACTACCCAGTCGACGTCGAGACAGACAGCGCCCTGCTCGTCACCCGCGAGGGTCTCGTAGTAGTACGAGTCGACATCGGAGGCACACTGATCAGAGGTGGGAACCTTGGCGACCACCTTGTAGTTGGAATCCTTGCTACCGCAGTCCGCGTTGTCGATTTCCGCGGCCGTCGTGGTACCGCCGAGCTTGACGCAATCACCGATCGACACGTCGATGTCGACGTCGCCGCCGTCGTCCGAACCCTCCTGGCCGGTGATCTTCGAGGTGGTCGGGGCTGCGGAGGTAGTGGTCGAATCGGCAACCGAGGAAGATGATTCCGCAATGGCTTTCGGCTCGATGTCGGAACCGCAACCGACGGTGAAGGCGGCGATTGCAGAAGTTGCGATCACCGCAGTGCAAAGTCGCCGGACGATTCCGGACATAAGGACCCCTTTGTTGATTCTTGGATAATTCTGTTGGTTCGTAGATTGTTCGGGACCTATTCCAATACATCGGTAGTCGAATTGCCAACCGGACTGTCAGTATGGGTAGGTGGAGCTACCCCTGATGCCGCCGCTTGCCCCGATGCTCGCGAAGGCTGCGGCCACTGTGCCGCCTCAGCCCGAGTCCGGTGACCCGACGTGGTCGTACGAGCCGAAATGGGACGGATTTCGAGCAATCATCTTTCGTGACGGTGACGAAGTGGTGCTCGGATCGCGAGGAGGAAAGGACTTGGCGCGGTACTTTCCCGAGGCGGTGGAAGCCGTCAAGTCTGAATTGCCCGAAAAATGTGTGGTGGACGGAGAACTGGTGGTTCCCCGTGAGATCGACGGTGTGACGCGCCTGAGTTGGGAAGCGCTCTCCGAGCGGATTCACCCCGCCGCGAGCCGCGTCGCATTGTTGTCGGAACAGACGCCCGCGCAATTTGTCGGGTTCGATTTACTGGCGCTCGGGGATCGCGACGTCTCGATCGAGGACTTCGGTGTGCGACGTGCGTTGCTCCTCGATTGCGTCGGTGGCGGGCCGAGTTGCCACGTCACGGCAGCGACGGCCGACAGCGCCGAAGCAATGGCCTGGTTCGAAACCTTCGAAGGCGCGGGTCTCGACGGGGTTGTCGCCAAGAAGCTGGCGGGACCGTACCTGCCGAACAAGCGCGAGATGATCAAGGTGAAACACGCCAGGACCGCGGATGTCGTACTGCTGGGCTACCGTCCGCACAAGAGCCAGCCGGGTATCGGGTCGATGCTTCTGGGTCTGTTCGACGGTTCCGAATTGAAGATGATCGGTGGCGCTTCGGCTTTCACCGCGGCGCGGCGGATCGAGTTGTTGGCCGAACTCGAACCTTTGCGCCTCGGGGACGACGTTGTGGCCGAGGGAGAGGCCAGCCGGTGGAGATCGGCCGCAGACCGCTCCTGGATTCCGCTTCGTCCTGAGCGGGTGCTGGAAGTGGCGTACGACCAGATGGAAGGGGAACGCTTTCGGCACGCCGCGCGGTTCCTGCGCTGGCGTCCGGACAGGGTGCCCGACGAATGCACTTTCGATCAGTTGGAGGTTCCGGTGCGATACGACTTCGCGGATGTTCTTGCAGGTGGTAAGTGATGGCGAGTCCCGCAGAGGAACTGGACGTCGACGGGATCGCGGTCCGGTTGTCGAGCCCGGACAAGATCTACTATCCGCAGTTGGGTGAGGACGGCGGAACCAAACGGCATCTTGTCGAGTACTACCGAACGGTGGCGCTGCAGGGTGCAGCGTTGCGGGCGCTCCAAGATCGGCCAACGCATCTTCAGCGATTCCCCGACGGCATCGAGGGCGAAGAGGTTTACCAGAAGCGGCTGCCGGCAAAGCGGCCCGAGCACGTCGAATCCTGCGAGGTCACGTTCCCGTCGGGTCGCAAGGCCGACGTCCTTCGAGTGCGTAGTGCTGCGAACATCGTGTGGGCTGCCAATCTCGGGACTGTCACGTTTCATCCCTGGGCCGTGCGGTGCCCGGACACCGACCACCCGGACGAACTCCGCATCGATCTCGATCCGCAACCGGGGACCGGGTTCGACGAGGCCGTTGCCATCGCGGACGAGGTCCTTCGCCCTCTGCTCGCCGAGTTGGGATTGGAAGGATTTCCCAAGACGTCCGGTGGCCGAGGCCTTCACGTCTACATCCCGCTCGAGGCGCGCTGGGATTTTGTCGAGGTCCGCCACGCGGGTATCGCCCTCGCCCGTGAAGTCGAACGTCGTAGTGCCGATCGCGCCACAACCGCGTGGTGGAAGGAAGAGCGGGGTGAACGGATCTTCATCGACTTCAATCAGAATGCCCGTGACCGGACGATCGCGGCGGCGTATTCCGCTCGTAAGACGCCGATCGCAACTGTGTCCACGCCGGTGACCTGGGACGAACTGCGCGACGTGCATCCAGACGACTGCACCATCGCCACGGTTCCCGGCTTGCTCGCCGATCGTGGTGATCCGATGGAAGCGATGCACGACAAGGCCTTTGCCCTCGACGTTCTGTTGGAGATGTGGGAGAAGGATCTGGCGGCGGGACTTGGCGATCTGCCGTACCCGCCGAACTATCCCAAAATGCCCGGTGAACCCAAACGTGTTCAACCGAGCAAGGACCGCGATCGGAAGAACAAAGACGGGTAGCGTCAGAGGCGGACATATCGGGTAATTCGATTAGACGTCGAATGTACGGTCACGTCGAATGCACTGTGGGGGTTGGATATGGATCGCCGGAAAATGCGAGCAGCAGGCTTAGCGGCGGGTGGCGTGATTCTTGCCGCCTTCGGATTGTCACTCGGTAGCGGAACAGCGTCGGCCGCGACGTTGGATTGTTCGGCGCGCGGCCAAGATCAGACGATCGTCGACGGGTCATCCGCATGCCGAGCGGTGGCAGATCCCTCCAGTTACGCGATTTCACACGTGGAGGGCGACGGCGTCGGCGTCGCCGATTCGCGAGACGGTGGCCGGTCGGCGGGCGTCGGACTCTTCGGCGGCGTTGCTGCAGCGGAGTCGCGCGGTGGGCTACTTGCCGCCGTTGCGTACGGCCCGGGTTCGCTCGCACTCGGTCGCACAGACTCCTCACCCTTTGCCGTGGTGCTCAGCGGACCTGGCGGCAGAGCGGCGGTGGGTGACGCGGACGTCGGGGCGATCTGCTCGGGTGGTCCCACCCTTGTTTTCAACCTTGCCACAGGTCAGGGATGTGTCAGCGACGGCACTTCGACGTGGGTCACCCCGTGAGTGCACCCCGGTCCTGAGCCTCTTGCGTGACAGTGGTCACAATGGTGTCAAGCTCCTGCCACCGATCCGGTGACCGGACAACTTGAATCAGCGGGGATCGGAGGACGCGATGGCTCCCAATGCACGACGGGGTTCGCTCGCCCGGGTGGAGGTGCCTTCGCGCACCGAGCTGTATGTGGACCGGCGATTCCTTCCCTTGGCCGACCGCTTCTTCGCGATGTATCGCCAACCGCAACAAGGCGGCGGCGCGCTGGTCGTGTACCTGGGCGGCGAGAAAGTTCTCGACATCTGGGCCGGCAATGCCGACCGCGACAGGCGCTGGGACCACGACACGGTGTCGCTTTCCTTCTCGACCGGCAAGGGCGTGGCCAGCACCGTCGTTCATCGACTCGCCGAACGCGGGCTGATCGACTACGACTCTCCGGTTGCTCAGTACTGGCCCGAATTCGCAGCGGCCGGCAAGGACAAGATCACCGTCCGGGAACTGATGTCACATCGGGCGGGCCTTCACCGCGTTCGCGGCCTGATGCCGCATCCCCTCGACCTGATGGACTACGACGCGGTCGTTGCCGCCCTGGCTGCCGAGAAGCCGGATCCGCGTCGGCTTCGAGGCCCCGGCTATCACGCTGTGACCTACGGCTGGTTGGTAGCCGAACTTGTGGCCAGGGTGTCCGGTCAGCCGTTCATCGACGTCGTACAAGCGGAGATAGCGAAGCCCCTCGGAGTCGACGAATTCTGGTACCGCGTACCCGAAACCGAGCGTCCACGGATCGCGAAGCTGTTCCCACATATCAACCCTGCCGGCTTGAACTGGGCTTTCGCTTCTACCGTGCTCTCACACGTCGGTCCGACTCGCGGACTCGCGGAGGCCGCGATGCCGGACGGTTTCGACGTCATGGTGCGCAACCCGGCTGTCCACGACGCCGTCATGCCGGGCTGGAACGGAGTGTTCAGCGCGCGTGCTCTCGCGAAGATGTACGGCGCCATCGCGAACGGCGGCGTGATCGACGGGAAGCGGTTCCTGAAGGAATCGACCATCGACCAGATGTCGACCATCCAGACCCGCGATCGGGATTACGTGCTGGCGGTGCGGCCCAACTGGACTCTCGGTTACCACCCGCCGATCATTGCCGCGCGGCGGCAGCCGCGGAATGCGATAGGCCACTACGGAGTCGGCGGTTCAGGCGCGTATGCGGACCTGTCCAGCGGACTCTCGCTCGGTTTCACCACCAACAGGTTGGGTAGTGCTGTGACAGCTCTCGGTGATCTTCGCCTTGCGAGGCTCGGCGCCGAGGCGCAGGAGTTGGTTCGTCGAATCTGACACGAAGGGAATGCCATGAGCAGCAACGTGTACCGGGTGACCGAGATCGTCGGCTCGTCCACCGAGAGCAGTGACGCGGCAATTCGCACCGCCATCGCCCGGGCGAACGAGACGGTGCGCAACCTCGAATGGTTCGAGGTGGTGGAAACTCGCGGCCACATCGAGAACGGCGCCGTAGCGCATTTCCAGGTCACGTTGAAGGTCGGCTTCCGGCTCGACGGCGACGAATCCTGAACCGTTCTTCATGAGTGTTGATCTCACGGCAGCCGTCGGGTTCATGGCGGGACATGCCAGGACTCTCGATCGGCATCGGCTGAATTTGATTCTCGGACAGGGTGACCGGGCCGCGGCTTGTTCGGCCGTGGACGGTTATCGCAACCCGGACGGTGGGTACGGCTGGGGACTCGAACCGGATCTTCGCTCGGCAACCAGCCAACCTGGCGGAGCGCTGCATGCCTTCGAAGCCTTTGCCGACATCGGAACGCCGACGCCCAGAGCGGTCGAACTGTGCGACTGGTTGCAGACCAATTCGCTGGCAGGCGGCGGTTTGCCCTTCGCCTTCCCGATTGCCGACCCAGCCGGGTGTGCGCCCTTCTGGGTGAGCGCGGACCCGTCGGCGCCGTCGTTGCAGATAACCAGCATCGTGTGTGCTGCAGCGGCTCGCGTTGCCGAATTCGACGAGGCCGTCGCCGAACATCCGTGGTTCGCCTCTGCCGTTCGATATTGCCTCGACGCGATCGACGGGGCGGATTCTCTGCATGCCCTCGAGTTGGCCTTTGCCTTGCAGTTCCTCGACGCGGTTCACCGGAACAGTCCCGAAGCGTCGTCGTTGGTGAGCACTCTTGGTTCGCGTATCCCGGCTGACGGCTTGGTTCACGTGGACGGGGGAGCCGAGGGCGAATTCATGCGGCCCCTCGATTTCTCACCGCTTCCTGGCGGTCCGACCCGCGCGTTGTTCGATGCAGCGGTGATCAACTCCGAACTGTCCGCGCTCGCTGCACGGCAACACGACGACGGCGGTTGGGCGGTGGATTTCGACAGCTATTCGCCCGCCGCGGCGTTGGAATGGCGAGGTCACGCCACCGTGCAGGCGGTATGGCAGCTGAAGCGCAATGGGGTGATCTGAAAACGATTCTCGCGCCAAATTGGAACACGTTATAGTCTGGGAATCAGTTCGTGCTTCGTGTTTCAGGGATAGGGGAATGTCATGGCGTATGTGATCACGCAGCCGTGCTGCAACGACGCCTCGTGTGTTGACGTGTGTCCGGTCAATTGCATTCACCCGACACCGGACGAAGCTCCGTTCGCGACCACCGAAATGCTCTACATCGATCCCGACACCTGCATCGATTGTGGTGCGTGTGTGGACGAGTGCCCGGTCGAGGCGATCTTCCCGGACAACGAACTCGACGAGGACGACGCGCCGTACCTGCAGATGAATGCGTCGTACTTCGAGAAGCATCCGATGGGCCCGGATTGGCCCGAGCCGATCACGATGGCCAAGATCGATCCCGAACTGGGAACGCTGAAAGTGGCGATCATCGGCTCCGGCCCCGCAGCCTGCTATGCGGCGATGGAACTGACCGGCAAGCCTCGCGTCGAGGTCGACATGTTCGATCGGCTTCCCACTCCCTACGGATTGGTGCGCGCCGGCGTGGCGCCGGATCATCCCGGAACCAAAGGCGTCACCGACCAGTTCCGCGCCGTGGTCGCGAAAAAGACCGTGCGCTGCCACTTCAACGTCGAGGTGGGTACCCACATCTCGCATTCGGAACTCTTGGACCATCACCACGCAGTGATCTACGCGGTCGGCGCTGCCGGGGATCGCAAGCTCGAGATCCCCGGCGAGGAACTGCCGGGAAGTCATGCTGCCACCGAGTTCGTCGCCTGGTACAACGGCCACCCGGGATATGCCGATCGGACTTTCGATCTGTCCGGCGAGCGAGCGGTGATCGTCGGAAACGGCAACGTCGCACTCGATGTCGCACGCATCCTGGTGACCGACCCTGACCAGCTGGCGAAGACGGACCTCGCCGAGCACGCATTGGAAGCGCTGCGTAACAGCAAGATTCGTGAGGTCGTCATTCTCGGCCGTCGCGGGCCGGCGCAGGCCGCGTACACCAATCCCGAACTGTTGGCCCTCGGACAGATGGCGAACGTGGACGTAGTCGTCGACCCGATCGAAGCCGAACTCGACGAGGCCAGTCAGGTGTTCGTGGACAGCGATGCCGCGGAGCCGTCCGTGCTGCTCAAGGTCAAGCAGGCGCAGGAATTTGCTTCCCGTACCGCAGATCCTTCCCGCAAGCGGATCGTTCTCCGGTTCCTCACCTCGCCCGTCGAGATCCTCGGTGACGACGCAGTCGCACAGGTGCGGATCGTGAAAAACGAATTGGTGGCAACGCCGACCGGTCAGCTCTCCGCCCGGCCTACCGAAACCGAGGAGACGATCGACACCTCCCTGGTGCTTCGGTCGGTCGGATACCGCGGCACACCGATGGCCGACTTGCCCTTCGACGACGCTCGCGGCGTGATCCCCAACGAGAACGGTCGCGTGATCGACACCGACACCGGCACGCCGATCCCGGGTGTCTACGTCGCGGGTTGGATCAAGCGCGGACCGACCGGCGTAATCGGCACCAACAAGTACTGCTCCGCCGAGACCGTGTCGATGATCTTCGACGACTTCGCTGGTGGGCGCCTCGCCACGCCGACCGAGGACGCTGACAAGTTGCAGGTTCTGCTGGCAGATCGGTCGCCGGATCAGGTGGACTACCAAGGTTGGCAGCGGATCGACAAGGCAGAACGAGCATCCGGTGCCGCCGCCGGTAGACCGCGAACCAAACTCATCTCCATCGAATCGATGTTGGCGGCTGCTCGCAGCGAGGGATAGCAACGATTGGGCGAACATCCGAATTGCTCGATTGCCGCATTTGTGTGTTAATGACTATGGAAATGTGCGGTTTGCTCTCTTTGGCGTGCTCGGGCGTGTAGGTGTGCGCCCGGCGGGCGCGTCCGGATGGTGCATCGGCATCGGTACCAGGCGGGTATCGATGCCGGCCGCGCAAAATCCACGTGAGTACGTGGTCATTCGAGCGAAGGTAGTGACATGGGCAGCAAACAGGGTCGTCGGACGTCACGGGTTGCCGTGGCAATCGTCGGAGCGGTGGCTGCCGGCCTGGCTCTCGCCGGACCTTCCGCGGCCGTTCCTCTCTTCCCCGGTGGACCGGACATTCCGTTGCCCGTCATTCCCGGCGTTCCGTACCTCGATCCGGCGATTCCGGTTCCGGGCATCCCGGGTACACCGATTCAGGCTCCCATCGGCGCTCCCAACTTCTCCGCGCCGTCGCTCAACCCGTCCGCGGGTGAGACAGTCGGCATCGCGCAGCCGATCATCATTCGTTTCAACGAGGCAGTCGGCGACCGTGCCACGGCCGAGCGCGCGATTCGCGTGACCACCGATCCTCCGGTCGATGGCAGCTTCTACTGGATCAACGACAGCCAGGTCCGTTGGAAGCCGGCACAGTTCTGGCCGGCGAACATCTCCGTGACCGTCGACGCCGGTGATTCGCACTCCACGTTCAACATCGGTGACGCACTCGTCACCGTCGCGGACGACAACACCAAGCAGGTCACCGTCACCCGCAACGGTGAGGTCGTGCGCACCATGCCGACGTCGTTCGGCAAGCCGGGGCACGAAACACCGAACGGCACGTACATCGTCGGCGAGCAGCTGCGCGACATGTACATGGATTCGTCCACGTACGGCGTTCCGATCGATTCTCCCGAGGGTTACCGCACCTACGTCGAGTACGCGACACGAATTTCCTACAGTGGCATCTTCGTCCATGCCGCTCCGTGGTCGGTAGCGCAACAAGGTTTCACCAACGTCAGCCACGGCTGCCTCAATGTCAGCACCGAGGACGCCAAGTGGTTCTTCGAGAACGCAGGCAAGGGTGACCCGGTGATCGTGCAGAACACCGCAGGTGGAGTCCTCAGCGGCGCCGACGGATTGGGTGACTGGAACCGCTAGACATCGACGAGGAAGGCCCTGCGCGAGAAGTATTCGCGCAGGGCCTTTTTCGTGTCGCGTTCAGCTCGAGTGTCTTGTACGTTCACCATTCATTCGTTGCGAGCGGTCAGACTGCCTCAGTGAGATCGAGTCCGGAAAGAACGCTGCCCACATCAGGCAAGCCAGGTCTGTGGGGCAGACCATGGCGTGATTACGCGCTCTTTGCGCTCTTGGTAGGTCCCAATCTCGCGTTGCTGATCTTGTTCACCTATCGCCCGCTGGTGGACAACATCCGACTTTCGTTCTTCGACTGGAACATTGCGGACCCGAAGGCGACGTTCATCGGGCTGAGCAACTACCGCGAGTGGTTCGGACGAAGCGACACCTGGCAGATTGTCACCAACACAGTGGTATTCACATTGGTCACAGTGGTGGGTTCGATGGTCATCGGTCTGGCGTTGGCCATGCTGCTCGATCGCAAGCTCGTCGGGCGAAACCTGGTCCGGTCGGCGATCTTCGCGCCGTTCGTGATCTCCGGTGCAGCGATCGGTGTCGCGTTTCAGTTCGTCTTCGACCCCAACTTCGGTCTGATCCAGGATCTCCTGCACCGCGTCGGACTCCAATCGCCCGACTTCTATCAGGACCCCCACTGGGCGCTGTTCATGGTGACGGTGACATACATGTGGAAGAACCTCGGCTACACGTTTGTCATCTACCTCGCTGCGTTGCAAGGAGTTCGGCAAGAATTGAACGAAGCAGCCGAAATCGACGGCGCCAAGCCGTGGACCAAGTTCCGCCGGGTTCTCCTACCTCAGTTGCGCCCGACGACGTTCTTCCTCTCCATCACCGTCATGCTCAACTCGCTCCAGGTCTTCGACATCATCAACGTCATGACCCGTGGTGGCCCGCTGGGTACAGGGACGACGACGATGGTCTACCAGGTGTACAACGAGACATTCCGAAACTTCCGGGCGGGCTACGGCGCGACGGTTGCCACCATCATGTTCTTGATCCTGCTGATCATCACCGTCTACCAGGTTCGTGCCATGGATCGGGGAGAAGAGAAATGACAGCGGTAGAGGAAAAGAAAAGCGCTGCTCCGACTTCCGTCGTCCGACCCGGGCCGGATCGCAAGAACGTGGACCGGCGTGAGGTCGGTGTGAAGATCCTCGGCTACGCGGCAATGGTGATCGCCTTGGTCATCATCGTCCTGCCGCTCTACTGGATCGTGATGACCTCGTTCAAGGAGCGTCCGGAGATCTACACGCAGCCTGCAACGTGGTGGCCGTCGTCGCTGCATCCCGAAAACTATTCCGAAGCAACGACATCGGTTCCGTTCTGGATGTTTCTGCGGAACTCGATAGTGATCACGACGATACTGTCCGCGGCGAAGTTCGTTCTGGGGACTCTCAGCGCCTATGGGCTGGTGTTCCTGCGCTTCCCGGGGAAGAACTTCGTCTTTCTCGGAATCATCGCCGCATTGATGGTTCCGAACCAGATCACCGTGATCTCGAACTACGCGCTCGTGGCAGAGTGGGGCTGGCGTAACACGTTCCAGGGCATCATAGTTCCGCTTGCGGGTGTAGCCTTCGGTACGTTCCTCATGCGCAACCATTTTCTCTCGATACCTTCGGAGATCATCGAGGCAGCGCGGATGGACGGCGCCGGCCACTGGCGGCTTCTCTGGCGCGTGGTGCTCCCCGTTTCCGGGCCCACGATGGTGGCGTTCGGCATCATCACGGTGGTCAACGAATGGAACGAGTACCTGTGGCCGTTCCTCATGTCCGACGATTCCTCGGTGGCGCCGCTGCCGATCGGATTGACCCAACTGCAGAACAACGACGGACTCACCAACTGGGGTCCCGTCATGGCAGGAACGGTACTGACGATGCTACCGATCCTGGTGATTTTCCTTCTGCTGCAACGACACATGATCAAAGGCCTCACCTCCGGTGCGGTCAAGGGCTGACAGCTTTTCCCGTCACATTTCTTTCTCGAGGAGCAGTAATGGCAAACATGAACAGGCGCGGATTTCTGAGCCTCGGCGGTGCAATCGCCGCCGGCGCAGCACTGACCGCATGCGCGGGATCCGGTGGTTCCAGCGCTGATGCTGCGGGAACATCCGGTGCGTCGGGTGATTCCAACACCATCACCTTCTGGTCGAACCACCCGGGTAAGTCCACCGATGTGGAGAAGGAACTGATCAACCGCTTCCAGACCAAGTACCCGGACTTGAAGGTCAACTTGGTGGACGGCGGCAAGAACTACGAAGAGGTGGCGCAGAAGTTCAACGCTGCTCTCTCCGGCGGAGATGTTCCCGATGTGGTTGTGCTGTCGGATGTCTGGTGGTTCAACTACGCACTTGCCGGGGCAATCGAGCCGCTCGACGGACTCTTCTCCGAGGTGGGCGTCGACTCGGCCGACTACGTCGACTCGTTGCTCGCCGACTACCTGTTCCAGGGCAAGCACTACGCACTTCCCTATGCGCGGTCGACGCCGTTGTTCTACTACAACAAGGCGGTCTGGTCGCAGGCCGGACTTCCCGACCGTGGGCCTGCAACGTGGCAGGAGTTCGACGAGTGGGGACCTGAGCTGCAGAAGGTCGTGGGCAACGGCAAGTTGGCACACGGGTGGGGCAACGCGAAGGATTACCTCGGCTGGACCTACGAAGGCCCCATCTGGACCTTCGGCGGATCGTACTCCGACCAGTGGAATTTGCAGCTCGACAACGAGAAGACCATTGCCGCAGGGCAGTTCCTCTCCAGCATGATTCACGACAAGAAGTACGCCGCGGTCTCCACTGACATCGCAAACGAATTCGGTACGGGCATCCTGGCGTCGACCATCGCGTCGACGGGTGACCTGTCCGGCATCAAGAAGACTGCCAACTTCGACTTCGGCACCGCGTTCCTCCCGGCGGTGGACGGAACTCCCGGTTGCCCCACCGGCGGCGCCGGACTTGCCATCCCGTCCAAGATCTCCGATCAGCGTAAGAAGAACGCACTCAAGTTCATCGACTTCATCACCAATGGTGAGAACACGGCGTACTTCTCGCAGAACGTCGGCTACATGCCGGTCCGCAAGTCGGCAACGTCGGAGCCGAGCATGAAGGCATTCCTCGACGCGAATCCGAACTCCCGTACCGCTGTGGATCAGCTTTCGCGTACGCGCTCGCAGGACTACGCACGCGTGTTCGTCCCGGGTGGCGATCAGATCATCGGCACCGGACTCGAGCAGATCGCTCTCCAGAAAGCCGACGTCGCATCGACATTCGCCGGCGTTGCCACCCAGTTGCAGCAGATCATCGACCGGCAGATCACCCCAAAGCTGCCGAAGTAGTAGGAGAGAACACTCATGGCCAACGTGCAATTCGCGGGAGTCACGCACCGCTACGAAGGAACCGATCGACCGGCAGTCGACCGTCTCGACCTCGACATCGCCGACGGTGAGTTCCTGGTACTCGTAGGGCCTTCCGGTTGCGGTAAGTCCACCAGCCTGCGAATGCTCGCCGGTCTCGAATCCGCGTCGGACGGCCGGATCGAGATCGGCGGCACGGACGTCACGCATCTCGCGCCGCGAGCACGTGACGTCGCCATGGTGTTTCAGAGTTACGCGCTGTACCCGAACATGACCGTCGAGCAGAACATGGGTTTTGCGCTCCAGAACGCGGGAGTGGGAAAGTCCGAACGGCGCGAGCGGGTACTCGAGGCAGCACGGATGCTTGAACTCGAACCGCTGCTCGGACGTAAACCGGCCAAGCTGTCCGGTGGGCAACGTCAGCGAGTTGCCATGGGTAGGGCCATCGTTCGCCATCCCAAGGTGTTCTGCTTGGATGAGCCGCTCAGCAATCTGGACGCCAAACTACGCGTGAGCACGCGGTCGCAGATCGCTGCCTTACAGCGTCGACTCGGCACCACGACGGTCTACGTCACCCACGATCAGGTCGAGGCGATGACGATGGGGGACCGAGTGGCGGTGATGCTGGACGGTCGTTTGCAACAGGTGGCGAAGCCGCGGGAACTTTACGACAACCCCGTCAACACCTTTGTGGCCGCCTTCATCGGATCGCCCGGCATGAACCTGATCGAAGCGCCGGTCGAGGGTACCGTCGCAGTGCTCGGTGACCTGCGGATTCCGCTGCCCACCGGGGCGTCCGAGCGGGAGCGGGTCGTCGTGGGAGTGCGCCCCGAGTCGTGGGATCTGGTGGGAGCGTGGCGAAAGGGCTCGCTGGCCGTGGATGCCGACCTGCTTGAAGAGTTGGGCGCCGAATCGTTCGTCTATGCAAAGGGTGCCCCGGATTCGCAGTGGCAGAGCCGATCCGGCCGAATCGTCATTCGCGTCGATCGGAAGATGTCGGTGGCACCGGGGGAGTCGCTTCATCTGCTGCCCAAGGCCGGCGAGGTGTACTTCTTTTCCGCGGAGACCGGGGTACGTCTGTAGCGATACTGTGTGCGGCATGACCGTCGCACGTTCGCTATTGCTGTTCGTACTCGCCGCGCTGCTCGAGATCGGGGGCGCGTGGTTGGTGTGGCAGGGAATTCGCGAGCACAAGGGCTGGATCTGGGTAGGGCTCGGCGTCATCTCGCTCGGTCTCTACGGTCTGGTCGCGACCATGCAAGCCGATGCGAACTTCGGGCGCATCCTCGCCGCGTACGGCGGGATCTTCGTAGCGGGTTCACTGCTGTGGGCGGTGGTGATGGACGGATTCCGCCCGGATCGTTTCGACATCGCCGGTGCGCTGATCTGTCTGGTCGGCGTCGGGGTGATCATGTACGCCCGGTAGGGCCTTCGGCCCCGTGCGCGCTCAGGGAGTCCAGGGGGTCCTTAAGCGCGCACAGGGGCTTGCCCTTGCTACCAGATCTTCACACGCTTCTCCGGCTCCAAATACAGTGCGTCACCGGGCTTGACGTCGAACTCCTCGTGGAACGTGTCGAGGTTGCGGACGACGCCGTTGCACCGGAACTCCGGCGGCGAGTGCGGGTCGACGGCCAGACGGCGAAGCGCTTCTGCCTCACGGGCCTTCGTGCGCCATACCTGCGCCCACCCGAAGAACACGCGCTGCAGACCGGTGAGTCCGTCGATGACCGGAGGTTCGGTACCTTCGGTCGCGATCTTGTACGCCGCGATCGCGATCGACAGCCCGCCGAGATCGCCGATGTTCTCGCCGATCGTGAATTCACCGTTGACGTGGTGGCCCGGCAGTTCCTTCGGCTCGAACTCGTTGTACTGCTCGATGAGAGCCTTTGTGCGCTTGCCGAATTCGCTACGATCCTCGTCGGTCCACCAGTCGACCATGTTGCCGTCGCCGTCGTACTTGGCACCCTGATCGTCGAAGCCGTGCCCGATCTCGTGGCCGATGACGGCGCCGATACCCCCGTAGTTGGCGGCATCGTCGGCTGCGGCGTCGAAGAACGGCGGCTGGAGAATGGCTGCGGGGAACACGATTTCGTTCATGCCCGGGTTGTAGTAGGCGTTGACGGTCTGCGGCGTCATGAACCACTCGTCACGGTCCACGGGGCCACCCAGCTTGGCCAGGTCACGGTCGTACTCGGCGGCGTATCCACGACGGTAGTTGCCCACCAGGTCGGTAGCCGAGATATCGA
This sequence comes from Rhodococcus sp. P4_F3_2, assembly GCF_056401335.1. Lineage (NCBI taxonomy): Bacteria > Bacillati > Actinomycetota > Actinomycetes > Mycobacteriales > Nocardiaceae > Rhodococcus > Rhodococcus sp. P4_F3_2. The sequence continues at coordinate 196,489 of NZ_JBFUJN010000001.1, forward strand.
GACCGGCGTAGTCACGCCACTTGTCGGGGTAACCGATCTTCGGGGTGAACTTCTCGAGCTTGGCCAACGCGGCCTCACGAGTCTGCGGGCTCATCCACTCGAGGTCGGAGATGTTGCGGCGGTACGCCTCCTGCAGGTTGGCGACCAGTTCCAGCATGCGGGTCTTCGCCTCAGCGGGGAAGTGACGGTCGACGTAGAGCTTGCCGACGGCCTCGCCGAGCAGATCTTGCACCAGGCTGACTCCGCGCTTCCAGCGCTCACGGTTCTCTTCGGTACCCGAGAGCGTGGTTCCGTAGAAAGCGAAGGTCTCGTCGACCAGCGCCGAATGCAGGTAGGGGGAGCGAGCGTGCAGCACCTTCCACGCTGCCCATGCCTTCCAGTCGTCGAGTGACTCCGACGCCCAGAGTGCGGTGAAGGTGTGCAGGAAATCGGGCTGACGGACCACGATCTCGGCGAACTTCTCCGAATCGGCGCCGAGACCGGACAACCATGCCGCCCAGTCCAAACCGGGGTTCTGCTCGGTCAGTTCCTCGAAGCCCACGAGGTTGTAACTCAGATCTGCGTCACGACGCTTGACGACGTCCCAATGCCCGGCCGCGATCTTCTTCTCGAGTTCGAACACACGCTGTGCGTCGTAGCCGACGCCGGCGAGGGTGAACATCTTGTCGATGTGCGCGACGTACTTCTCGCGGATCTCCGCGTAGTTGTCCTCGCGGTAGTACGACTCGTCGGGCAGGCTGATTCCCGACTGGCTGAAGTGGATCAGGTACCGCTCGGAATTCTTGGCATCGGTGTCGACGTAATGCGAGATGGCACCGCCGACGCCGACGCGCTGGTGGCGTCCGATCACGGTGGCCAACGACGACCGGTCCGGCGCATCGGCGACGGCGTCCAGCTCGTCGTCGATGGGGCTGAGGCCCGCGGCCTCCACGGCGTCGGCGTCCATGAAGCTCGAGTACAGGTCGCCGATGCGCTGTGCATCGGTACCGGCGGCAGAGTTGGACTCCGCGGCTTCGGTGATGATGGTCTGTACGTCTTCTTCGGCCTTGTCGTAGAGCGTCCGGAAGGCCCCGTCGACTGCGCGGTCTGCCGGAATCTCGTATTCGGCGAGCCATTTTCCGTTGACGTGGACGAACAGATCGTCCTGCGCCCGTGTGTCGCCGTCGAGGTGGGTGAGGTCGATGCCTGAGCGATGAGCCGTGGTCATTTCTCCATCCTTACACGATCATGACGAACTGCTCGGTGTGTGCGTGATCGCTCCACACCCCAGTTCATCTCTTGTGCTGGGCAACGTCGGTACCGCATGGCACGATCGAATACGTGACCAGCAGACCTGCCGCAGATCCGCACCTGCAGGACCTCGCGCGACTACGACGCGTGCGTGACCGTATCGACCGGGAGTACGCGCGGCCTCTGGACGTGGAGGCGCTCGCGCGGGGAGTGAACATGTCTGCGGGACATCTCAGTCGCCAATTCCGTCAGGCGTACGGCGAACCGCCGTACGCATACCTGATGACCAGGCGAATCGAGCGTGCAATGGCGTTACTGCGCCGCGGAGACCTCAGTGTCACGGACGTCTGCTTCGAAGTCGGCTGCAGCTCTCTCGGCACTTTCAGCAGTAAGTTCACCGAATTGGTAGGGGTCCCGCCCAGCGTCTATCGGCGCGAGGCCGAACAGTCGACGGCCGGAATGCCGTCCTGTGTGTCCAAACAAGTCACCAGACCGATCAGGAATCGAGAAGCGCAGAACCCACAACCGCAATTAACGTGATCGCCATGGACATCACCATTCACTCGAGTTTCCTTCCGCAGGACGACCCTGACGCCGCCCTGAACTTCTACCGCGACACCCTCGGCTTCGAGGTGCGCAACGACGTCGGCTACGACGGGATGCGTTGGATCACGGTGGGGCCGCCCGGCCAGCCCGGCACCTCCATCGTGTTGCATCCGCCGGCCGTCGATCCCGGAATCACCGACGACGAGCGCCGCACCATCATCGAGATGATGGCCAAGGGCACGTACGGCGGACTTCTTCTGGCCACCAAAGATCTGGACGATACGTTCGAGCGGCTTCAGGCCGGCGACATCGACGTCGTCCAGGAACCGACCGAGCAGCCGTACGGCGTTCGCGATTGCGCCGTCCGCGACCCAGCGGGAAACCTGATCCGTATTCAAGAACTGCGCTGAGCCCGTCAACTGCGCTGAGCCCGTCAACTGCGCTGAGACCGTCGGCGATCGACTGACAGATGGAGACACGATGACTGCCCTGCACACTGCAGACAGCCACGATTTGATCCGCGTGCAAGGCGCGCGGGTGAACAATCTCGAAGACATCAGCGTCGAGATCCCGAAGCGGAGGCTGACGGTATTCACCGGCGTCTCCGGTTCGGGAAAGAGCTCGCTGGTGTTCAGTACGATCGCCGCGGAATCGCAGCGGATGATCAACGAGACCTATAGCGCTTTCGTTCAAGGATTCATGCCGACGCTCGCGCGGCCGGACGTCGATGTTCTCGACGGCCTGACCACCGCGATCATCGTCGATCAACAGCGGATGGGCGTCGACCCGCGCTCGACAGTCGGAACCGCCACCGACGCCAACGCGATGCTCCGTATCTTGTTCAGCCGTCTCGGAAAGCCTCACATCGGTTCGCCTCAGGCGTTTTCGTTCAACGTGGCCTCGATCTCCGGAGCAGGCGCGGTCACGATGGAACGCGGCGGACGTCAGACGAAAGAGCGTCGTAGCTTCAAGATCACCGGCGGCATGTGTCCGCGATGTGAGGGACGAGGGGCGGTCAACGATTTCGATCTGACCGCGTTGTACGACGACACCAAGTCGCTCAACGAGAGTGCGATCACGGTCCCCGGCTACAGCATGGAGGGTTGGTACGGCCGGATCTACCGCGGCTGCGGTTTCTTCGATCCCGACAAGCCGATCAAGAAGTACACCAAGAAGGAACTGAACGATCTGCTCTACAAAGAGCCGACCAAGATCAAGGTCGAAGGCATCAACCTGACGTACACGGGTCTGATTCCGCAGATTCAGAAGTCGTTCCTCGCCAAGGACGTCGACGCGATGCAGCCCCACATCCGGGCGTTCGTCGAGCGGGCGATCACGTTCACCACCTGCCCTGAATGTGACGGGACGCGACTGAGCGAGGGCGCGCGGTCGTCGAAGATCAAGGGCGTCAACATCGCCGACGCCTGCTCGATGCAGATCAGCGATCTCGCGGAATGGGTCAGCGGTCTGAAGGAACCATCGGTCGCGCCTTTGCTCACGACGCTCGGCGAAACGCTCGACTCCTTCGTGGAGATCGGACTCGGCTACCTCAGCCTCGACCGTCCGTCGGGAACGCTGTCCGGTGGTGAAGCTCAGCGCACCAAGATGATTCGGCACCTGGGTTCCTCGCTCACCGACATCACGTATGTATTCGACGAGCCCACTACCGGCCTGCATCCGCACGACATCGCGAGGATGAACGATCTTCTGCTGCGCCTGCGGGACAAGGGCAACACCGTGCTCGTTGTCGAGCACAAGCCGGAGACGATCGTGATCGCCGATCACATCGTCGACCTCGGGCCAGGCGCGGGTAGCGCCGGTGGAAACGTCTGCTTCGAGGGCACAGTCGATGGCTTGCGAGCCAGCGATACGGTCACCGGGCGTCACTTCGACGACCGGGCCGCCCTCAAGGAGACCGTGCGGGAGTCCACCGGAGCAATCGAGATTCGTGGAGCGAACTCACACAACCTCCAAGATGTAGATGTCGAGGTACCGCTCGGTGTACTGGTCGTGGTGACTGGTGTGGCCGGATCGGGTAAGAGTTCGCTGATCCACGGCTCGCTCGCGAAACGCGAGGACGTGGTGTCGGTCGATCAGAGTGCGATCCGCGGCTCGCGTCGGAGCAACCCGGCAACGTATACCGGGCTGCTCGACCCGATCCGCAAGGCATTCGCGAAGGCCAACGGCGTGAAGCCGGCGCTCTTCAGTGCCAACTCCGAAGGCGCCTGCCCGACGTGCAACGGCAACGGCGTCATCTACAGCGACCTGGCGATGATGGCCGGCGTTGCCACTCTCTGCGAGGAGTGCGAAGGCAAGCGCTTCCAGGCGGAAGTTCTCGAATACAAATTCGGTGGCAAGGACATCAACGAGGTTCTCACGATGTCGGTGGCCGAGGCCGAGGAGTTCTTCGGCGACGGTGAGGCGAAGACGCTCGCTGCGCACAAGATCCTCGTCCGACTGGTCGACGTGGGGCTCGGGTACCTCACGATCGGCCAGCCGTTGACGACGCTGTCGGGCGGTGAGCGTCAGCGCATCAAGCTGGCGACGCACCTCGGCGAGAAGGGTGGCGTGTACGTCCTCGACGAGCCGACCACCGGACTGCACCTGGCCGACGTCGAGCAGTTGCTCGGCCTGCTCGATCGACTCGTCGATTCCGGTAAGTCCGTCATCGTCATCGAGCACCACCAGGCCGTGATGGCGCACGCCGACTGGATCATCGACCTCGGCCCTGGAGCCGGTCACGACGGCGGTCGGATCGTCTTCGAAGGCACTCCCGAGGAGCTCGTCGCCGACGGCTCCACCCTCACCGGAAAGCACCTCGCGGCATACGTCGGCGGCTGACCTGGCTCCTACCTCAGGCGTCGATACCCAGGTTGATGACGGCGAGGTAGGAACCGTCCGACTGCTTCTCGACGGTCATGAGGCCGGTGTCGTCGTAGATACCGTCACTGGCGTTGTTCGTGTTGTTCTCACGACCGGTGTGCTCGCTGTACGGGGACTGCGAGTACACCTCGTCGAGAAGGGTCTCGTCGAAGAAGGTCTGCGACGTGAGGACCGTCTTCTTGTCGATGTGCACCTTGACGTGAATGTGGGTGGTGCGGCCCATGTACCAGCCGGGAAAGATCGTGGTGAACTGCGCGATGCCGTTTGCATCGGTGGTCTGGGCGCCGCGCAGGTAGGTGCCGTCGTCGGTGGTGGTGGCTTCGGTGTCGCCGACGCTGTACGAACCGTCGGAGGTCTCACCGGACCCTCCCATGCCGCCGCCCATTCCGCCGGGTGCACCTGACGGAGGTTCGCCCATTCCACCTCCGGGTGCACCTGACGGAGGTTCACCCATCCCGCCGGCCGGGGGAGTTCCGCCGCCACCGCCGCCGCCGTTGGCGCTCAGCGAACCGGATTCGAAGCCGGAGTACACGCCGCCGGCGTCGCAGTGCCAGATCTCGACGACGGCGTTACTGACCGCGCCGATGCTGCCGTCGACGTTGCACTGGCTGTTGTCCTGCACGCGCATCGCAACCTGCAGCGTGGTGCCCGGACGGTCCTCGCGGATGTCGCCGCGAATGGAGTCGACGTCGAACCAGTAGGGACCCTGCGTCTCTTCCTTGCTCATGACACACTGCGGTGCTTTGGCCAGAAGTGCGGTGACGGCATCGCCGGACGTGGCCGCTGCGGAAGCGCCGGAAGTGGTTGTCGTCGATGCAGCCGCGGCCGAAGTCGTCGTGGCGGTGCCACTGTTACCGGAACAGGCTGCGATGAGCCCGCCGAGACTGATGGTTCCGCCGAGAGCGAGGGCCCGTCGACGGCTCACGCGTAGCCTGCTCGCTTCGATGTCTTTGTTCACGCCGCTGTACCTCCATTGTGTGGGCTGTTGTCTCAATGGTGGACGGGCGACCTGGTGCGGAACTGGTTATCCGCTGTGAACTTGCTGGGAGAGCATCTGGATGCTCGAGGTGGCCCGTACGTAGACCTGCCCGCCGGCGTCGACGATGCGCGTTTCGATCAGCGCGAGCCTGCGCCCGGCACGAATCACGGAGGCCTCGGCGCGTAAGACCGGCCCGCCGATGTCGGGTGAGCGCAGGAAGTCGATCTTGTGGTCGAGGACGCGATAGTCCTGATCGGAGCTGGTCAGGGTCTGTGCTGCCAGTCCCGTAATGGCGTCGACTGCCGAGATGAGGACACCACCCTGCACGGCGCCCAGCGGGTTGGCCATCCAGGCGACGGGTGCGAACTCCCCGACGACGGAACCTGGCGTCACGTCGACGACAGCAAGATCGAGTAGCCCGGCGAGCGGTCCGCGTTCGAGTTTGCCGCCTCGGATACCTTCGACGACGTCGGACCCCGACAACCCACTCAGGTTGCTCGTTTTCTCCGGCGTCGGGACCGGTAGCGGCGCACCGTCCACGTAGTCGTCGATTCCGACGACGGGTGGACGCGAGACCACCATTGCGCGGCCGGCCATCACGGCCAGGAGGGTGCCGTTCTCGTCGCGAAGTTGACCGGACGCGAGCCCGACGCCGTCGTCGAGATGCACGAGCGTGCCGGTGGCGCCGACGTCTGCGAGAGCGGGAATGTCGGCGCCCGCGCTGACCGTGACCTGCGCGAGCACGGATTGATGGCCCGAGGTCAGTCCCGAGTACACCGCGCCGCCCATGGCACCGTCGATCATGACGCCGATGGAACCGAGCACCGTCTTGCCACGGTGATCGTGGAAGCGCGGGCCGACTGCCTGCGCGAAGGCCAAGTCGCCAGGCACGACCGATACGGCGCGCACACCCATCAAGGTGTTGAGGGGGTCAAGTTGTGTGACGGGTGCGGCGGAGTTGTCGATGCTCATCCGTCGAGTATCTCCAGCGCGCCCAGTCCTGCCGAGACCGGGTCTCAACCACCGATACGTGAATGCATCTCCCAGACGAGGACTTCCGCCCCGGCATCGGAGGTCAGTTGCTGCCCACCCGAATCGCTCAACCGGACGGCATCACCCTCGTACAGTGTGCCGACGCCCTCCATCTCGGCAGTGCCCTGCGCAACGAAGACGTGCAGGAACGGTGCGCTGGGAAGATTCACGGAGGTGCCGGGCAGAATCCGCGCGACGTGCACGGCGGCGTTCTTGTTGTTGATGCGAATCGCCGAATGATCCTTGTAGCGCTCCATTCCGGAGGCCACCGGGATCAGTCCGCCGCGCAGCAGTTCGTCGTCGATCTCGAGTTGTTCGTAGCCGGGAGTCAGTCCACCTTCGTCGGGTACCACCCACATCTGGATGAAATGCACGGGGTCGGAATGCTGTTCGCCGCCAATACGCCACGAATCGTTCTTCTCGCTGTGCATGATTCCGGTACCGGCGCTCATGCGCTGGGCGAGGCCTGGATAGATGACGCCGGTGTGGCCGATGGAATCCTGGTGCACGAGCGAACCGCGAAGTACCCACGTCACGATTTCCATGTCCTTGTGCGGGTGCGTGTCGAATCCGGTTCCCGCAAGGACGGTGTCGTCGTTGTTGACGAGCAGCAATCCGTGATGAGTGTTGTCCGGATCGTAATGCTGTCCGAACGAGAACGAATGTTTCGAATCCAGCCAGGAGACGCGGGATTTCAAGCGATCACCGGAGCGGTGCACATCGATGTGCGGTGTCGTCCGTGGGGCCTGTGCTCGACCAGATGCCATGGCTCCTCCTTCTGTGCCACCGGGATCCATCACTACCGGATCCACCACTACCGGCATCCACCCTACGACGAACCTGCTGTGTAGTCCGAACATTGGGCGTACTCGGTGGTGTCGTCAGTTCGTCGACGCGTGCATCTCCCACACGAGTATCTCCGCATCGTCGATTCCCTCGACTCGTTGACCGCCAGTGTCCTTGAGTCGCAACGAATCTCCTGGTCCCAGCAATCCGACTCCCTCGACGTCGACAGTGCCGCTGGCGATGAACCCGTGCACGTACGGCGCATCCGGAAGAGATACCGACCCGCCGGTCTCGAGGCGAGCAACATGTAGTGCCGCATGTTTGTTGTGCAGGCCGATGGCGCTGTGACCGCGATGCGCAGGCATCCCCGATGCCAGGGTGATCAGGCCACCGCCGTCGAGTTCGGAGTTGATGTCGAGTTCCTGATAGCTCGGGGTCACTCCGGATTCGTCCGGCGGTATCCACATCTGAACGACGTGAACGGGTTCGGTGACGCGTGAGCCGTCGGCCCGGAAGCGATCGTTGCGCTCGGAGTGCAGGATTCCGGTACCGGCGCTCATTCTCTGCGCGAGTCCGCGATGGATGACGCCGGAGTGCCCAGCGGAATCCTGGTGAACCAGAGATCCGCTGAGCACCCACGTCACGATCTCGGTATCGCGGTGCTGATGAGTGTCGAAACCGGAGCCGGCTTCGATGATGTCGTCGTTGTTCACCAACAGAAGTCCGTGCGCGTACGCGGCGTGATCGAAGTTTCCGGCGAAGGGGAAACTGTGACGCGCGGTGAGCCAGCCGTAGTTGAGGTGCGCACGTTCGGCTGCTCGTTGGACGACCACCGACGACATGTCAGCTCAGCTTTTCGTGTGCTGCCGGGATGGATCCGAGGCGTCCGGCCTGGAAGTCTTCGAAGGCCTGCATGACCTCGGACTTGGTGTTCATGACGAACGGCCCGGCCATCGCGATGGGCTCACGAATCGGTTTGCCACCGAGGATGAATACCTCGAGGGATTCGGTCCGCGAATCCTGGCGATCGGAAGCCGCGACGGTGATGGAGTCACCGCGTCCGAAGACAGCCGTCTGCCCTACTCGAATGGGTCGACGCTCGGCTCCGACCGTTCCTTCGCCGGCGAGCACGTAGACGATGGCGTTGAACTCGGGGTTCCAGGGCAGAGTCAGGCTCGCACCCGGGGCAATAGTGGTGTGGGAGAGCGCGATGGGTGTGTACGTCGATCCGGGTCCGGCGTGGCCGGCGATGTCTCCGGCGATGACGCGCACCAAGGCTCCGCCGTCCGGCGAGGAAAGCAGGGCCACCTTGTTGCCCGTGATGTCCTGGTACCGCGGAGATGCCATCTTGTTGTCGCGAGGCAGGTTGACCCACAGTTGGACGCCGTGGAACAGGCCGCCGCTGAGGACGAGGTGCTCCGGCGGAGTTTCGATGTGAAGGATGCCGCCACCCGCGGTCATCCACTGGGTGTCGCCGCCGCCGATCACACCGCCGCCACCGTTGGAGTCCTGGTGCTCCATGATGCCGTCGATCATGTAGGTGACGGTTTCGAAGCCGCGGTGCGGGTGCCACGGAGTGCCCTTGGGCTCTCCGGGTGCGTAGTTGACTTCGCCCATCTGGTCCATGTGGATGAAGGGGTCGAGGGCGGAGAGGTCGATTCCGGCGAAGGCGCGGTGAACGGGAAAGCCTTCACCTTCGTATCCGACCGGTGCGGTGGTGATGCTCTTGACGGGGCGGTCGACTGCTGACTCTGCCGGCTCGTCGAGGCGGGGCAGGGCCAAGATGTTCTCGACTGTCACAGCAGGCATGTCGTACTCCTTGTATCCGTGAAGCTGATGTCAGGTAGTTGATCTTTCAACTATCTCATTCGGAGTCAACAAAGTCGAGCCCCGGGTATTCCCGGGGCTCGGCTGGTGTTCGGATCAGCGTGTTGTCTGGATCAGCGCAACATGCTGCCGAGGGTTTTTGCCRCTGCCATGACCTCGGCGCCCAGGGCTGCTTGATCCTCGGAGTCGAACACGGAGATTCCGAGGCTGGAGATGGCGTCGCGGCGTCTGCCGGGGATGACTGCCGAGATTCCGAGGACGGACGGGATGACCTCCCCGACGGTCACTGCATAACCCCGTGCGCGGGCAGCCGTCACTTCCTCTCGTTCCCCGCTCACCGGTGGGAGTGAGGCAAGAATGGAAAGCCCGGCGGAGCCGCGGTCGATCGGATCAACCTGCCCTGGATGAAACGCGACGTGAACCTTGGCGCTGCGCGGTTCGACCACCATCAGTGCGCGCACTTCGGTGTCGCTCTCGCGGACCACCAGGTGTGCTGTCGCCTCGGTGGCCTCGGCAAGTTCTTGAAGTATCGGGCGGGCCAGGGTTCGTAAATCCTGTTCCACCGGTTCGGCGAGGGTGACCAGTCCGGCGCCGAGAGTGACGCGCTTGAAGGAGTCTTTGCGGCACAGGTGATGAGCCTCGAGCGTGCGGATCAACCGATGTGCGACAGTCCGGTGGACTCCCACTCCGTCGGCAATGTCCGTGACTGACAAACCGTGCGGATAGGACGTCAGGAGTTCCAAGATCTCGAGTCCGTGGTGCAGCGTTTTCGACATGCTCGAGTCCACTTGAACTGCGCTTTTGTGCGGTCGGTGTTCCTCGCTCAGCTCTGACATCAAATCCCTTTCTTGACGTTTGTGAGGTATGCCACCTACGCTTTGAACATATCGCACAGTGTGTGCGATTATCGCACACTTTACGGAGCTGCACAACCTTCGGGTGGATGCAGCGCAGCGTGTTCGGAGAGAACCTTCATGAGCAACTATCGCGTCGTGGCAACGGAGGATGTTGTCGCAATCCAACAGCTGTACGGCCACCAGAGTCATTGCATAGACTCTGGGCGCCAGCAGGATTGGGCGCAGACATTCACGGACAACGGCGAATTTCATTCACCCAGTTATCCGGAACCCGTGGTCGGTTTCGGCGACCTTGCAGCGTTTGCTGCTCGCTTTCACGCTGCTGCGGAAGCCATCGACGAGGTGCATCGGCACGTTCTGACCAATCTCGTAGTCGAGGCGGTGGACGAGAGTGCTCTCGCAGTGCGCGGGTACCTGCAGATAGTTGCCACCGCTCGCGGCGGCGAATCGCGACTGGTGCGGATGACGACTGTCGATGACCGCGTGGTTCGGGTCGGTGAGGAATGGAAGATCGCCCGCCGCACCGTCTCCCGAGACGACGCACCTCGAGTGTCCGAACAAGGCTGAAGTACCGAAAAGTTTCTTGCACAACAATATTCAGTAGGAGAAGTACATCATGACCGAAAGCTCTGACCAGACGAACCCGGGCCGCACCGTTGTGACGCAGATGTCGGCGGTGTACCCGGAGTTGGCAGGCAAGGTCGCAGTGGTGACCGGCGCGGCTCAGGGTATGGGTGCGACCTTCGCCGAAGGGCTGGCAACACGCGGCGTACATGTCGTCGGCGCCGACATCAACGAAGAGCAGATGCTCGCCACGGCCACACGAATCAATACGGACCTGGAATCGAATGCACTGGCGGACAAGCCGGGTCGCGTCGTCGGAGCTCGGGTCGACGTCACCAAGCCGGACGAGCACGAACTGCTTGCGCAGTTGGCGTTGAAGGAGTTCGGCCGGGTCGATTTCTGGATCAACAATGCGGGTATCTTCCCGTTCGCGCTGGCCGAGGAGATCACCCCGGAGCAGATCGGCGCAACGCTGAGTGTCAATGTCGAAGGAGTGCTCTACGGTGCTCAGGCAGCGGCACGCCACCTCGGTCCCGGCGGCGCCATCGTCAACATGTCCTCGGTATCTGCGCTGCGTGTCCGGAAGGGGAGAGGCGCTTACTGCACGTCGAAAGCTGCCGTCGCGCACCTCACTGAGTCGCTCGCAGTAGAGTTCGGAGACAAGGGTATTCGGGTCAACTCCATAGCGCCCGGCTACATCGACACGGCGATGACGAAGTGGGTCCAAGAAGATCCGATCGCGCTCGCGAACGCACTCGACGCGGTACCGCTGCATCGTCTGGGCTCGCCCGAAGAGGTCTTCGGGCCGCTGCTGTTCCTGCTCTCGGACAGCGCGCGCTACGTCACCGGGCACAGCATTGCGGTGGACGGTGGTTCGCGGCATGTCTGAGTCCACGAAATATCCCGGCGTCGTTCTCGTTACCGGCGGTGCTGCCGGGATGGGAGCGCATCACGCGCGCACTCTCGCCGCGCGCGGTTCGCATGTCTGCATTGCCGATGTTTCGGATTCATCCGGCGTGGTCGACGACATTGTCTCCGCCGGCGGATCGGCGTCCGCTCATCTTCTGGACGTCACCGATGCCGATGCCTGGGACCGGGTTGTCGACGAAATTCGCACCACCCGTGGGGAACTCGGCGGACTGGTCAACAACGCCGGCATCTCGCGTCGGCTCGAATTCATGGACACCCCGAACGACATCTGGGAACTGACCATGAAGATCAACCTCTTCGGTCCGTTCTACGGTATGAAGGCGGTGGCGCCGCTGATGCGCGAGAGTGGTGGCGGATCGATCGTCAACATCTCGTCCATCGCCGGTCAGATCGGATACTTCTCTCCGGCTTACTCGTCGAGTAAGTGGGGTTTGACCGGTCTGTCGAAGTCGGCCGCGGGCAACTTCGCGCAGTGGGGGATTCGCGTCAACTCGGTACACCCGGGACTGGTCGGCACGGCGCTGCTCGGCGGCGCAAACGACTTCGTCGCCGCGTCACTGAAGTCGGTTCCCTTCGGACGCATGGGAACTCTCGACGAGATCACCGAAGCAGTGCTGTTCCTGCTCTCGAACAGTTCGACCTACACCACCGGTACGGAGCTCACCGTCGACGGCGGGTTGGTGTCGAACGGTCTTTACCACCGCATCATCGCGGAGACTGGAGAACTTTCATGACCGAGCACTGGGACGTCGTTGTCATCGGTGGCGGCGGAGCAGGCCTCGCGGCTGCGGTGTCCGCGGCAGAAGAAGGTGCATCCGTTCTGCTGTTCGAGTCCGAAACCGAACTCGGTGGTTCCACTGCGCTCTCGGCCGGAATCTTCACGGCCGCCGGAACAAGCGTGCAGGCCGGACTCGGCGTCGACGACTCGGCGGAGAAGTTCTTCCAGCACTACATGGACCTCAACCAGTGGATGCTCTCACCCGGATTGATTCGTGCGTTCTGCGAAAACGCCGGTCCGACACTGGAATGGCTCATCGGACTTGGCGTCGAAATTCCGGCGGCAATCTCGGGTAACGCTCACCAACCGGGACTCGCCCAGGCCGGCGTCGAGGACGTCTGGCGCGGCCATGTGCCCAAGGATCAGGGATACGGACTGATTCAGGTGCTGGACAAGGCTCGTCGTAAGCACGGGATCGAGGTCATCTTCGGAACACGGGTGCAGAAGCTGATCGAGGAAGACGGTCGGGTTGTCGGTGTTGTCGCCGACGACATCGAGGTACGTGCGGGCGCCGTCGTTGTTGCTTCCGGTGGATTCGCGCAAGATCCGGGCTTGGTGGCGCGCCACTTCCCGGACGCGAACAAGGCCGGAGACGCCTTGTTCGTCGTCGCAGCCGAGGGGAGTCGCGGAGACCATCTTCGTTTTGCCGAAAACCTCGGTGCTTCCGTGGCGGGCGACGGCTGGGGTCTGATGCTGCCCACGGTCTACTTCCAGCGATTCCATCACTGGCAGGCCGGTTTTCCGCCGAAGTCGCGGATCTACGTCAACCAGGACGGCCGTCGATTCATGGACGAGGACAGCTCGTACGCCGTCTCGACCGGCATCATCGACCATCAGGGTGGATACGGTTGGATGATCTTCGACGAGAACGCTCGCGTGAATCTGGCTCCGGGATATGCGGATTGGAATCCCGAACGCATCGAGGAAGAAGTTGCCGCCGGTGGCACGATTCGCGCGGATACGATCGAAGACCTCGCAGTGGCTACGGGTGTTCCGGTTGCGACGTTGACGCAAACCCTGCGTCGATGGAACGACCAACTGCCCAGCGGTCACGACGACGACTTCCTCCGTCATCGCACGCTGCGAAACAAGGGTGCCGTCGGCAACCCGGATCCTATTGCGACAGCACCGTTCTATGCCGCGAAAATCCTTCCGGCGGAGCTCGTATGCACGCACGCGGGAATGGAGATCAACACCGATGCGGCCGTACTCGGCAGCACCGGAGTACCTATCGAGGGTCTGTACGCGGCCGGTGAGGCCGGCGCCGGAATCCTCGGACTGAGATACGTGGGCGGCGGCAATGCAGTTGCCAACGCTTTGACCATGGGCCGCGTAGCGGGACGTAATGCGGCGAATTACACCAGGACCAGCGCTGAGAGCGCACCGGTCCATTCCATCGCGCACTCCTGACGTCCGACGTCTGCGCGGCACCGAATCCAGTCAGTATCCAATCCAGGCAGGGAACAACATGTCAGAGAATGAGACCATGGCGAGAGCCGAATCCACCGAGGGCAGCAGCGTGGCAACCGAACGACAGTCGACGACGAAGGTAATTCGCGCGGCCATCGTCGGTACCGTCGTCGAGTACTACGACTTCGGTATCTACGGATACATGGCCACGACAATCGCCGCGCTGTTCTTCGTTTCCCACGACCCGAACGCAGCACTGCTCGGTACCTTTGCAGCATTCGCCGTGGCCTTCTTTCTACGCGTGCCCGGCGGAATCTTCTTCGGCCACATCGGCGACAAGTACGGCCGAAAGAATGCTCTCTCCTGGACCATCCTTCTGATGGTTCTGGCGACAGCAGGCATGGGCCTGCTGCCGACGTACGCCACGTTGGGTGTGTGGGCCACGTCCATCCTCGTTCTGGCTCGTTGCCTGCAGGGCTTCGCGGCCGGCGGTGAACTCGGCGGTGCCAACGCGTTTGTCTCCGAGTCCGCTCCCAAGCGGTGGCGTGCGACGCAGACCTCGATGGTCAATACCGGCACCTACCTGGGTTCGCTGGCTGCTTCGCTCATGGCCCTCGGCCTGACGTCGGTATTCTCGCAAGAGCAGATCCTCGAGTGGGCTTGGCGTATCCCGTTCCTGCTCAGCCTGCTGATCGGTGGCATCGGTATCTGGATCCGTAGCCAGATGGAAGACACTCCTCAGTTCGAAGAACTGCAGGACAAGGGTGAGACCAAGAAGCTTCCCATCCGTGAGCTGCTCAGCACCTCCGGTGGCAGCGTCGTCAAGATCATCCTGCTGGGTGCACTCATCACCGGTGGCTACTACATCGCCTCGGTGTATGCCGCAACGTACCTGCAGACCACCGGCGGTCACTCGTCGCGCGTTGCCTTCCTTTCCACTTCTCTTGCGCTGGTTCTCGGCGTCATCACGTTGCCGATCTCGGGATACATGGCAGACAAGTACGGGCGCCGGCCGGTGCTGTTCGCCGGTAGTGCCGCCGCAGTGGTTCTCGGAATCCCGATGTTCATGATGATGGCCGGTTCTGGTATCTGGCAGGCGGTTGTCGGTCAGTCGGTGCTCTTCATCTGCGTTTCCGTTGTCAACGGTGCTTCGTACGTGACCTATGTCGAAATGCTGAAAGCATCTGTGCGGTACAGCGGTCTGGCCTTGGGTAACAACGTCACCAACATGTTCCTCGGTGGCACCGCGCCCTTCATCGCCACCTATCTCATCAGCTTGACCGGTAACTCTCTCGCCCCGGCCGGATACTTCGTGTTCTGTGCCGTGATCACCCTCGTCACGGTCTTCTTCATCAAGGAGACCAAGGGCGTTGAACTGCAGGTTGATTGATCACCTCGGGAGAACAGGAGACGTGTTGTGTCCCTCGCTGACAAGCAAGAGATCACCGAAGTTCTGTATCGCTACGCTCGGGCCGTCGATCGGAAAGATTTCGACAGCGTAGCTCTCTGCTACTTCGACGACGCGATAGACAACCACRGTGGTTACATCGGAACTGTCGACGGGCTCATCGAAGACATGAAGTTCAGGCACAAGACGATCGACTCGTCGATTCACTGCATTTCCAACATACTGATCGACGTCAACGGCGATGTCGCTCAGTGTGAGTCGTACTGTTTGTGTTTTCTGCGGCAGGAGCGTTCCGGTACGGATTCGGTGCAGACGCTTGCCACGATCAAGTGCCGTTACGTCGACAGGTTCGAAAGGCGCCGTGGTGAGTGGCGAATCGCCGATCGGATCGTCGTGTTCGACGAATCCCGTGAAGACATGATCGAGAACATCCTGCCCACGGACTGGGTGACGCAACGTCGATCCTTCGACGATCCGGTGTACACAAGGACGCCTTGACCAGTAGTGCAGACGAAGGCCTTCACACACGATGTGTGTGAAGGCCTTTCGCCTGTTCACTGGTCGTGTCAGCCCACTGCGTCCGGTGCGGCGACCTCGGTCAAACGGCCGTCCGAGAGCCTCAGCCAGCGTTCGACCTTGACCTCGGCCAGGAATCTCTCGTCGTGGCTGACCACCACGAACGCCCCCTGGTACGYGTTCAGAGCGCTTTCGAGTTGCGCGACGCTCACCAAGTCGAGGTTGTTGGTCGGCTCGTCGAGAAGCAGAAGTTGCGGAGCCGGATCGGCGAAGAGAACGCACGCCAACGTAGCCCGCAATCGTTCACCGCCCGAGAGCGCAGCGACGGGTAGGTGAGCACCCGCACCCCGAAAGAGAAAGCGCGCCAGGATGTTCATGCGTTCCGGGGCCGGAAGGCCTGGAGCCGACAATGCAAAGTTCTCGGCGACGGTGCGTGCGGGGTCGAGTAGGTCGAGCCTCTGCGACAGATATGCCACCCGACCGTCGGCTCGTTTGACCTCACCGGAAGTCGGCGCAACATCCCCGTTGACGATGCGAAGTAGCGTCGACTTTCCGACGCCGTTCGGCCCGGTCAACGCGATACGCTCCGGTCCTCGAATGGCCAGGTCAATGCCGGGGTCGGCGAAGATCTCACGATCGCCGAACGCGAATTGCATTCGCTCACCAAGGAACACCATGCGTCCGGCGGGTACGTGAGTGCCTGGCAGTTCGAGCGAAATCGTCTGGTCGTCTCGAAGAGCGCGGCCCGCTCTGTCGAGTCGGTCCTTTGCCGCGTCGACCCGGGCGAGGTGTGTCTCGTTCGCCTTGCCGGCCGACTCCTGAGCATTGCGCTTCATGGTCCCCGCAAAGATCTTGGGCAAGCCCGCGTTCCCGAGATTGCGGGCAGCGTTACTTGCGCGTCGTGAAGCGCGTTCTCGGGCCTGCTGCAGTTCGCGCTTCTCGCGTTTGACGTCCTGCTCGGCGTTGCGGATGTTCTTCTCCGCCACTTCGCGAGCAGAGCGTGCCGCGGCTTCGTAGTCGGTGAAATTGCCACCGTAGAAGCTGATCTCGCCGCTGTGAAGTTCGGCGATGCGGTCCATGCGGTCGAGTAGTCCTCGATCGTGACTGACTACCAACAGACAACCATTCCAGTCGTCGAGAACGTCGTAAAGCCTGCGGCGCGCGTCCAGGTCGAGGTTGTTGGTGGGTTCGTCGAGGAGAAGGACATCGGGGCGTCGCAGGAGTTGAGCTGCCAGTCCGAGCGAGACGACCTGCCCGCCGCTCAGAGTGTCGAGGCGACGATCGAACGTCATGTCGGCCAAACCGAGTCGACCGAGTTGGGCACGCGTTCGTTCCTCGATATCCCAGTCGGACCCGATTGTCGTGAAGTGTTCTTCTCGTGTGTCCCCGGATTCGACGGCGTCCAACGCAGCGAACGTCGGGGCGATGCCCAAGACCTCGGCAACGGTCAGATCGCCCGTCAGTGGAAGGTCTTGCGGAAGGTATCCGAGAACGCCGTCGACGGACACACTGCCGGCGCGTGGGCGGAGTTGACCGGCGATCAATCTGAGCAGAGTGCTTTTCCCGACGCCGTTCTGGGCAACCAGCCCGGTTCGGCCACCGGGCACGCTGAAGGACAATTCGTCGAAGACCGGAGTGTCGTCCGGCCAGGCAAAAGACAGATTCGAGCAAACGATGTAGGTATCGGACATGAATAGACCTCAGGTGTCGTGCGGGCGCGGCAACGCTGCTCCGCAAAAAGTCGGGTAAGTGAACGACAACATGGCCACTACGGCAGCGCTCCGAGGCGTCTGCCGGTGGCCGTCATGCCCGGTTTTATCCGGAGATGTCGAGTTCACCAACCATGTCTGATCCTTTTTGGTCTGTGTCGTTTCATCCGACGATAACAGGAGCCGGTATTTACATACGAGCAATACCGGCGCAGAGAAGTTCGACCAGTCTTCGGTACACCCGATCCGGGTCGGTGCCGGCCGGTTGACCCTCTACCGATTCGAGGATGCAGAAACCGTGCAGCGCGCTACGAAGAGACCACGCCGCCTGCTCCGAATCATCCGGGCTCAGACCGTATCCCGCGATCACCTTGTTGATGACGTCTACCACCTCGCCCACGGCGGAGACCAGATCGGGATGCGGAGCAGTGGGGTAGCGGTCGGTGATGGCGTAGAGCCCGGGGTGCACCCGGACGAAGGCACGCCATGCGTCTGCGAGCGCCATGACGGCGTCGTCGCGCGAGAGACCAACCGCGGCGGCACGCAGTTGTTCGGCGAGAAGGTTGCGTGCGAGGAGGCTGAGTTGATGGTGGACGTCGTCGACCCCGTCGACGTGTTTGTACAGGGCTGACTGCCGGACGTCGAGGGTCTCGGCGAGTTGACTCAGTACCAGAGCGTCGGCGCCTTTGCTGTCGACCAGGTCGGCTGCGGCAGCGATCACGCGTTCACGGGTAACCGGAGTTCTCATGCACGCATCTTCCCTGTATGACAGGCTTTGCGTCGGTGATACATTATCACCATGAGTGATGAAGTATCGCCACGCGTGCCGTCCGGCGATCAACTACGCCGTCGTGACCTGCGCGTAGTCGTCACCGGTGCATGCATCCTCGGGTTGACCTCGGTGCTCTATGAACTCTCAGGAGTGTCTCCGTCGACGGGTGCCTTCTTTCGGTGTCTCTATGCGCTCATCCCTCTCGGCATACTCGTGCTCGTTCAGCGTCGTCGGTCATCCCGGTCTTCGATCTCGGCGCCCTGGATCGTGAAGTCATTGCTTGCCGGCGCGTTCCTCGGAATCGATCTTGTGCTCTGGCACGAGTCGATTCATTCGATCGGGGCAGGTCTTTCGACTGTGATCCTGAATTTGCAAGTGCTGTTCGTCGCAATCCTCGGCTACGTTGTTCTGCGCCAACGGATCGGCCGGGAACTGGTCGCCAGCCTTCCGTTGCTCTTCGTCGGAGTTGCTCTGGTAGCCGGGACGAGCACAACGCTCACCGGGGCGAATCCTGCTGTCGGAGTGTCGTTTGCCGTGATCGCCGCAGGCGCCTACGCGGTCTACATCTTCCTGATGGGTCTGGCTACTCGGGCGGCGGGTAGAACGGCTCTGCCGATGTTCGTCTCGACGGGAGCCACTGCCCTCACTGCAGGTGCATACGGCCTCGTGAGTGGAACTTTGGATCTGACGCCTTCGCTCGTAGCTCAAGGCTGGCTTGTCCTGCTCGCGTTGGTATCTCAGGTGATCGGGTGGCTCCTGGTGGCCAGCGCCAGTCAGCGTCTGCCTGCCAGTGCAGTCGCCGCCAGCCTGGTGTTGCAATCGGCGTCGGCACTGCTGTTCGGCGCGGTGATGCTTGCGCAGACCCCAACTCTCGTCCAACTTGCAGGTGCCGGAATGATTTTGGCCGGAGTGGTTGTGGCGACGCGGATACCTGCGAAGAAGTCCTCGACGACTGTAGTCGGAAAACGAATGGAGACAAGCGTATGACACCGGTGGCTGACCACATCTACATCAACGGCGAGATCAGGACCATGGACGGTGCTGTCAGCGATAACGCGACCGCTGTGGCAGTCAAGGACGGCAGATTTGTCGCCCTCGGAACTGATGCCGAGATCTCGGCGCTGACCGATTCCGAAACCTCCGTTGTCGATCTCGCCGGAGCGGTGGTTGTTCCGGGGTTCATCGAGACGCACCTTCATCCGATGATGTGGGGTTTGATGCTCAGTGGGGTCGACGCAACGACGAGTGCGTGCCCGACCATCGAGCAGTTGATCACGGCGTTGGCCGCACGGGCCGCGATCACACCAGTTGGCGAGCCCATAGAAGCGTGGGGCTTCGACGACAGCCTCGTGGCGGAAGATCGAGGTCTGACCGCAGCTGATCTGGACAAGGCATCCACCGAGCATCCGATTCTGGTGCGGCACTTGTCTGCTCACGGGATCTATGTCAACTCGGTCGCACTGGAGAAGGCCGGGATCGATGCCACCACGGTCGATCCGGAGGGTGGTGTCATCGTTCGGGACAGTGACGGTGTACCCACCGGTGAACTGTGCGAGGTTCCGGCAATGTCTCTGGTGCACGGACTTGTTCCGGATATGAACCCGGATGCGTCCAAGATCGCGATGCTGCGGGCGCAGGAAGTCATGGCTTCGGTGGGCGTGACAAGTTTTCACGACATGTACGTCACAGCCGAGATGTACGAGGCGTACCGGCAACTCGACGCTGATGGTGACTTGAGGCTGCGTGCGCGCCTCTACCTCGGCCACGGGGTTCACGATCAATTGGGCGAACTCGCCGATTCGACAGATCGAGTTCGTGTGGGCGGCGTCAAACTCATTTCGGACGGGTCGATTCAGTTGCACACCGCTGCGCTGACCGAGCCGTACCACGATCTGGGCGGATGCCACTGCGGCGGAATRGCAATCCCGGCAGGTGCACTCGGGGTGCTCGTCGCGGAACATCACGCTGCCGGCCGGCAGGTTGCGATTCATACCAACGGTGATCAAGCCATCGATTTTGCACTGGACGCAATTGCAGCGGCACGGACGGCACACCCGGACGTCGAAGTTTCGCATCGACTCGAGCACGTTCAGACGTTGCGGGAAGATCAGATCGTGCGGATGGTCGAACTCGGGGTGGTGGCGTCGATCTTCGTGAACCACGTCTACTACTGGGGCGACCGGCACCGTGATCGGTTCCTCGGACCGGGTCGTGGCGAGCGGATCAGCCCCGTGGCGTCGGTCGTGGCGGCGGGGCTTGCCTACGCGCTGCATTGCGACTGCCCTGTCACTCCCGTGAACCCGCTCTTCACGATGAACACAGCCGTACACCGTGTGACGCGAGAAGGTCATGTTCTGGGTGCAGAGCAACGGGTTTCCGCGTCCGATGCGTTGGCCGGTTACACAAGCGCTGCCGCCCGTCTCACCGGTGAGTCATCGGACAAAGGTCGGATAGCGGTGGGACTTTTGGCGGATTTTGTTGTGCTCGACGGAGATCCGTTGCGGAGCGCTTCTCGGGAATTGAACGAACTGTCGGTCCTGCGCACGGTTGTCGGCGGTGAGACCGTCTTCGAGGCGTAGGGCCTCCGCCTTAGTTGTTGCTCGATTGTCGCTGCTTTCGAAGTAGCGGCAGTCGAACAATTTCCAAAACAAACCAAAAGTTTGTAGAACCTGTTTCAGTTCATTTTCGGACGCCAAGGACCATCTGGACGAAGGTTACTTCAGCAAACGGGTTGCAACAAAGCGCTAGGTTTTTCCAATAGTCCAGGTGAGAGGCGATTCTGTAGTCAAGTTCAGGTTTCAACAATCTTCTGGACATTCGACCAGCTTTTCGCCAAAAATTACTGATACGTGTGGTAAAAATCTAAACGACGCAAGCGGACGTCGACAGCACGAGAGAGGAATGGCCCGTTCGCGAGAACGGCTCGCAATCTTTCCGCAACACGCTCTCGCTCTGCACTTACCGCTACGACCCCTCACTGACCACGGATGAACGAAACCCTCTGCCCGTACCAGGGCGCACATGACTGGATCCGACCAGCTTTCTCACCCTGCAAGCTCCCCGCCACGGGGACCAGACGAAAAGAGTGTCCATGAACAAGGCAACCAAGGGCGCAGTCGCGGCCGGTGCAGCAGCACTTCTCCTCGCCGGTGGCGCGGGAACCATGGCGGCGTGGAACGCAAACGCGCCTCTGAACGGCGGCACTATTTCTTCGGGCAAGCTGACGCTGACGACCGAAGGAACCCCGTCGTGGACGGTTTCGAACGCAGCTGTCAACGGTGGTACCGCGGCCCCCGTCACCATCAGCACATTCAAGGTTTCGCCTGGCGACGTCCTCACCTACTCCGGCTCCGTCAAGATCGGTGCTGTGGGCAACAATCTGAGCGCGACGCTCAAGGCGGATGCTTCGACGATCACGGGAACCGGCACGCTGAAGGCCGAGATGGCTCCGGTCACGACGGCGACGGTCGGAGCGACTCCGTTGCCGACGAACGGAACAGGCGTTGTCATCACTTCCGCGAACAACGACAACGTCGTCAGCGTGAATGTTGTCTTCGACTTCACGAAGGCTCCAGCAACCAACAGTTCGCAGGACAGCCAGGTCGATCTGACGAACTTCAACGTCACTCTCGATCAGGCCTAAGGCTTGCGTAAGCACTACCGTTGGTGGGCAACTGCCGCCGCGCTGGTCATCGGACTGATCTTTGTATCGGTGCAGCAGACCAGCGCGCGGTGGACGGCCGCTGAAACACTGTCCGGTGGCACGATCCAGTCCGGGATCCTCGACCTGACGGTGGGCAGTGCCGGTAGCGGCCAGAGCAGTTACGACTTCACTGCTCTGGGCGCCACCGGTATGTTCCCCAACGCATATGCACAGGCTCCGTTGACAGTTCACAACTCCGGAAATGTTCCTCTCAATTACCGGATCCAGAACGTCGCGCAGTCTTCCGCTGATGTTCCGCTCTCACTCGCGGTGACGCCAGTGACTTCAGAGGCCGGTTGCCCCGCCCAAGGCACAGCTGCCGGCACCGCGATCTACGACGGGCCCATGGTCGGTGCTCAGGTACCGACAGCTCCGGGATGGCGCACTGTCGCTGCCGGCGGTACCGATATCTTGTGCCTGCGTGGCACTGTCGGTCCTGACGTTGCTTCTGGTGTCTCCACGAGCGTGCACTTCTCATTCGAAGCGGAGTCGGTATGACGCACGCAGTGAAGGGTTCTGATCAGAGAACCGGCGCCTGGTGGTGGATCCGCAATATTGTCTCGTGGGCTCTGCTGCTGGGTGTTCTGGCGATTCTGTTGTCGACGGTCGTTGTTCCACGTTTGACGGGGTCGACGCCCTTCACTGTGTTGACCGGCTCGATGCAGCCCACCTATCCACCCGGCACCCTTATCGTGGTGAAACCGCAGGACGCTGCCCAATTGCAGGCTGGTGATGCGATCACCTACCAAATCGAGTCGGGGAAGCCCGATGTGGTTACGCACCGAATCACGATGGTGCGACTCAACTCCGCTGGTGATCTCACCTTCGTCACACAAGGCGATGCAAATCCGATAGCGGATCAGAATCCCGTTGTACCGGAGCAGATTCGCGGCAAGGTGTGGTACAGCGTGCCGTACATCGGGTACGTATACAACGCCATCACGGGGCAGATGCGCTCGGTGATGCTGACGGTTGTCGTCGGCGCACTGTCGATCTATGCCGTGTTCATGTTCGTCGGATCGGTCCGTGACCGTACCCGGCGACGTTCTGCGTCTGCAGACCCCCAACCTTCCGAACCGAGTGCGCCGGCGCCTCGAGTTGAGCAGCAAGAAAGGCACAGCCATGTCTAAGCACGAGGAGCAGCAGGCGCCCGCCTCGCTCGGTACACGTCTGGTCCGGGGCGCAACCAGCGGCCGCGCACGCGCGATCATGTCGGTGGGAATTGTCCTGGGCCTCGGTGCCGTTGGCACTCTTGCTGCGTGGACTGACAACGCTACAGCGACTTCCGGCGTATTCAGCACCGGTTCGATCGAGATGAAGCTCAACGGTGACCCGGGAGATCCGACTGCTTACGGCTTCACCGCGTTGACCAAGACGGGCATGATGCCCGGCGACAGTGTCACGGCAACTCTGCCTGTACAGAACACTGGCGCGGCACAGTTCAAATACACCATGGCAGCAACCGCAACAGGCGAGGCCGCGCTTGCCCCGTTTATGAAGGTGACTGTTCTCGATCAGAGTTGCACAACCCCGATTGCCGGCCCGGTCGGCTTGTCGACGACTGCCGCGACTCCGATCATCACAACAGGACGTCAGTTGGCTGCGAATACAGGTTCTGAGACTCTGTGCTTCAAGGTTGCGCTCGATACGGGAGTGCTTTCGGCACAACAGAACAAGTCGATCAATGTTTCATTCCAGTTCGCGGCGACGACGGCCTGAGGTGACCATGTCTGATCACACAACTCTCGGCAGTTCGAGATCGGCACGTGCCGGTCGCGAACTCGCGCTGACAATAGGGGCGGTGGCTGGACTCATCTGTGTTCTCGCCGCCGCGGCATCGATGCTGTTCGGCATCAAGCCGCTCGTCTTTCGTTCGGGTTCGATGTCTCCCGAAATCACCACTGGCTCCTTGGCATTGGCTCGAACCGTGCCCGCCACCGACCTCTCAGTGGGCGACGTCGTAAGCGTCGTCAACGGACAGGGCACGCGCATCACACACCGCGTGTACGAACTTGACCAGCAGGCTGGTAACTCCGTCACGGTGACTCTCAAGGGCGACGCAAATGCCAAGCCAGACGTGGAGCCCTACTTCATCACCGAAGCCGACCGCATTTTCTTCAGCGTCGGGGGCCTGGGCTACGCAATTGCTTGGCTCTCCAGCCCACTCGCGATCTTCCTCGGCGGAGCGTTGGTCGGCGGATTGGTGATCATTGCCTTCCGGCCCAACTCTCGCCGCAAGGATTCGGATGACGGTCCGAGTGGAGGAGTTGGCAGTGTGGACACGGAAGCTGCTGCAACGATGGAGTTTCCGATGGTTTCTTCGAGCAGCGGGACAGGCGGACATCGCTCGGCGTTCTCGCTCCGAAAGCTTGCGGTTCTCGGTGTCTCGGCCTTTGCACTGATCGGTGTTACGCAGGTGAGCGGCACCGCAGCGGCTTTCACAGACACTGCCGTCGCAACGAGTGGTGCCATTACCGTGAGCGGGAAGATCAATCCTGCAACGAGCAGCGTCAGTTGCACGACAAACGGCATAGGTGGCTCTCAATCGTCCACTGTTAAGTGGAGTCACATAGGCCCCCAATATCGCTACGAGGCGCGGTACTACAACGGAAACTCGTTGATGAAAACATGGGGATACGATCCCGGTGTCGGTGCCGCAGTAGGAACCCAGGTCTCATCCACTATCTACTACACAGATGCTGGTTACAGCGTTTTCAACTCATACACGTACACGCTTCGCATCTACACGATCAACCGAATCACGGGCGAATCGTCAACGGACTGGCGAGGGTGGAACCTACGCCAACCTGCGTCTCAGACAAGCATCTATTGCCAAGGTGAGGCAGGCTCGATCGCCGGCGCGGCTGTCGCTGAAACTGAGCAGCTTGCTCGCGGAGTTGCTCCGACAACCGCGACGGCTGCCGAGACCACCACGTCCAGTACGCCGACAACGACAGGCACGTCGACGACGGCTCCCACTACGGCTGACGTGACAACCACGACCGGTCCCACCACAACAACGGAGACCTCGACCAGCACTACGACTCAGTCGACAACTCCGACAACGACAACGGATGCAACGACGACAACGGATGCAACCACGACAACCAGCACGACCACGAAGGAAGTGCCGGTGGCATTGGGTGCGGCGGAGACATCGCTGACCGGGTACAGCGCAGCGTTGATGCAGGACGGTGCCAGCGTCGCGGTGGTGGTCACCGACAGTTCGGGTACGGCGGTGTCGAGCACACCGGTGAGCGCCACGGCGACCGTGATGTGGCAGTCCGACGCAGACGACCTGTGGATCGTGGACGGCCCCAACATTTATCGAGTCAATGCCGCAACGGGTGTCGCGGAGAAGAACCCCTCCGGCGAAGCTCCCGCAGAGATCGCTGCCTGGATCGACGGGCAGAAGTGATGAATAAAGAACAGAGGGAATTCGGGGACGGGAGAGTTCGGATGAATGATCGTATCGTTCCCGCAAGTCGATGGAACGCGAGACGTACCAGAATGATCGGGGTATCGCTGGTCGTACTCGGCGGAGCGGCATTCCTGACGGGCTGTGCTGATACCGGCTCGCTGGGTTCCTCAGGCGGCGGCAAGCCCACCACGACCACTTCCGTTCCGGCTACGACTACCCCTGTCGTGACTACTCCGGTCGAATCCGGTTCGTTGGCGCTGAAAACCGTCACTGCACCAACATGGACGGATCAGAACGGTCCGATCGATCTTTCGACAATGGTTGTCGTGCCGGGCGACGTTCTGACCTATCACGCCAGTTTCGCGTTGGAGATCAAGGGAACTGAAATGAAGGCAAAGCTGTCGACCAGTGATCTGGGTGTCTCCGGCGGAGCTGCTCTGGTTGCCCAGCTGAAGCCGGTCACGGAAGTCAAGCTCGATGGTGTACCAGTGCCGGTCGGTGCGGACGGAACTGTGGTCAGTACGTCGAAGGACGGCAAGATCGTCGATGTGGCAATACGTTTCACCTTCGACAAGGATTCCGCGACAGCGTTGTCAATGGATCAGTCGTTGAACTTGGCGCGATTCGACGTGAATCTGGTGCAGATACCTGCATGATAAGGCGCGGTCGACGCCAGAGTAATAGCTGTTCAGAAGTGGGGGGGGGGGATCCGGAGCTGGCAGATCCGGTCTTTACTGATCCGGTGTCGAGTGAACCGAAGCTCGCCGACCCCAAATTCAGGGAACCGAAATCGAGTGATCCGGTTCCGCCGGGCGTGACGGGTGTATCGGTGGAATCAAGCGTGAGGTCTACACTCCAGTTCGGCGTAATACTGCCGTTCTGCGACGAATTCCCTGCTTCGAAGGGCATTCCGATGACGAAGGCAACCTTGGCACTTTGGCCCGGTGCGAGGTGGACCGAGTTCAACTGGGTCCTTGGTGTGGCGGCATTGCCGGTGACGGTGAGCGGATTGCCGGCGACGCCGTTTACGTCGACACGAAGGAATGCTTCCATGCCGTCGCTGATTTCGTAATCTCCGACGTAGAAGTGTGCCTCACCTGCGCGGTCCGATGCGTTTCGGACGTAAAATGTGGTTGTGTTGGTCCCACCCGGGATGAGTATGTCTGTGCTCCAGACGATTTTGGAAGTATCTCCCCAGGTCGAGTAGTCCGCGGAGTACTCGATGATTCCACTCTCACCGTCCGCTGCGTGAGCGAGCGACGGCATCAGCGCTCCGCCCACCAGTGCAAGTACGAGGGCCGTGAGTATCCCAATGACTGTGCTCCATAGCGCACCAGGCTTTCGAGATGAGTAACTGATAGTTTTCATAACTCCGAATTCTAGTCGGACAAACGTCCGAGCGTGACGAGTTGTGAGAGCTAACTGTATGTTGTGCAACAATTTTCGGAAGTCTGACGAATCTACTGGGAGGCAGCTGAAAATGAACTGTGATCGGAGCGGATGTGAGCCGCAGATTGGGAGCGCGGATAGCTGGTTGATCGCTTGTCGAGTGGGTTTCGATGCCGGCCATGCGGGGTAAAGGATTCTCATCTGCAATGGCTTCAGTCGCTGTGTAGATGTTGATTCGGCATTTGGTATTTCTTACAGATTCAGCTATCTTACTGCAAAGTAAGTATGAATTCGGCAATCGATCGGGGCGATTGCCGACCTGAGTACGAGGACCGATATGCGGTTAAACCTGGGGGCCGTAGTTCGGCGACGTCGTTGGGCGCGCGACGTATTGGCAGCCACGGCGGCATGTGCGCTGGCGATGTCCGCGTTGCTGTCGGTCCAGACATCAGCCTCGGCGTCCGAACTGGACGAGTATGTGAACTTGCCTTTGGTGAATCGGAATGCCGAACACGGTCCGGGCGGTGTCCATCCCGCGTTGCCGACTGATCTCGGCACCTTGCAAGCCCTTATGGAAGAAGCCCGCGCCAGTGGTCGCAGTCCGGAATCCTATGCGGCCTTGCTGTTTCAGTATCGATTGGTCGCTGCCACGGAAGCCGCCGGAATCGATCTCTCATCGTGGAACCCGCGCGCCGGAGTGTCGGCTAATCGCACCAACCTGGTGAAGTCGTACCGCTACTACGAGGATCTGCAACTCGGGCACCCGGAATTGCAGTGGGCGGGCATGGGCGGACAGGTAGGCGCAGACTTCGGCGGGGGACTGATCGACTTCGAACTGATGGCGGACGTGTACTCGTTTCCGARTCTCCAGCAGGTTGCCAATTCGATAGTTTCTCAGGTCACGGATCAGGTTGGCGTGCAGGCGCTGAACCAATTGCCGGCAGGGCTGCGCGCACTCGCGGCGGTGGGCAGGAACGTCACGGCGGACGACTTGGATTATTTGCTGGGGATGATCCTGGTGATGCAGAAGAACATCTTCTCGGATCTGATGCCGATGCATCAGGCATACGTGGATGAAGGGCTTCCTGCACTGGAGGAAATGCAGAGTGCCGGACTATTCGGCAAGGATGTCATGGACGCCTGGCGTGATGTCGCGTCCAGTGATTCGAATCGGATCGCACTGGGGAACGTTGCGCTGCTCCAACGTGAGCAAGGGGTGATCATCCGCGACCAGTGGGATACCGTGCGCGCCTACAAAGGTGATGTGGGAGAAGCGATCACCTACGCATCGACCGTTGCCGGCTCGCCCTCGGTCGCCGGCGTGGTCCCGCCTCGCTCGTTCCGGCCCCTCGAGTTCACGACGACACTCGCCGACGGACGCACCGCGAACGTGACGATGCCGCTGCCGGATTGGAACTGGTCGGTGTACGAGGACCGGTGGGACTACATCACCTCACAGCTATTGCCGAAGTACCGAGCGATGGTCGAAGAAGATTGGCCACGGCTCGTAGCCACATTGAGTGTTCCCTACGAAATTCAATTGGAGAGCCACCGCCCGATGATGACCCTCCCACAAACTCTCGAATCGGCCCTCTCCAGTTTGAAAGTGACGGTTCAGTGATGTCGTCGGCGACATTCCGAAGGTTGGCGCCGCTGGTAGCGCTGACCGTTGCGCTGGTCCTGCCAGCAACGGCCGGAGCTGAGGTGCCGGACAATGATGTCCCGAAAGACGTGCAAACTCCTGTATCCGAGGAGTTTCGGACCGACACCCCAACTCTGGGAGAGGTATTCAACGGGTTCACCGTCGGTGCTCTCAGTTCAGGGGAGTTCGCATCCGAAGAGGAGATCTTCACTGCTCTCACCGCCGATGATCCGTTTTACGACGAGCCGGTGTTGACCGGCGCCGAGCGTCCCGGTGATCTCCTGAAGTCGAAGAAGGTGGATGTACTGTTCACCGGATACAGACCGGGACAGCTCGACGCCTACAAGATCATGTATGTCACAACCGGAATCGACGGTTCGACGCCGGTAGTGAGCACTGGAATCATGATGATCCCGATCGACGGAACGCCGGCGTCGGAGAAGAAGATCATCAGCTATCAGGAGGCCAACGACAGCGTCGGCGGCTACTGTCATCCGAGTTCACACTGGACCGGCGGCGATCCGCTGGACGGCGCCTCCTGGTCGGCCTTGGGTCCACTGGCGCTGATGTTCGGAAAAGGCTATGCCGTAGTGATTTCCGACGTCGGGAACAACGGAGACCGTGATCCCCACGGTGTCTTCGCGGGTAAGTTCGCCGGGCACGCCCAGTTGGATGCAGTGCGCGCAGCATTTCAGCTGCAGGATTCCGAGCTGAATCCGGAGGCGGAGATTGCGTTGTTCGGAATCGCTGGTGGTGGAGTCGGTTCGGCATTCGCCGCAGAATCTGCGCAGTCCTACGCGCCGGAACTCGATATCGTCTCGACAGTCCTCGAGGGCATGGTGATCAAGCCCCGAACATTCATGGAGACAACAGATTCCTCGGTCGGCGCGGGCTTCGGATTTGCGACGCTCCTCGGTCTCGAACCGTGGTATCCCGAGATGAAGTTGAACGACAAGCTCAATCCCGTGGGCCGAGTGATTGCCGACGTGTACCGGGGTGAGTGCCAGATGCCGGCGTACTTCACGCTTCCGTTCGTACCGTTGGCAAGCCTTTTCGCGCCGGGAATCGATCCGATCACAGAACCCAGCTTCCAGCGTGCGTACGACGACAACGTATTGGGCCACGGCGCTCCGGCGTCGAAGGTATTGATAACTTCGTGCGCAAAGGACGACTCCCCGATGTCACTTGTACCGGCAGCTGATGCGCGAGAACTGGCGGACACGTACAGAAGCCGAGGGACGGACGTGAGCTATCAGCCCACCGACTGCAGTATGGATCGCGCATTCGCGGATCCATACGGTTGGGGGACAGACCTGTTCGGAATGCAGACAATCGATTGGATTGCCCACAATTTCGACAACTGAGTGAAACTATCCGGTGACAGCGAGACGCAAACTCTGATGGCGGCGTACGAACATGCTGGGGACCCAACGTGGCGGGAATTCGGAATCGACTGTGACATGCGAACTGTTTTCGAGAAGTACACCGATGGCGGTCTTTGCTTCCAGTCTGGCCAGCGCGGCCCCGACACAGAAATGTGCTCCCTTGCCGAAGGCGAAATGCGCTCGGAGATTGGCCCGGTCGAGGTTCATCGCGTGTGGCTCGGCGAACGACTCCGGGTCGCGGTTCGCCGAGCCCCACAGCAGTATGAGATGACTGCCGGCGGGGAGCGCCACACCGCCGAGTGTTGTGTCCGCATTGACATGTCGGTGGTGTCCGCGAAAAGGCGACTCGAGTCTGAGCGTCTCCTCCAGGAATGCGCTCACGAGTAGAGGGTCCTCGCGCAGCTGCGTCTGTATCTCGGGGCGCTCGGCGAGTAGCCGTGCAGAGTTGGCGATCAGTCCGGCGGTTGATTCGCCACCCGCACCGACGAGTTGCACCAGCATCAGCACGGCCACGTCTTCGCTGAGTTCGCCTGCGTCACAGCAGTGGACGAGGTCTCCGAGTAGATCGTCGACCGGGTTTGTCCGCGCCTCACGAAACTTGCCGTAGAGGTACCCGGTGAGCTCGGCCGCCGAGGTGACGACGTCTGTCAACCGTTCCGCCGTCACGATGCCGCTGAGAAGTTCGGTGCTGTCGTAAGACCACGCCAGCAATTGGGGGACGTCGTGTGCCGGCAGGCCGATCAGTGTGGCAACCATCTGCAGCGGCAGTGTGTCCGCTACCGACGTGACCCATTCGATCTGTCGACCGTCGAAGCCGTTGTCCCACAACTGCTGCGTGTACTCGAGCATCGTCGGCTCGAGTGCTCGTATGCGTTTGGCGACCAGTGTCGGCAGGACAAGTTTGCGATGGTGCTGATGGTCGGGTTCGTCGGCGGTCGCGAGGACATGAACGGCTTGCCCGCCGCCGTTCATGTCGAACGTCACGGCCGATCCGTCCGGTGTTCGAACCAGTACGCCGGTGAGGTT
This sequence comes from Rhodococcus sp. P4_F3_2, assembly GCF_056401335.1. Classification (NCBI taxonomy): domain Bacteria; kingdom Bacillati; phylum Actinomycetota; class Actinomycetes; order Mycobacteriales; family Nocardiaceae; genus Rhodococcus; species Rhodococcus sp. P4_F3_2. Next base: position 227,282 of record NZ_JBFUJN010000001.1, read on the forward strand.
GGAGGAGAAGTCCTCGGTACGGGAAACGGCTTCGGTGACAAGTTCCCACGTCGACACCAGATAGAAGTCGGTATCGGGTATTCGATACACGGGGTGCTCGCGCCGGAGTACGTCGTAGAGCGGGTAAGGGTCGTCGATATTCGACGGGAGGAAGGGGTTGATGTCCAGCGTCGGTGGTGTCACGAATGGAAGATTTCACGGCCGTCGAGGAGAAGTCAACAGGTGGGAAATGCCTCTGAACTGGCATTTTGAGAGAATCTAACGCACTTCAACCCCCTCGTACTTCTCCCAGGTCAGAGGCTCGCGGCCTTCCGTAGCGTTGAGATTTCTGATTGAATCTGTCTCGAGATGAGACGAGGTGACGGAGAGTGACCGGTGTGAACGAGCGCCGCGCCGCCGACTGGTTGGCCGGCGGTAACCGCCGTGAACTCGCAACCGAGCGCATCTTCGCGGCTGCAGCAGAGCTGATTCGAGAACAGGGATTCGATCGGTTCAGTGCCGACGACGTCGCTTCGCGCGCAGGCTGTTCGCGGGCGACGCTCTACCGCTACGTGGGTGGCAAGTCCGCGATCCGTGAGGGGTTGTTGTCGCGAGGTGCGGCGTCCGTGGCGAGCCAGGTTGCGGCTGCCGTCGAATCACTGCGCGGCGACGAGCGGATCGTGGAGTCGATCCTCGTCGCCGTCGACGCGATCAGAGCCGACGCCGCCATGAGCCATGGCCTTGCGGCGGCGCGGGCCAACGGTATCGACGAGTATCTCGTGTCTTCTCCGTTGCTACCGCGTACTGCACTCGAACTTGCTGGATTGGATCCCGAAGGTCAACAGTCGCAGTGGGTGGTTCGGATCGTGTTGATGCTGTTGGCGTGGCCACTGGCCGACAGGGCAGACGAACGACGGATGGTCGAGTCGTTCGTCTGCTCCTGAGCAGGGTTCCGTGTTCGTGAACAGTGCGGCGGGTCGGTCGCTGCTGCAGACGGTTCGGTTCATGCATTCGTTCCTCGGCTCGGTACCCTGAAGCCTGTCCGCTGCCGCGAAGGAGAAAGTCACGATGGTGGTACGCAGTACGTCCATGCGTTTCGACGCAACAGAACTGACGATCGAGGAACTCGCGCTTCAGGCCGAAGTGCGGGAGTACCTCGACAAGCGGCTAACCCCGGGCAGCTACCCCCTCGGACTCGGGATGTCCGGGGCTGTGGATCCGGCGTTCTCGCGAGATCTCGGTAGCCGTGGGTGGCTCGGAATGTCACTGCCGAAGGAATACGGCGGGGGCGGACGGTCAGCAGTGGATCGATTGGTCGTCGTCGAAGAACTTCTCGCGCGGGGAGCGCCGGTCGGCTATCACTGGATCGGAGACAGACAGTCGGGTCCGAGCATCGCCGCCAACGGCACGGAAGAACAGAAGCGGTACTTCCTTCCCGGTATCGCGAGCGGTGAGTTCTCGTTCTCGATACCGGGATGAGTGAACCCGACTCGGGTTCGGACCTGGCATCGGTACGCACTCGCGCCGAACGTGTTGATGGTGGCTGGAAAGTCAACGGCACCAAGATCTGGACCACCGGTGCCTTCCATGCCACACACATACTCGCTCTGCTTCGAACCTCGGCAGACAAGCACAACGGACTCACTCAGCTGATCGTCGATCGCGACAGCGAGGGCCTGACCGTCTCACCCATTCCGTTCATCGACGGAAGCGAGGACTTCTGCGAGGTGTCGTTCCAGGACGTTTTCGTGCCGGACTCGCGTCGCCTCGGAGGCGTCGGAGCGGGCTGGGGACAAAACACCGGTGAACTCGCACTCGAGCGAGGTGGCGTCGACCGTTGGATGTCGCTGATGCCGGTCCTCGAGAACTGGGCAGCCAACCAGGCGGCGATGGGCGGTCCCTCTGCCCTCGCCGATCTGGGCTCGATTACGGCGCGCTGCTGGGCTTTTCGTGGGATGTCGCTGTCCATTGCACGAATGGTCGACTCCGGTCGCTCGCCGGTCACGGAGGCCGCGCTGATCAAGGAAATGGCAACACGCTTCGAACAGGACTGTGTTGCCACCGTGGCACGGCACCTCGGCCGGGCTCCAGACCTTGCCTCCGACGACCCGTACGAGTCACTGCTCGCACGGGCCGTGCTGGTGGCGCCGTCGTGGTCGATTCGCGGTGGCACCAACGAAATTCTCCGCACCGTGATCGTGAAAGGATTGAACCGATGAATTCGGGGTCAGAGATCAACGCGTACACATTCGACGCCGACCTCGAATCGATGGTAGAGCAATTTTTCGCCGAGAAGTCCGGCACCGAGGTGGTAGCGCAGGCGGAGATGGGCGGTCTGCCCACCGGATTATGGAGCGCGGCAGTCGAACTGGGGTTGCCACTGGTCGGTCTTCCCGAATCCGTTGGTGGTTCCGGTGGCTCGCTCCTCGACGCCGTGACTGTCCAGCGCGCGGCGGCGAGGCACGCTGCGCCGTTGCCGCTCGCCGAGACGTACCTCGCGGGCAGGCTGGCAGCAGCGGCCGGGCTACCGGTGCCCTCCGGAATCGCAACCGTCGCGCCGGGATCGCAGCGCGACGATGTGCGTCGCACCAACGACGGTTTCCTGTCGGGCACCTTTCACGATGTGCCGTGGGGTAGCGCCGCATCAGTGCTGGCAGCAGTTCTCGGTGATCGCGTTGTACTCCTGAACATCTCCGACGCCGAGATCAGTGGAGGGACGGATCTTGCCGGGCAACCGCGTCAGAGCCTGACGTTCGCAGAAGCGCGGATTGTCGATGGCGACAACTTGGTCGACCCGCGGATTCTCAGCAGGCTCGGCGCGTTCTTGCGCTCGGTGCAGATGTCGGGAGCGATGGAGTCGGTGTCGACGTTGACCCGGCGCTACGTGTCGGAGCGGGTGCAGTTCGGCAGGCCCATCACGCAATTCCAAGCCGTCCAGCAGCATATCGTCACCCTCGCACAGATGGCATCGATGTCCACACTGGCCGTGGATCGCACGGCGCACGCGCTCACCCGGCGCGACGCCGACTTCGAAGTGTGTGCAACCAAATTGGTGGTTTCGCAGAATGCGCTCGCGAGCGTGCGCGCCGCCCACCAGGCACACGGTGCGATCGGCATGACCCGCGAATACCGCTTGCAACAACTCACCCGACGACTGCATGCCTGGCGATCGGAGTTCGGCGACGAAATCGCGAGCGCCACGCAACTGGGAGAGGCCGTAGCTGCATCGCCGTCACTGCACCGCTTGATCACTGATCCAGAACCGACATTGCAGCTGTAATCCTGACTGTCGTAGAGGATTACGTTGGGTTGCAACGAAGATCGCGCTTCAGTATCTTGCCCGCTGCCGACAGTGGCAATGCATCGACGAATTGGAAGGTACGCGGAGATTTGTAACCGGCGATCAGCGTTTTCACGTGAGCGCGCAGTTCGTCGGCGTCGGCGTCGAAACCATGCCGAAGGACGACTACGGCATGGACACGCTCGCCCCACTGGGTATCGGGCAGGCCGATCACGGCACAGGACGCGACGGATTCATGTTGTGCCAGAGCGTTTTCGACCTCGGTGGAGTAGACGTTCTCGCCACCGGTGACGATCATGTCCTTGATGCGATCGACGATGAACAGGTAACCGCGGGCGTCGAGGTATCCGGCGTCGCCGGTATGCATCCACCCGTCGCGGAGCACTTCTGCGGTCTCTTTCGGTTTGTTCCAGTATCCGAGCATGACGTGGCTGCCGAACGTGACGATTTCGCCCACCTCGCCGGGTGGGAGTTCCGCGCCGGTCGGGTCGACGATTTTCACCTCGCAGTGCGGCAGTACTCGACCGGCGCTGCGGAGGAGATCACCACCTTCGAGGTGATCAGCCGGGCTCAGCATGCTGATGTGCGCGGTTTCAGTCATCCCGTAGCCCTGCACAAACGAGCTGTTGGGGAACATTTGCATGACTCGTTCGAGAAGCGTCGGCGAAATGGGCGAGGCGCCGTATCTCAGGATCCTGACGCTGGACAAGTCATAGGTGGTCGAGTCTTCGTAGTCGACCAACATCTGAAGCATCGTCGGCACCAGACCCACAGTTGTCGGGCGATGGCGATCAACGGCCTCGAGGAACGTGCGTGGGCTGAAGTTCGGCATGAACACCTGGGTGCCACCCATCAGCGACTGAGCCAACCATCCGACTATCCCGGCGATGTGAAACAGAGGGTTGATCGCGAGGTTCGTTCCGTTGCTGACAGCCACGCTGCCTGCCGCGAGAGTACCAAGCGCCGAGGTCATCAGCGCTTGATGACTGATCATCACGCCTTTCGGCACTCCGGTGGTCCCGCCGGTGTAGAGGAGTAGTGCCAGCGTGTCGCCGCCGACGCGCAGATCGTCGACCGGAGTCGCCTCCGCGATCACCCGTTCATAGTCGAGCATTCCGTCGCGAACCGGGCCGCTGCCGCAGTAGACGACAGTGGTCAGGCCTGGACACGCCTCGCGAAGGGTAGATCCGACGGAAGCAAAGTTCTCGTCCACGAGTAATACCGTCGATCCTGAATCTTCCAGGGCGTACGTGATTTCCGCCGTGCTCCAGCGAGAATTGACCGGACTGGCCACTGCTCCGAACCACCAGCAGGCCAGGAGCGCCTCGTGGTAGTAGTCGGAGTTCGATGCCAAGATTGCGACTCTGCCACCGGTGCGCAGGCCCAAAGTCTGAAACCCTCCGGCGAGTCTGCTCGTCCGGTCCACCGATTCCCGGCACGTGCGCAGCCGGCCGTCGAAGATCGTCATCACCGCATCGGGTGATGCTCGCAGGGATCGGTGAACGAATTGAGTCAGCTGCATGCGATTCCTTCTGCGGGTGTTGGCCGAGTGCTCCGACTCGGATCAGTTCCAGCCATGATGCTATTTGCCTGATAATTTCCTTCACTCACCGCCTGAGACCGCGCCTCACCCTCGATGCCGTCTAGGACGTTCGTCCAGTTGCCTCTTCCGATTCCGTCCTGCGACGGCGTCATTTCTGCGAGAGTGTCGAACATGCGTGGAATTCTGGTAGCCGGTGTGAGTGCATTCACGGCCATCGTCTCGGTCGTCTCGGCTCCCACTGCCGGTGCCGAGGCGACTGCGGACCGAGCTCGCTCGTTCTCCGAGACCACGTCCGTCGGCGTCCACAATTCCTACGAGAAGGCGACGTTTCCGTACTTCGCCGACGCTTTGGACTCCGGGGCCTCGCTGCTCGAATTGGATCTGTGGACCAACGGCGGTGGTCCGGACTGGCGTGTCTCGCACATGAATCCGGTGGCGAGTGACAGCAACTGCGTCGGTGCGCAGGACGCATCCGGGTTGCGAAGCGGTCAGCGAGATCAGGGACTGCGCGGATGCCTGGCAGATATGCGGGCGTGGCACGAAGCCGACCCCGAGCATCCTCCGGTGATGATCAAGTTGGAACTCAAGGACGGTTTCACCACCGGCTACGGACGCGGACCTGCCGATCTCGACGCCTTGATCCTCGGGACTCTCGGCGACGCGGTCTTCACTCCATCCGATCTGATGGGTGAGTCCTACTCGACCCCGGATGCCGCCGTCACCGACCGTGGATGGCCGACCATGTCCGAGATGAGCGGCAAATTTCTGTTCGAGCTGATTCCGGGAACGATCGAGGAGGGAAACCCGCTCGACACGGAGTGGACCGACCGGCAGTACGCGACGCACTTGCGAGATCTGTCCGCTGCCGGACTCGTCCAACTCGGCGCCGCCTTTCCCGCTGTTCACCGGGCGTCACCGGGAGACCCACGAATCGACCGTTACGCCGACCCGGGCATCCGCCCGTGGTTCGTGATCTTCGACGGCGACGCCCTCGATTACACCTCGGGCGTTGTGGATCCGCAGTGGTACCACGATCGTGGCTACCTGCTCGTCATGACCGACGCGCACAAGGTCGCTCCACAGATCGACGGTGCGCATGCCACCGAGGTCGAGGCGAGCGAGCGTCTCGACCGGTTGGCGGGTGATCACGCAAGTTACATCACCGCGGACTGGTCGAGGTTGCCGAACGTACTGTCCACCGTGGTGCCGCGTCGGTGATCTAGAGGGCGGCAATTCTCAGGAACAGGGTGCAGGATGGGTTCATGCGCACTGTCACGTGGAATCCCGAAGTCTACGGCCGCTATTCGGGTGAGCGGTCACGCCCGTTCGTGGACCTGGTGTCACGGGTGGCGACCGAAGACCCGACGCGGGTAGCCGACCTCGGCTGCGGATCAGGTAGCTTGACCGCGATGCTGGGGGAACGATGGCCGGACGCCTCGGTATCCGGATTCGACTCGTCTCCCGAAATGGTGGCGCAGGCCCCGACAGACCTACCGGGAAACGTCACCGTCGAGTTGGGGGACATCATGTCCTTCGATGCCACGGGTTACGACGTGGTCGTCAGTAACGCTGCATTGCAGTGGGTTCCGAGCCACCGCGAGCTGATCGACCAGTGGGCGGACACCCTGGCATCCGGGTCGTGGCTGGCGTGGCAGGTTCCGGGAAACTTCGATGCACCGTCACATGCGCTCATGCGAAGCCTCGCGGAGTCCGCGGAATGGAGCGAGCGACTGGGCGGCGTCCTACGCGGCCCGGAAGGCGTCGACAGTCCGGTTGCGTACGCGCAGCGTCTGCAGGAGCACGGATTCGACGTCGACGCCTGGGAGACGACGTACGTACACGTGCTGGCCGGTGCTGATCCGGTGCTCGGATGGGTTCGAGGGACTRGACTTCGGCCGGTGCTGGACGTTCTCGGCGAGGCCGACGCTCCGGAGTTCGAGCGCCAGTATTCGGATCTGCTGCGGGAGGCGTATCCCGCAACAGCCGCCGGAACGCTGTTTCCGTTCCGGCGGGTGTTCTGCGTGGGACGCAAGCGGTAACTACTCGGCTGTGCTGCGGTCCGCCGATCACTCAGCGGTGACAAAGCCTTCCGAGACCAGCCAGTCGCGAGCCACGTCCGCCGGCTCCTTGCCGTCGACGTCGACCTGCCGGTTGAGCTCGGTCATCACCTCGTTGGTCAGTTTCTCCGAGATCGGCGCCATGACTTCGGCAACCTCCGGATGTGCTTCCGCGAAGTCCTTTTTCATGACCAATGCCGGATTGTATTTCGGGAAGAACTGCAGATCGTCTTCGAGCAGAACGAGATCGAGTGCGATGATGCGACCGTCGGTGGTGAACACCTCGCCGAACTTGCACTGATCGCTGTCGGCTGTCGCCTGGTAGATGATGCCGGTCTGCAGGATCTGGCGCTGGGCACGCGAGGCGTCGAAACCGTATTTCGCTGCCAGGCCGGGGTATCCGTCCTGGCGGACGTTGAACTCGGTCTCGACGCACGTCACCGCGGCGCCGGGATCGGATTCGACCAACTTCGCGTAGTCGGAAACCGTCTTGACGCCGGTCTTCTCAGCGGTCTCCTTGCTCATCGCCAATGCATACGTATTGTTCATCGGCGCCGGATCGGTCCACACCATGTCGTTCGCAGCAAGGTCCGCATCACGGACGGCCTCGAACTGCGCCTGCGAATCGGGAAGAGGAGTCTCGTTGCCGAGGTAGTTGATCCAGCCGGTCCCGGTGTACTCGTACGCAAGGTCGATCTGCCCGTTCAACTGTGCGTCACGGGTGCTGTTCGAGCCCTGGATGTTCGTGAGATCTCGAACATCTGCGCCCGCAGCGGCCATCGCGAATTCGATGACGTATCCGAGCACGATCTGCTCGGTGAAGTCCTTGGAGCCGACGGTCATCTTCACACCCTCGAGCTCGGGAACCGGCTCGATGCTGCCGGGGCCGACAGCCAGGGGCAGTGCGCCACCGGACTCGAGGCCACACGAAGCGACAAGTGTGAGGCCGATCGTGGCAACCGCGACTTTCCAGCCCCACGTTCTGGTGATCGAAGTCTTGGTCATCGTAATCCCTTGGGCCCGAGATAAGTTTCGGCGAGCGCGCCGAGCCAGTCGATCAACAAGGCCAACGACACCGCCAGTACCGCACCGACCACGAGGGTGACGTTGTCGCGGAGCTTGTATCCGGTGTCGATCAGAATGCCGAGCCCGCCGGCACTGACCAGGAAGCACAGCGTCGCGGTGCCGACTGCCAGAACGAGCGAAGTACGCAGTCCTGCAAGGATGTACGGGACGGCCATCGGGAATTCGAGTTGACGCAGGACCGTGAGCGAAGACATTCCCTGCCCGCGCCCGGCATCGATCAAGGTCTTGTCCACTTGCTGGTAGCCGAGGATTGTGTTGCGCAGGACCGGGAGCAGCGAATAGAACGCGATGGGAAATACGCCTATCCAGAAGCCCGTCGTTCTTGTTGCGAGATAGAACAGCACGAGCAGGCCGATGGCGGGCGCTGCGGCTCCGATGTTGGCTATTCCCACGAAGAACGGTGCCAATCGGGTGAATTTCGGCCTGGTCAGCAGGGTTCCGAGTGGAACCGCGATGGCGACGACGATGATGACCACGGCGGCCGTGATCAGTACGTGCTGCCAGGTCAGTGTGACGATGTTGTCGAGATTGATGCTCGCCTTCTGCGTCGCGTTGAGATCTCGGCTGAATGCCCAGATCAACACGCCCGCAACCAGGATCAGGACGATGACCGGTTGCACATACAGTCGCATCCGTTCCGCACGGCGTGTGGCGGCGTTCTCGGCCGCACCCAGATCGGGGGCGTCCGGTTCCATCTCAGGCGCGGAGACGGGCTCCTCTGTCGTGGCAGTCATGTTCAACCCTCGACGTTCTCGGTGTCTGGCTCTTCGTCGTGGTCGTGCGCATGCTCCTCGCGCATCTCGGAGAGATGGCTGACCAGTGTGTCGATGGTGATGAGACCGACATACTCGCCGCGCCGTCCGGTGACCACAGTGGACGCATTGCTTTCGGCGAGAAGAGCCTCCAAGGCATCCTGCAGGGTGGACTGGATGGACACGGCTTCGCCGATCTCGTTACCGACACCTCGAAGCGTCGACGCATGGGCGAGGTGGCCGGGCGAGACCCAGCGAAGCGGCCGTCCACGCTGATCGAGAATCAGGGCCCACTTCCACTTACGCGCTGCGAGTGCGGTTCTCAAATCATCGACCGAATCGGTTTCGCGGGCGGTGAGGCACTGCTTGAGTTTGATCTGGCGCACGCGTGTCAGGGTCAGCTGCTTGAGCGAGGCGTCCGCCCCGACAAATCCCGCGACCATGTCGTTTGCGGGATTGGCGAGAATCGCCTCCGGAGTGTCGTACTGCATGATGCTGGACTGATTGCCCAGCACGGCAATACGGTCACCGAGTTTGACTGCCTCGTTGAAATCGTGGGTGACGAAGACGATGGTCTTACCCAACTCCGACTGCAGACGCATCAGTTCGTCCTGCAGCAGGCCGCGGGTGATCGGGTCGACGGCACCGAAAGGCTCGTCCATCAACAAGACAGGGGGATCTGCAGCCAGAGCCCGCGCCACGCCCACACGCTGTTGCTGGCCACCGGACAACTGGCGAGGGTAGCGGTCGCGATAAGTATCGGGATCGAGGCCGACGAGGTCGAGCATCTCGTCGGTGCGAGCTGCGATACGTTTCTTGTCCCAACCGATGAGGCCGGGCACCGTCGCGACGTTCTTCGCAATGGTGAAGTGCGGGAACAATCCTGCCTGCTGAATCGAGTAGCCGATGCCGCGGCGAAGCTTGTCCGGGTCGATGGACAGCGCGTCCTTGCCGTCGATGGTGATCTTGCCCGAGGTGGGTTCGATCAGACGGTTGATCATGCGCATCGTCGTCGTCTTGCCGCAACCCGAGGGTCCGACGAAGACCACGATCTCACCGGCCGGAACAGTCAGTGAAACATTGTCCACCGCTGCAGCTTTCTGGCCCGGGTAACGCTTGGTCACGGATTCGAGAACAATCTCTACCCCGGATACCTTCTGATCTGCAGATACGTCAGACGGAATGGTTTCAGTCATTGCAGCCCCTTCGAAGTAGTGAGACGACCGATGACGACGTAGATTCCGTCGAGAATCAGAGCCAGAATGACGATCAGTACGGTTCCGACCAGCGCTTGAGGAACAGCGTTCGGGCTACCGACGCGCGAGAGTCCGGAGAAGATCAGGTTTCCCAGACCAGGACCCTTGGCGTACGCCGCGATGGCGAGGATGCCCATGAGCATCTGTGTGCTGACCCGCATGCCGGTGAGGATCGACGGCCACGCGATCGGCAGCTCGATTCGACTCAGAACGTGCATGCGATTCATTCCGACACCGCGGGCTGCGTCCGTGATCGCCGGGTTGACCGCATCCAGACCGATGATCGTGTTCCGAATGATCGGGAGCAGGGCATACAAGATCAACGCGGTGATCGTGGGAGCGACGCCGAGACCGAGAATCGGAATGAGCAGTCCGAGGAGAGCGAATGAAGGAACCGTCAGGATCGTGCTGGCCAACGCCGTAGCGATGGAGGATCCCGCCGGGCTCCGGTAGACGAGAATGCCGATGATCACGGCGGCAATCGTCGCGATGATCACGGACTGGATAACTGCTGAAACATGTAGGTACGAGTCGGTCATCAATTGTTGTCGTCGTGCAACGACAAAATCCCATAGGGCGCCCATATTTCCGAACCCACTTTCTTCGGACTTCTGCTCGCTCGAACGTCTTCCCTCGACACCGACCGGCGCACAAGGGCTTTCCCCGCAGCCTCCGTAGGCCGAGGGGTTTCCCTCGACTGTCGTCCAAAAACTGAGATACTGCAACTAATTCCGATTGCAGCGTGTCGGATGTTGTTCTGGACGTGAGATTTTGCGGGACGCGGGTAGGTACCCACTGCGTGCGGAGTTGAAACGTGCTGGAGACAGCAAACGCTCGAGACAGCAATGCGGGAGGGCTCCGGAGAACCCTCCCGCATTGTGGGAACTGTACGAGTCGGCCTCAGGCCCAGCTGAGCGCATCCTCATTGGACAGCCGCGGCAGACGGTCGAACCACGGGTTCTCTCCGGGATGGCCGATGTTGACCACCAGGGTGGTCTTGAAGCGTCCGTCCGCGAAGAACTCGCCGTCGATGCCGTCGGCGTCGAAGCCGGCCATCGGGCCGGCGACCAGGCCCTGCGCCCGAATCGCGAGGATCACGTAACCAGCCTGCAGTGCGGCGTTGAACTTGCTGCTCGATGTGGCGGCAGCGTCGTCGGACTCGAAGTAGTCCTTCATCTCCGGACGGATGGGGAACAGTGCCGGAATATGCTCGTAGAACTTGGTGTCAACGGCAAGAACCGCGACAGCAGGCGCCGATGCGGTCTTGGCCTTGTTGCCGTCGGACATGTGCTCGACGAGGCGCGCTTTGCCCTCCTCCGTACGCACGAACAGCACGCGCAGTGGATTGGTGTTGGCCGCGGTCGGTGCCCACTTCGCGAGCTCCCAGATCGCAGTCAGTTCGTCGTCGGTGACCGGTTCGTTGGAGAAGGAGTTTGCCGTGCGGGCTGCTGTGAAGAGCAGTTCACGGCCGGCTGCGTCGAGCTGCTGTGCGGTAAATGGGGTGGCTGCGTCGAGTGACATCGGTGGTTCCGTTTCCGTTGTAGCTCATCCGAGCGTTACCCGGTAAAGCTAGTTGCTAGTAAAAAGAAAGTACTTGGATACGGTAGCACCAGTCGTAGGGTTCAGCGCTGGGGAGTGACGAGTCAGACCGTCTGGGTGGCGAGAATCCTCACCGCCAGATCCTCGATCGCGCGCTGTCGTGATTCGAGTCGGACGCGCGTGAGGTCGTTGATCATGCTGATGGTTGCCAACACCGTCGCCCGTGCATCCGCGGTTTCGTTACCGAGCAGGTGTACCCACTCGTCGATGTACTCGCGTTGTGCAATGTGCGTCGAGGCCTGCGCTTCTTCGGGCAAGTTCGCTGTTTCTTCGATGAGAATGGCAATCGCGCTGTCAGGTGAGATCACCGAATTGGTGTACGAATGTACGACGCGGGCAATCGCGTCTTCCCGTGAGTCTGCGTTCCTCAAAGCCTGGACCAGGCCGAGCCGGAGTGTTTCGTTCCCGCGGGCCAGAATTGCTTGCAGCACTTCGGCTTTACTTCCGAAATGGGTGTAGATGCTCGAACTCGGAACACCGGCGGCGCTGCCGATGTCGTCCATTGTCACGGATCGGTAGCCGCGTTGATCGAACAGCGTGATTGCGGCGCCCATCAAACTTTCGCGACGCGAAGTGTGGCTGAAGTTCGAAGTCGGCTGGGGCTGTGCCGCCGGCTCCTCGGGAAGGACCGGAGCGGTACGAACGACATCGAACAACCTGGCTAACAGAGCCTCGAAGCGCTTTCGAGGAAGCGTCGTGCGGTGTCGAGCGGGGCTGAACGCGATACTGGTGAGTGCCCACCCCAGAACGACGGAATCGGGAACCGACAGGTCGGGACGCTCGTGTCGAAGGGCGACTGCGACCCGGCTCGTGACTTCCCGAACTCCGGCACGCGCCTCCGTTCTGCGCTCAGGGGTCAGGTTACGGGCCTCCTGATCGAAGAGAAGACTACGGAAGTTGTTGTCGAGTCCGTAACGAACCAGTGCCGTGAAGACCACCCTGGAATCGGTTCGATCGACCTCGTCGAGGATCGCGAGGATCGAAGACGAGCCGTCGAGCATCGCCTGCGCGAGGAGTTCCTGCTTGTTCGGGAAGTGGCGGTACAGCGCGCCTGCGGTGATGCCCACCGCAGACGCGATGCCTTCCATGCTGACGTTGTGGTACCCCGAGCGGCCGAACTGTTCACGAGCCACGGTGATGATCTGCGCCTTGCGGTTGCGTGGGCGCAGCGTCTTCTTCGGGGTCGTTTTCGGCGTGGCCGGCCGGTCCGGCGAGGCCGCAGGTGTGCCGTCCGATGTATCGATCGTCATGGGGCCCTCGAGGTCGGTGGCGTGGTCAGGTGATGGTGCTGGTTGCCAAGTCGGAGAACTGCCTGCGGAGTTCTCTCTTGAGTATCTTGCCAGCCGGGGACACGGGCATTTGCTCGACGATGGTGATACTTCGCGGAGACTTGTAGCCGGCAATCAGCGTCTTCGAGTGCGCGCGGACTTCTTCGCACGTCAAAGACACCCCGGGACGCACGACCAGGACCGCGTGGACTCGTTCGCCGTACTGATCGTCGGGTACGCCGATCACAGCGCAGCTGATTACGTCCGGATGTGTGGCCAGTGCGTTTTCGACCTCCGTCGAATAGACGTTCTCACCACCCGAGATGATCATGTCCTTGAGCCGATCCACGACGAAGAGATACCCGGCTTCGTCCATGTAGCCTCCGTCGCCGGTGTACAGCCAACCGTCGCGCAATGCCGATCGTGTTTCTTCCGGCCGATTCCAGTAGCCGCACATGATGTTGCCGCCGCGGGCGATGATTTCGCCGACCTCACCGCGAGGAAGCTCGTTGCCGTTCTCGTCGACCACCTGAATCTCGACGTGTCCCATCGGCCGACCGGCAGATTTCAGGCGGGTCGCGTCGACGTGATCTTCTGCGCTCAGGCTGGTGAGTCCGGGTCCGGCCTCGGTCATGCCGTACCCCTGCATGAAGGCTGCCTGCGGAAAAGCCTGTTGCGCTTGCCGAAGCAAGGTTTCGGAGATCGGGGAAGCGCCGTACTGCACGGCCAGGATGCTGGACAGGTCCCGGTTCGTCCGGTCCGGATGACGAATCAGCATTTGAATCATCGTGGGTACCAACAGCATCGACGTAACTTTGTGCTGCTCGATCAAGCGCAGTGCGGTGGCCGGTTCGAAACTTGGCTGAATCACCAACGTCGCCCCGACAGTGTTACGACCGATCCAATTTGCCAGCGACGCAAGATGAAACATCGGGGCGGTGATCAGAGCCAGGCCGTCGGTACCAGGCGTTCTGTTACTGGCCACTGCGCCGAGGCTCGACGTCACGAGGTTGGCGTGGGTGAGCATGACCCCCTTGGGGTGACCGCTGGTTCCGCCGGTATAGAAGATTCCGGCCAAGTGGTCGCCGCCGAGTCGCAGGTCCGGTGTGGGTTCGCTCGAGGCGATCAGATTCTCGTAGTCGAGAGCGCCGGCCGGCGTCGGCAGTTCGCCGGCATGTATTACTACGGCGAGCTGTGGGAACAACACCCGTACCTCGTCGAGTAGCGGCAGAAAGGTGTCGTCGACGACCAGCACTCGTGTATCGGAATCGTCCAGCGCAAAAGCGATCTCGGCAGCGCTCCATCTGGTGTTGAGCGGATTGACAGCGCCTCCCATCCACCAGGTGGCAAAGAAGTACTCGTGATAGCGATCGGAGTTGAGCGACAGTATCGCGACGCGATCGCCTACCTGCACACCGAGGTCGCGGAAAGCGCCTGCAAGACGGGTTACCCTCCCGCCGACCTCGGCGCAGGTGCGGATACGGTCCCCACACACGGTCATGGGTTGGTCAGGGCGTTGCTGCATTGATCGTTGCAGAGACTGAGTCAAGTACATGGGGACCGCTCCTTTCGGGAAACGTGAGGTCAGCGACTGCCGCCGTCGCACACCAGGCATTGGCCGCTGACGTAGTCGGTTTCGGGCAGGCAGAGCGCAAATACCGCGCCGGCCGCTTCGTCCGGACGTCCGGCGCGGCCCAGTGGGATGGTCCGCTCGGCTGCCGCCAGGAGCTGCGGGTTGACGCCGACTTTGATCTCGCGACCCTCGACGTCGATGGTCGAGTTACCGTCCGCCGACGCTTCCGTCAGGCGGGTGTTGATCAGACCGTATGCAACGGCATTGACGTTGACCTTGTAACGACCCCACTCACGCGCAAGGGTCTTGCTCAAGCCGATGATGCCGGCCTTGGCGGCTGCGTAGTTGGACTGTCCGGCATTGCCCACCACTCCGGCATTGGAGGAGATGTTGACAACCTTGCGGTGGTAGTCGGTGGGATTGGCCTTGATGTAGGGCTGAGCGGCGCGCAGGATCTGGAACGGTGCCTTCAGATGCAGATCGAGAATCGTGTCCCACTGCTCGTCGGTCATCTTCTGGATGACGTTGTCCCAGGTGAACCCGGCATTGTTGACGATGATGTCGAGGCCGCCGAAGGTATCGATTGCGGTGTTGACGAATCGATCCGCAAAACCTTCTTCGGTGACCGAACCGACGCACGCCACTGCCTTGCCACCGGCCGCGATGATCTCCTCGACCGTCTCCTTGGCCGGGCCCGGATCAAGATCGTTGACTACGACGCTCGCGCCTTCCGCAGCGAACTTCATGGCGATGGCGCGGCCGATACCGCGGCCGGATCCGGTGACGAGTGCTGTCCTGTTGTCGAGCTTGCCCATGTCGGGGTTCCTTTCGGTAGAGAGAGTTTTCAAGCGGCTACGACGGCGTCGCCGCGCAGGGTGACGGTGCCGTCGGAGAGAGTGACGGCAATATCGAGATGGGCCAGGCCGTCCTCGACCTTGGTGACGGTCCCGGTACACGTCGGCTTGGCGTGCAGCGGTGTGATGGAGGCAAAGCGAACACTGTAGGTGCGGATGCGTTCCTGCGGAACGTAATTGGTCAGCAATCGACCGAGGTAGGCCATCGAGAGCATGCCGTGTGCGAACACGTCGTCCATTCCGCCGGAGCGAGCGACGTCGAGATCGATGTGCATCGGATTGTGGTCACCCGAAGCTCCGGCGTAGAGCGCGAGAGTGGTGCGACTGATCTCGGGCAATTCCAGGGAGGGAAGAACGTCACCTGTTTTCATTTCTGCGCCTTAGGGTTTCGAACGACCAGGGTGTTGGTGAGGCGGGCGATCAACTCGCCGTCGCGGGTGACCTCGGCGGTCCGGACAAGGAAGTCCAAGGCGCCGTTCTTCTTCGAGTACACGTCCGTGACCTTGCCGTTGTAGGCAAGTGTGTCGCCGGCATAGGCGAGTGCGTGATATTCGAAGGACTGCTCGCCGTGCAGGACGTACCTCATGTCGATTTTCAACGATCGGACCAGGGCAAACGGGTCCGGTTTTTCCATGTCGAGGCAGAACAGGAATGTCGGCGGTACCACCAGGTCACGATGCCCCGCAGCCTTGGCGGCCTCGACGTCTCCGTAGATCGGGTTGGTCTCACCGATGGCCTGGGCGAAGAAGCGCAGGCGTCCGCGCTCGACCAGTGCCTCGTGGCCCGGGATGATCGTTCCGACGACGGACGGATCGAGCGCCATGTCAGCCCACCTTCTTGAAGATGCTGACCACACACGCACCGCCGAGTCCGAGGTTGTGCTGCAGTCCGATTCGTGCTCCTTCGACCTGCCGCTTGCCGGCCTGACCGCGCAGTTGCCAGACCAGTTCGGCGCACTGGGCAAGACCGGTGGCGCCGAGGGGGTGGCCCTTTGACAGCAGGCCTCCCGACGGGTTGGTGACTACTCGTCCGCCGTAGGTGTTGTCGCCGTCCAGGATGAACTTCTCGGCAGTACCTTCGGGCGTGAGGCCAAGACCTTCGTACGTGATGAGTTCGTTGGCGGAGAAGCAGTCGTGCAGTTCCACGACCTGAACGTCCTCAGGTCCGATGCCTGCGGCTTCGTAAACCTGCGCAGCTGCGGCAGCCGTCATGTCGTAGCCGACGACCTTCATCATGTCGCGGTCCTCGAAAGTGCTTGGTGTATCGGTGGTCAGGGCCTGTGCCTCGATCACTACGTCAGCCGCCAGCCCGTGCTTGCGGGCGAACTCTTCGCTGCAGACGACAGCGGCAGCGGCGCCACAGGTGGGTGGGCAGCACTGGTAACGAGTGAGCGGGCCGAAGATGTGCGGTGACTCCAGCACCTGCTCTTCGGTGAGAAGATCACGGAAGACCGCGTTGGGATTGTTGGCCGCGTGCTTACGGGCCTTGACCGAGATCTTTGCGAAGGTCTCGGGCTTGGTGCCGTACTTCTCCATGTGCGAAAGTCCTGCGCCACCGAACATCTGGGCTGCGCGCGGTGCGTCGTGGACGCCTTGGATCTCGGTCATCAGATCGTCGAAACGGAACATCGGCGCTGGGCGGTCGTCCCAGACCCGCTTGAGCGCACCGGGTTTCATCTGCTCGAAGCCGACAGCCAATGCGCATTCGACGGCGCCGCTCGCGACGGCTTGGCGTGCGAGGAAAAGGGCCGACGAGCCTGTGGCGCAGTTGTTGTTGACGTTGATGACCGGGATTCCGGTGAGCCCGAGACCGTAGACGGCGGCCTGTCCGGCAGTGGAATCGCCGTAAACGTAGCCGGCATAGGCCTGCTGGACCAGCGAGTAGTCGATACCGGCGTCGTCGAGGGCGGCACGGGCGGCCGTCTCTCCCATGACGTTGTAGTTCTCACTCTTGCCCGGCTTGGTGAACGGGATCATTCCCACTCCGGCAACATGGACTTTTCTGGTCACGATTGTCTCCTAAATGATCGGATGAAGATTTACTTAACACCACCATTCGAGTTTTGTCTACTGGGTCACAATGCGTATTTACGAGGGACTTTCGTCGCGATATCCGGCAGATTGTCGACGAAGGTGGACAATTTCACGAGGCTATTGCGTCGGAGTGTCGATTGATGATTTACTTTCTGGGCGGCAAGGTGGCGTGCGTCACAGAGTAGGTGCCCGGCGGTTGAATCGACCACGAATCGACGACATCGGGTTCGCACCGGACCGGTCTCCGAGTCCCGCATCCAGTACTTCGGTGCTGAGATCAGTTCACCCAGCTTCTGTTTCGCATTGCGCTCACTCCGTGGCGCAGTTGTCGCACTTGCCTGAGAGGATCGATGAGAATGACGTTGAGCAAGCCGGCTCTTCCCACCGCCGCACCACCGCGAGAAGTAGGGGAATCCCGAGTGCGGGCATGGGGGCTCACCGGAGTTCTCGTTCTCCTTGTCGTCGTCAACTGGGCTGACAAGGCAGTCTTCGGCCTGGTTGCACAGCCGCTGGCCAAGGAATTCGGGCTGACCTCTGCACAGATCGGACTGGTCGGCAGTGCATTCTTCCTGGCCTTCACCGTCGGTGGCTTCTTTGCCGGGGTACTGCACAAGTGGATGTCGCTGCGGTGGTTGCTGGTTCTGCTCTCACTGGGGTGGGCAGCGTCGATGATCCCGCTCGTCGTGGTTGCCGGTTTCGGCATGCTTCTGTTCACGCGCATGATGCTCGGATTCTTCGAGGGACCAGCGGGTGCGCTGGTTCACACGGGTGTCTACTCGTGGCATCCTGCGGAAAAGCGTGGTCTGCCAGGAGCTTTCCTGGCTTCCGGTGCCTCTATCGCGAAGATTGCGATCGCGCCGCTGATGGCCTTGGCTGTAGCCAGTTGGGGGTGGCGAGCAACGTTCGTCATCCTTGCCGGGGTCGGCGTGGTCTGGTGCGTCCTGTGGTTGTTCACCTGGAAAGAGGGGCCGTACATGCAGCGGCCGGTCAGGAAGTCCGAGCGGGAGACCACAACGGCCACAGACTCGGTGGTTGTCGCCAAGGTGCCGCTGACGAAGATCTTCTTCACGCCGACATTCCTCGGTGCTCTTGCCGCGGTGTTCACCATGTACGCTCTCATCACGGTGGTGCTCACGTGGCTGCCGTCGTACTTCGAAGTGGGACTTGGATACTCGCGGGTTCAGGCGGGAACCATGTTCGGCATTCCCAGCATCGCGGGACTGTTCTTCATGTTCCTGTGCACGTCGATCAGTGACAGGCTGATGGCGCGGGGTGCCAGCTCTCGGATCCTGCGCGGTATCGTTCCCGGAATTGCCCTGCTGATCTGTGGGCTTGCCCTCGTCAGCATGCCGTTCATCAAGACTCCGATCGTTGCGGTGCTCGTGGTATCAGTGGGTTACGGCATCGGGACGGTCATCATTCCGCAGTTCAACGCAGCGATCTCCGAAATCTGCCCGCCGCAGCAGATGGCCTCGGTACTGGGTGTTTTCATGGCTCTGATGGCCACCGGCGGTCTGATCGCTCCCTACCTCACCGGCGTCATCGTCGACAGCGCCGCAACCCCGGCCGAGGGATACGCCACCGCATTCCAGATCTTCGGAATCGCGACTGTCATCGGTGCCGTCATCGCGCTCTGCGCCGTCAACGCCACCCGCGATCGGGTGCGAATCCTCGGCTGAGCACTACTCACTTTCATTTCACAATATCCAGGAGAAACAATGCAGCGCACAGTATTCAACGAAGAGCACGAGGATTTCCGCAAGGTCATCCGTAGCTTCATCGAAGCCGAGGTAGTGCCCAACTTCTCCGATTGGGAGCGCGAGGGCATGGTGCCCCGCGACTTCTATCGCCAGCTCGGCAAGCTCGGCGTTCTCGGAATGACGGTTCCCGTGCAGTACGGCGGAGCGGGTGAAACAAGCTTCAAGTTCCAGGCTGCCCTGACCGAAGAGACGGCTCGTGCGGCAGTCAGCTTTGGCGCATTCGGTGTACACACCGGCCTGGTCCTGCCATACATCCTGACCTACGGAACCGAAGAGCAGAAGCAGCGTTGGCTGCCCGATTTCATCAGTGGCGACATGATGACTGCCATCGCGATGACCGAACCGGGCACCGGCTCGGACCTGGCGGGCATCAAGACCACGGCCAAACGGTCCGAGGACGGCACTCACTATGTCCTCAACGGCGCAAAGACATTCATCACCGGCGGCGTTCAGGCTGATCGGGTTCTCGTGATCTGCCGTACGTCACCGCCGACGGCAGAGAACCGTCGCGCCGGGTTGAGCATCCTCGCAGTGGACACGTCGAGCGAAGGCTACGAGGTCGGTCGCAAGCTCGAGAAGATCGGCATGCGCACTTCGGACACGGCAGAGCTTTCCTTCACCGACGTGCGGGTGCCGGCCGAGGATCTACTCGGTGAGGAAGGCGCAGCGTTCGGTTACCTGGCCAACAACCTTCCGCAGGAGCGACTGATGATCGCGGTCACCCAGACCGCCGCGGCCGTCGGTGCTATCGAGTTCGCTTCTGCTTACGTGCGTGACCGCAAGGTGTTCGGCCAGGCGGTGGCGGAGTTCCAGAACACCAAGTTCGTCATCGCCGAGTGCATCGCCAAGGTCGAGGCTGCGCAGTGCATGGTCGACCGGGCTCTGGAATTACACGAGACCGGCGACCTCAGTGTTGCCGACGCCGCCAAGGCAAAGCTGTTCTGCACCGAGACGGCAGCCGAGGTCATCGACAAGTGCTTGCAGCTTCACGGGGGCTACGGCTACATGCTGGAATACCCCATCGCGCGTCTGTACGCGGACACCCGTGTGTCGCGCATCTACGGCGGAACCAACGAAGTGATGAAGACGATCATCGCCAAAGCGGCCGGGTTCTGAACGAATCGAGGGAAACCATGGCAGAGCTTCTCTACGACGTCGATGACGGTGTCGCCACGATGACTCTGAACCGACCGGATCGACGCAACGCGATTACGTACACGCTGCTCACCGAGCTGCAGAACGCGCTTACGTCGGCCGCCGGTGACGAGGCCGTGAGAGTCGTCGTGCTCACGGGCGCTGGAGGGAACTTTTCGGTCGGTCGCGATCAGTCCGGTGATCGGTCGAGCCGTGTAGTGCGGGGTGATTCACAGCAAGAGGATCGCACTCGCTTGCTTGATATTTCACGGGTGATACCAACTTTGGTGCAGCATCCCAAGCCTACGGTGGCGGTGATTCGCGGTGGCTGTGCGGGCGCCGGCTTGAGTCTCGCTCTGGCGTGCGATCTTCGCTATGCCGGAGCCGATGCGATGTTCAACACGGCCTTCCTCGGGGCTGGAATGTCCGGTGACATGGGAATGGCGTGGTTGCTGACCCGCGCAGCGGGC
Organism: Rhodococcus sp. P4_F3_2; assembly: GCF_056401335.1. Classification (NCBI taxonomy): domain Bacteria; kingdom Bacillati; phylum Actinomycetota; class Actinomycetes; order Mycobacteriales; family Nocardiaceae; genus Rhodococcus; species Rhodococcus sp. P4_F3_2. Next base: position 247,947 of record NZ_JBFUJN010000001.1, read on the forward strand.
ACATCGAAGGCGCGGGAATTGATGCTGCTGTCCGAACGAATCAAAGCTGATCGCGCTGCCTCATTCGGAATGATTCACGAGGCTTTCGCCGAAGAATCGCTGGAAGCGAGGACTACGGAAATTGTTCAGCGGCTCTCTGTTTCGGCACCGTTGGCAGTGCGTGGTGCAAAGCTGAACCTCGATTCGGCGATGTCGCGGCCGCTGTCCGAATTCTTGATGGACGAAGCCGACCGGCTGATCACGTGCGCGTATTCCGAAGACGTGGAGGAAGCGCGCTCGGCATTCCTCGAGAAACGAGTACCGCACTTCACGGGCCGCTGAAAAGAACTGGAACACATTGTTATCGGGATCAGGAGAGTGAACGAGAATGTACTTGACTCAGGGTTTACATCGGTCGGTCCAGCGCGAACCCGACGCGATCGCCGTCGTTGACGGGCAGCGCCAGTTGACGTTCGCTCAACTGGAGAGTCGCGTTGCGCGATTGGCCGGTATGTTCACGTCGTACGGGCTCGACCGAGGTGACCGGGTAGGAATACTGGCCACAAACTGTCTCGAGTATGTCGAGTACTCCTTCGCCTGTGCCTGGGCGTCGATGGTGGCGTCCCCGGTGAACAACCGCTGGAGTCCCGACGAGATGGCATTTCACATCGAAGACGCCGGAATCACAGTGCTTCTCGTGGACGGACCGCGTCTGGCCGCTGCGCTGGAACTGCGTGAACGGTGCGCTGTACTGGAGACCGTGATCGTATTCGGTGCGGCGGATCTGGCCGGCGATACGGTCGACTACGACTCTGCTTTGGCGTTGCACGATCCGATTCCCGATACTCACGCAGATCCCGATGCATTGGCGCTTCTCATGTACACCGGTGGAACTACAGGCCGCCCCAAAGGCGTCATGCTGAGCGCAGGCCAGATCCTGACATCGGTGCTCGGAGTCCTTGCCGGTAGTGGTGAGCCGAATCTGCCAGGCCGCTCCCTGCACGTGGCGCCCCTGTTCCACCTCGCAGCCTTCGCCGGTTTGGTCCAGGCCTCGGTTACCGGATCCGTGCACGTTTTGATGGGGGACTTCACCGTCGAGAAACTCGTCGAAACCATTGCAGAGAAGGAAGTTACACAATCTCTGCTCGTGCCGACAATGGTGCAAGCGATGCTCGAATACGCTGATCGGACAGGTCTGCCGATCGACAGTCTCACCTCGATCACCTACGGCGCATCGCCGATGCCCGAACCACTGGTTCGGCGCTTGATCGAACGATCACCTGATCTTCGACTGCGCCAGGGCTACGGAATGACCGAGTTGGCCCCGGCAGCAACACTTCTCCGCGACGACGACCACCGCAATCCTGATCACCCGGAACGACTTCGATCAGTGGGACGTGCTGCGCCACACACCGAGGTGCGGATTGTCGACGCAACCGGCACAGAGCTTCCGCGCGGCGATATCGGTGAGGTCGTCGTGCGGGGCTCGAACGTCATGATGGGTTACTGGAACAACGAGGCGGAGACGGCGCACGCGGTGCGCAGTGGATGGATGCATACCGGTGACCTCGGCTTCATGGACGAGCATGGCTACGTGTTTCTCGTAGACCGACTCAAGGACATGATCATCTCGGGCGGCGAGAACGTCTACAGTGCCGAAGTCGAAGCCGCCCTGTCCCAGCATCCCGGTGTAAGCAGTTGCGCGGTCATCGGAGTACCCGACGACAAATGGGGAGAACGCGTCCATGCAGTGGTGGTGCGCATACCTGAAAACAATTCGAGCGGTGATGAACTCCGAGATTTTGTCGGCGAGCGTATAGCTCGGTACAAGGCGCCGAGGTCGGTCGATTTCGTCGACGCACTCCCGCTGTCGCCGGTAGGGAAGATCCTCAAGCGCACTCTGCGTGAGACCTACCGGTGACACAGCCATCTTCCCAACATGCTTCCAGGAGTAGAACCGTGATCGACCCACAGATTCGCGACCTCGATTTCGACGCCTACCGGCAGGTGATCCGCGATTTCACCGACAATGAGCTCATTCCTCGTGAGAACGAAATGGTCTCTGCTGGTGAGGTTCCCGCTGACCTCGTGACAAGGATGGCCGAGGTCGGACTATTCGGCATCACGCTTCCGAGGAGCGTCGGTGGATTGGGGTGGACCGTCGAACAGCAGGTGCTGCTGACTTTCGAGTTCACCCGGTCATCGGCGGTGTACCGTTCCCGATTCTCGACCAGTATCGGACTGGCTTCGCAGATCCTCCTCGAATACGGCACCGACGCTCAGCGTGAACAGTATCTACCGGCGATGGCGGCGGGGGAGTGCGTCATGGCGTTTGCTCTCACCGAGGAGCAGGCGGGTAGTGACGCCTCCGCCGTGCGCGCCACCGCTACCAACACCCCGGACGGCTACATCATCAACGGTGAGAAGCGCTTCATCACCAACGGAGCGTGGGCTGATGTTCTGGTGGTGTTCGCCCGCACCGCGGACGGCGAGATTTCATCCTTCCTCGTAGATCGGGAATCGCCGGGGGTAGAGACCCGGGTGCCTGAATTGATGAACGGTCATGCCGAAGGCCCAGTCGCCGAGATCAGCTTGCGTGACGTTGTGGTGAGCGCCGACCGGTTGATCGGCGGTGCAACAGGTTTGGGGATGATTCACGCGATGCGCGGAATCAACCAGGCTCGCACCCACGTTGCCGCGACCGCAGTCGGTCAGGCGACTCGGATGCTCGCGGAGGCAATGAAATACGCGGGTTCTCGTGAGCAGTTCGACCAACCTTTGGCCGAGTTCGGTGCCGTGCAGGCGATGCTCGGACGCAGCTATGCGGAACTCGAGGCAGGACGAGCGATGATCCTCGACTGCGCCCGTGAGTTCGACCGCGGAACGCCGCCGCGTCATCGGATTGCCGCGGCAAAGCTGTACTGCACCGAGATGGCGTCGGTGGTCGGGGACCGGGCGGTGCAGGTGCTCGGCGGGGTCGGCATCGTCGGCAATCACCCGGTACCGCGTATGTGGCGGGATGTGCGTGCGTTGCGCATCTACGAGGGCGCCTCCCAGATTCACGAACGCAACCTCGCCCGGGCGCTGCCGTCATTGCTCGGCTGAAACCCGTACTTACACAAATATTTCGAGACGAGAGAAAACCGAGGGACAATCATGGGTACCACCACAGGCCGCGGACCGCTCGCCGGACTTCGCGTCGTAGAGCTTGCCGGAATCGGTCCAGGTCCCCACGCAGCGACGTTGCTCGCTGATCTCGGCGCTGACGTCGTCCGTGTTCAGCGCGCCGGTCGGATCCCCGGTCCCGGTCAGCCACGGGATCAGACCCAGCGTGGGCGTCGTATCTGCGAGGTGGACCTCAAGGACCCTGCCGGCGTCGACATTGTTCTCGGATTGATCGAGCGTGCGGACGTGCTCATCGAGGGTTTCCGTCCTGGGGTCACCGAGCGGCTCGGCCTCGGTCCGGAGGTTGCGCTGGAACGGAATCCAGCCCTGGTGTACGGCCGGATGACAGGATGGGGTCAGGAGGGGCCGCTGTCGCAGGCTGCGGGACACGACATCAACTACATCTCGCTGACCGGCGTCCTGCACGCGATAGGTCGTGCCGGTGAGCGTCCGGTTCCGCCGCTCAACATGGTGGGAGACTTCGGTGGTGGCTCGATGTTTCTGTTGTTCGGAATACTTGCCGCGCTCTTCGAGCGACAGAAGTCCGGGCAGGGTCAGGTTGTCGATGCCGCCATGGTCGACGGGACGCTGGCGCTGTCACACATGATGTGGAGTTTCCGCGGTCTCGGACGCTGGTCTGACGAACGCGGTGTGAACATGCTCGACACCGGCGCCCCGTACTACGACACTTACGAGACATCCGACGGCAGATACATGGCCGTCGGTGCCGTCGAACCGCAGTTCTATGCACTACTTCTGGCCGGTTTGGGACTTGATCCCGCGACGTTGCCGAGTCAGAACGACAAGAGTGCATGGCCGCACACGAAGAAGGTGTTCGCAGACGTGTTCGCGTCCAAGACGCGCGACGAGTGGGCTGCGGTCTTCGACGGTACCGATGCATGCACGACGCCGGTTCTGACGTTCGCGGAAGCCTCCTCGAATCATCATGTTGCCCAGCGTGGTTCGCTCGTGGAACTGGACGGGGTCACTCAGCATCGTCCGGCGCCGCGATTCTCCCGCTCCGATTCGGGTCTGCCGTCGGCCCCCGCCGCTGAAGCCGTTGACGCAGGGACGTTGTGGACGTGACGCTCACCGAATCGCGAGAACTCGAGTCCTTCGATCTGCGCACGTTGCTGAGCCTGGAGGATCGCGGCTCCGACAGATTTCAGGGTTACTGTCACGCAGGTTCTCCCGGGCGTATCTTCGGTGGGCATCTGGCGGCGCAGGGTTTGACCGCTGCCGGCCGGACAGCGCCTGCGACTGCGGTGGTGCATTCCCTTCACGGATACTTCCTCAGCTCAGGCGATCCGCGGCAGCCCATCACCTACGAAGTCGGTCGTCTTCGTGACGGACGTACGTACTGGTCCCGTCAGGTCACTGCCCTGCAACTGGGCACGCCGATCTTCACACTGTCCGTGTCCTTCAAACTTCCGGAGGACAGCACCGATCGACAGGGGGAGATGCCCGTCGTACCTGCTCCGGAGGACCTTCCCGATCCATACGAGCGCTGGGCGAGTGCGCGCGCCGACGAGTTCCGCGACAACAAGACACATCGTGCGATGGACATGAGATTCGTTGCCGACGAGGGTGAGCGCGAGCGGGGGTCGGTCGCACAGTCGGTGTGGTTCAAACCGAATCACGCTTTTCCTGACGAACCGTTGTTCCATGCCGGGGTCCTCACCTACGCTTCGGACTTGTCTTTGGCATCGACGGCCTCACTCGACGTCCAGCCCCACCGGTCGTTGATGGTCGGACCTTCGCGAGTGCTGATGGCGTCACTCGATCACGCGATCTGGTTTCACCGACCCTTCCGGGCCGACGAGTGGATGCTCTTCGCTCAGGAAAGCAACTCCGCCACTGATGGTCGGGGATTCTCGACGGGCCACTTCTGGACACGCGACGGCGTCTTGGCTGCAACCGTCGCCCAGGAGTCCCTCTTGCGGCGAGTTGACGGGCCACCGTGGCCTCGGGCCTAGGATGAAGCAATGCCTGGGAAGAGTGAAGCCGAGCACCAACCACGCGTCTGTGACGCGGCGTTGGCTCGCGCTTTCAGCTTTCTCGGCAAACGCTGGAACGGTGTGATCCTGGCGACGCTCCTCGGTGGTCYGGCGGGATTTGCGGAACTCAAGCGTGCAGTCGGCAAGATCAGCGACTCCGTGCTCTCGGACCGATTGACCGAACTGGCTGGTGCGGGCCTGGTCACGCGGACCGTCGACGCCGGCCCGCCCATCGCTGTGGAGTACGAACTCACGGCGTCGGGGCAGGCGCTGCTCCCCGCTCTCAGTGAACTGACAACGTGGGCCGCCGAAAACCTGCCACCCGAGAGTTGCCCGAACTGACCTATTGCGTGTGAACAGTCTTGTGAGATTCGTACCAGGTGTCACCTGCCGGTTCTCCCGCCAAGTTCCAACTCCACGAGACTGTCGGCGTGATGCGTGAATAGATTCCGGGACCGACCATTCCTACCCTTTCGATCGGCTGTTCAGCGATTCCGTAGATCCTGATCCCGCGCGCGACAAACGGCTCGAATGACGGCATGTCGTCGATGACGAGGGCTACTTCGAGTTGTCCTGACCCGATATTGCGGAACTTCCTGGTTTTCAGGACACTCTGGCCGCCCCCGCCGATCCAGAAGTGGGCCCCGTCGTATTCGAAGGCCAATGGAACGACGTCTGGTTGCCCGTGTGGTGAGAGCGTCGCAACGCGCGCCAGTGGCTGCGACTGCATGTATGCGATTTCTTCTTCCGTGAATGCCATCTGTTCTCCTTCGGGGACGAAACACGTACGCAACGTAGATGCAACGTATTCAAAACTAGTGTTCTGGATCACACAGTGTTCGTGTGGTCGAGAGGCCTTTGGTCACGAATCTGTGGGCAGAACGGGTCCTGGTTCACTACCGGTGGTGGATGAGGACAAGGTTCCGCGGGTTGAGCACACAGCTCGCGGAACCGCCCCACCACGCGCCCCGGCAAGGGCACCGGCCGACAGGAGTTCAGGTGTCCGTAGTTGCGGAAGTCTCGGCGATCGATTTCGCGGAGACCGAATTCGATTGGGCGCAGCGATCGACGCGGATTCGTGAAGTCGACCCACTCGTTCCGGGGCCACCATCCTTGGCGATGTGTCTGAGCGAGCCGACGCGCGGACTGGTCGACATCGCTTCACTGCTTCTCGCGGCTCCTTGGTTGCTTCGATCGCCGCGTGGGGACGGGCATCCGGTCCTCGTTCTCCCCGGATTGCTGACTTCGGACGTGTCGACTCTCGCCTTGAGGACGTACCTGAGCTTTCTCGGATACCGGGTTCACGGTTGGAATCTGGGTCTGAACACCGGTCCGACGGCGACGGTGGTCGACGGATTGCCTGCCGCATTGGCCGAGGTAGCAGATCGATACGAGCAGAAGGTGTCGGTGATCGGCTGGAGTTTGGGCGGTATCTACGCCCGAAAGCTGGCGAGGGATCTGCCGGATTCGGTACGTCAGGTAGTGACACTCGGAAGTCCTTTCGGTCTCACCAGTCTGGAGCAGACGAGAGTCGGATCTCTCTACGCTCGCTTGTCCGGTAATCACGCGATACTGCCTCCGGTCGACGGCATCGAATCCGAACAGGGATCGCCTATTTCCGTTCCTGCCACGTCGGTCTACTCCAGGCACGACGGTATCGTTCCATGGCAAGCGTGCTGTGAAACCTCGGCAGGCCTGTCGGAAAGCATTGCGGTGCAAGGCAGTCACATGGGGTTGACCCACAACCCGTCGGCGTTGTGGACCGTTGCCGATCGTCTGGCGCAGGACGTCGACAACTGGCAACCTTTTGCGGCTCCGAAACGGCTTCGACGCATGTTTCCCTGCTGAGGTACGAGGCTGGGGTTCGAGGCTGGGGTGTGGGGGAGAACCCTGAGTCCGACGCGGGGACGGACTCGTACCTGAGGACACACCGCGTCGGAAAAGATGGGTCCATGGCCTGATGCGCACAGGTGGATCGGCGGCGGATAGTGGAGGTCGACGCGGATGAACCGCGAGTTCCGTTGAAAGGAAACAGCACATGACCTCCCCGATGAAGACCCGCAAGCTCACCCGCGCCCGCTCGGGAGCAATGTTCGGTGGGGTGTGCGCCGGAATCGCTCGATACTTCGGTTGGAAGTCGTCGACTGTCCGCTTGCTGTTCGTGCTCTCGTGCCTGCTGCCCGGCCCGCAGTTTCTGATCTACATCGTGATGTGGATTTTCATTCCTCGTGAGCAGATCTGACCGAACCGCTCAACGGCGGCGGTCTTTCAGGCATTGCTTGGCCTCGTGCAATTCCTCCGAACTCAGTGGAGGAAGGGGGAGTGCGTCACGGTGCAACCCCTCCGTGCGTAGACCGTCGAGCATCACCGAGAGGTATCGACGCCACACGGTCGGGTTGACGGGCTGAGCAAATTCGGTGACTGCGCCCACCATGAAGATGAGGCCGAACAGGTCCGTCGGTACGGCGTCGGGGCGCAGCATCCCGGCCTCCTGGGCCCGGTAGAAGATCCTCTCGACCGACGGTTCGATGATGGATCGTTGGCATGCGACTTGCTCGCATCCCTCGTCGGTTCCATTCAGGACGTCTTTGAGCCCGCGGTTGACCGACATACGGCTGCAGGCGAATTCGGCAAAGGTGACCAGGCCGTCCCACGGATCCGGATTGGCGAGTGACGCGTCCGCGGCCGCCGCCATGTCGGCGAAGTTCTGTTGGAAGACTCCGTCGATCAATTCTTCTTTGCTGGCGAACCGCCGATAGACCGTTCCGACGCCGACACCCGCGCGCCGGGCGACGTCGTCGAGTGTGACGTCGATCCCTTCTTCGGCGAACAATTCACGTGCGGCGTCGATGATCAACTGCCGATTACGTGCAGCATCGGCGCGAAGGGGGCGCTCCATTGCGGTACTCATGTCCCCACTCTACCCGCCAAGTGGAGACAGCCTCTCCGTTTTCGTGTAGCGTTTTTGCTAACCGGAGAAGCCATCTCCGCATAGGTTGGGCGAGGGACTATGTCAGACATTGCTGAACGGACTGAATTCGAGCAGTCCTCAGCGCCTTCAGGGGACAACCACGCAAAGCGGTGGCTGGTTCTCGCGGTTCTGGGAATTGCGCAGCTGATGGTGGTCTTGGATGCCACCATCGTCAACATCGCGCTGCCTGCTGCGCAGCGCTCACTGGAGTTCGGTGATTCGGACCGCCAGTGGATCATCACGGCATACGCATTGGCGTTCGGCAGCTTGCTGCTACTCGGCGGTCGATTGAGCGACTTGTTCGGGCGCAGGCGAACTTTCATCGTCGGCCTGATCGGCTTCGCCGTGGCTTCCGCCATCGGTGGCGCAGCCGTCAACTTCGAAATGCTTGTTGCCGCTCGTGCCGGCCAGGGCGTATTCGGTGCGCTCCTTGCCCCGGCAGCCCTGTCGCTGCTGTCCGTGACATTCACGGATCCAGGTGAGCGTGCCAAGGCTTTCGGTATCTTCGGTGCCGTTGCCGGCGGTGGTGGCGCCATCGGACTGCTGCTCGGCGGCGCACTCACCGAGTGGGTCGACTGGCGCTGGTGCCTCTTCGTGAATCTCTTCTTCGCGGCGATCGCCCTGGTCGGAGCAGTCCTGTTGCTCGCGCCGCACACCAGTGATTCGCGACCCAAGCTCGACATCCCGGGAACGATCCTGGTGTCGATCAGCTTGTTCAGCATCGTCTTCGGATTCTCGAAGGCCGAATCGGACGGGTGGAGTGCAACTCCCACTATCTCGTGGCTCGTTGCCGGCGTCGTGTTCATGGCGGCGTTCATCTACTGGCAGACCAAGTCCGAGCACCCGCTCCTTCCGCTGCGGGTGGTCCTCGACCGAATCCGGGCTGGCTCGTACCTGGCGATCTTCCTTTCCGGCGCAGGCATGTTCGCAGTCTTCCTGTTCCTGACGTACTACATGCAGCTGATCCTCGGGTACAGCCCGATCATGACCGGCCTCGCATTCATGCCGATGGTGTTCGGAATCGTGACAGCGGCAACGCTTTCGACAGCGGTTTTGCTACCGCGCGTCGGTCCGCGAGTGCTGATCGTGAGCGGAATGGTCATCGCGGCGATCGGAATGACGCTGCTGGCCCAGATTTCCGTGGACAGCACCTATGCAGTCCACATTCTGCCGGGGCTCGTTGTCACCGGACTCGGCATGGGCAGCATTTTCGCCCCGTCGATGCAGGGAGCAACTTCAGGCGTGCATCACGAAGATGCCGGCGTCGCATCTGCCACGGTCAACACGATGCAGCAGGTGGGCGGCTCGATCGGAACTGCACTGCTCAGCACGATTGCAGCCTCGGCTTCCACCAACTACCTGGTGGGCCGCGAGATGAATCCGCTGACCCAGGCACAGGCTGCCGTCGAGAGCTACACCACGACGTTCTATTGGGCCGCAGGCATATTCGCGGTCGGTGCGGTCTTGACCGGACTGGTTCTTCGGAGTGGACTGCTTCCGGATTCGCCGGAAGGTGAACCGGTAATCGCCCACTGACAGCAAATTTCGGGGTCGACGCCATTGCGGGGCCGGTGCGGGACGCGCAGAGTCCGTCGATCATGAACCCGAGTGCGCGGCGGTAAGCCTGAGGGGCCTCGTCGCCGCCGAACTTCTGGGCCATCTTGACGACCTGCATGAGAAGCGGAATGTCGTTGACTTCGAAGTCGCTCCGCAGGGTGCCCTGTTCCTTGGCGCGATTGACAAGTGCCGCGGTGTGCTGAGCGATCCCGGCGCGCGCGCGAGCGAAAGTGTCGGACGCGAAGCGCCCGTCCATCAGGAGATCGCCGAATCCGCGGTTGTCTGCCATGCGCAGGGAGATCACGTCGAGAAAGTAGACAAGACCTTCCCAGGCGTCTGGCATCTCCCGGGCGGTGGCGGCAATCGTTTCGATCTCGGAGCACCGTGTGTCGAACAGGGCCTGGATCAGCTCGTCCTTGCTGGCGAACCGGCGATAGACGGTGCCGACGCCGACGCCGGCGTGCTTGGCGACGTCCGCCAGCGTGGCGTCGAGTCCTTGGGCAGCGAACACCTCGCGAGCGGAGTTGAGGATGCGCTCGAGGTTGGCCTTGGCGTCGGACCGAAGGCGCGGCTGTGAGCAGTCGGCCGAGGTCCCCGCATGAGAAGCGTCGGGGTGTGTTGTCGGCATCCTCACAGTCTACGGCACTAAGCGGAATGATCGATTCCGTTAGTGCTATATTACTAAGCGGAACGTGTGGTTCCGATTGTCCGTATGAGAGAAGCCGATATGAGCACGTCTGACATCTGGGTCGGGAGCAATCCGATCTCGATGGTGGGTACGCGGAGTGCAGGTTTCGCGGTAACGAGGCTTCGTGCTCTTGCCGGCGACGGCGCCTTTGCTCAGCTCGTTCGTTTTGCCCTCGTCGGCGGAGCCAGCAACATCTTGTACTTTGCCGCTTTTCTGGCGCTGCGCGGTGACGGAGCGCTGGTCGCCAACGCAGTTGGTGCAGTCTTGAGCACCATTCTGGCCAACGAACTGCATCGCCGGCTCACCTTCCATGCCGCGGATCGCGTCAACTGGTTCACCGCGCAGTGGGAAGGCGGTGGACTCGCTCTGGTCGGGTTGATCGCCAGTTCGGCCGCCATCAGTGCGCTCGGCTTCCTTCTCCCCGGCGCCGACGGACTTCTTCAAGCCGGGCTTGTGATCGCAGTGAGCGGAATTGTCGGTGGCCTGCGATTTGTCGCCCTTCGCGGTTGGGTTTTCTGAGCGGTTCTCGAATTCGAGTCGGACTCGGCTCGTAGGGAACACTGTGACCTATGAGCCTTTCGATAGCCGACTCAGGCATCCGTCTGGCTGTCCTCTGCATCGTCATGGCTCTTGTCGCCACGCTCGTCTACCGATTCACCTCTCTCGGTAGCGTTCGGGTAGTCCCCGGCGCACTCGCTCGTGGCGCTCTTCAGTTGGCTGCGATTTCGTTGATCCTCGCCGCAGCCTTGGCTCACATCTGGTCAGCGCTCCTCGTGCTCGTCGGCATGTTCGCTGCGGCGTCGTTCACCGCGGCACGACGCTGCGGCGCAGGAACGTCCGGAGCGTGGCTGACCATCGCCTTGGCGTCGGGAATCGGTGTGGTTCTGCCACTGATGCTGCTGTCCGGAGTGGTTCCGCTGGAAGGCATCGCTCTGGTGCCGATCGGCGGAATTGTTCTGGGCGGCGCGATGACTGCAACATCGATGGCAGCCAAACGCGGACTCGACGCCGTCGATGATCGATACGGGGAAGTCGAAGCCGYACTGAGCCTTGGATTTTCCCAGCGCGATGCACGGTGGGAAGTAGCCCGCACCGCAGCCTCCGACGCCCTGCTACCGGGAGTCGACCAGACGCGCACCGTCGGCCTCGTGACATTGCCGGGAGCTTTTGTCGGCGTTTTGCTCGCGACGGGGTCGGCCGTTCAAGCCGGTGCCGTGCAAATTCTTGTGCTGGCAGGGCTGCTGTTGGCGCAAACCTGCTCGGTCGCCGTGGCGTTGGAACTCGTCGCCCGCGGCTTCGTCTTTCGAGGTAAGACTGTCAGGCCTGCGCGAGTTCGTTGATCTTGTCGCTGCGAAGGACGCGGTCGGGAAGATCGGGCGTGTTTGCCGCGAGGGTGACCATTGCCCTGCCGATGTTTTCACTGGTGGTCACGCTGCTGGGCCAAACCTTGCGCAAGAGTGGGTAGAGAGGCACGGAGATTTGATAGAAGGCCTTGTACCACCACGTCTTCGACGGCGATCCCGGGCGCGGACGGATGAATCCCGGCCGGAGGATGTAGGTCGTGAGAGGGAGGGCGAGTAGCGCATTTTCGGTCGCGCCACGTACTCGCTTCCACATGGTCTTGCTGGTTTCGGTGGAGTCGGCGCTTTCGCCGGACACGTAGACGAACACCATCTGAGGGTTCACACCCGACAGTGTCGTGGCGGCGGCAAGCGTGATGTCATGCGTGATGCGGGTGTAGTCGGCTTCGTTCATGCCGGCAGAGGAGACACCGAGGCAGAAGAAGCAGGCATCCGCGCCGGTCAGATCGGCTTCGATCGCCGAGAAGTCGAGCATGTCGCGGTGAACGATGTCGACGATCTTCGGGGCGGTTGTACCGGACGGATTGCGGCCGACGGTCACGACTTCGTCGATTCGCGGGTCGTCGAGGCATTCCCTCAGGACGCTGCTGCCGACCATTCCTGTTGCCCCGAAAACGACGACCTTCATGATGTTCCCCCCGGCGTTGGTTCCACTTTCTGTGATGCGCACACTACGGAACGGTCTGCAGTTCATCCGACCGGCCGTGGCCAACTGAACGCTTGACCTGCAATTATGAGTCCATTTCGACCCGACTCGTGACTAAAGTCCCTACAAACCGGCTGGACGGTTGGCTGAAAATAGTTTTATGAACGAAGGAGTTGATGAAATACACGTTCTGGGATCGGAGTCAGCCGGTCGAATGGTAGAGGCGTCGACGATCATCGTTCTCGGTGCGCTCTGTGCCGTGGTCGCAGGTTCTGGCGTGTTCTTCGTCGTCGGATCGATTGGTGGCTTCGCCAGACTGCTCTACCTGGTTGTTCGTGGTCCGCTCAACTCTTGCTCGGTACCGGCGTCGAATGTCGAGCTGGTGCCTTCGAGAACGTCATGTGGTCGTTGATGCTCCCGAACGTGGAGTGAAGACGGTCAAGGATGTAGTTCTGACGCATGTTCCACGGTGACTTCGATCCCTGCTTCGGGAACTGTTCCACGGCACGCATGACATACCCCGACGCCAGATCCAGGATCGGCCGCTGGTCCATTTCTTCGGTCGCGTGCGGCACGCACTTCGAATAGTCGCGCTTGTCCATCTCCGTCAGCAGTCGGCACACGTACATCGACGTGAGATCTGCTCGCAGAGTCCACGAGGCGTTGGTGTAGCCGACGCACATCGCGAAGTTCGGTACGTCGCTGATCATCATGCCCTTGTAGACGTAACGATCACCGAGGGTGACGGGTTCGCCGTCCACTTCGATGGACATCCCGCCGCACGCCTCCATCTTCAATCCTGTTGCAGTGACGATGATGTCAGCTTCGAGTTCGCGACCTGACGCGAGACGAATCCCGGTCTCGGTGAAGGTGTCGATGTGATCGGTCTCGATCGAGGCCTTGCCGGATCGGAGGGCTTTGAACAAATCGCCGTCGGGTACGACGCACAAGCGCTGGTCCCAGGGATCGTAGGAGGGTGTGAAGTGAGGGTCGAGGGGGATGTCTTTCGGGAGTTGACGACTGATCGCGAGGTTCAGCATCCTCTTTGCGCGCACCGGACTCCGTCGGCACAGTTGGTAGAAACTCAGGTTCACTACGACGCTCTTCCATCGAGCGATGCTGTGCGCGAGTTGATTCGGCAGTACCGCGCGAATGGTGTCCGATAATTTGTCGCTGGACGGCAGCGCCAGAATGTACGTCGGTGATCGCTGGAGCATCGTGACGTGGCTTGCGTCCCGTGACATCGTGGGGACCAAAGTGACTGCGGTGGCGCCGCTTCCGATCACAACGACCTTCTTGTCGGAGTAATCGAGTTCTTCGGGCCAGAACTGGGGGTGCACTACCTCACCGGCAAACGATTCACGTCCGGGGAAGGCGGGGGTGTATCCGCCGTCGTAGCTGTAGTACCCGCTGCAGAGATAGAGGAAGTTGCAGGTCAATGTTTCGTCTTCGTCGCCGGTCGTGACCGTGACTGTCCAGGTCGAGTCCGCCGACGACCATGATGCGGCCGTCACCTTCCGGTTGTACCGAATCTTCTTGTCGATCCCGTTCTCTCGCGCGGTGTCGCGCACGTACCGCAGGATCGAATCACCGTCGGCGATTGCTTTGGCATCTGTCCACGGGCGAAACGGGTAGCCGAGCGTGAACATGTCGGAATCCGATCGGATGCCGGGATACTTGAAGAGGTCCCAGGTTCCGCCGCTGTTCGCTCGGGCCTCGAGGATTGCGTACGACTTTCCTGGGAGCTCGGTCTGGAGTCGATAAGCAGCACCGATGCCGGACAAGCCGGCGCCGACGATCAGGACATCGAGGTGTTCGGTGCTCATCAGTTCGGACTCCGTATCGACTATGTGGGGCCACCGGCAGAGTTAGTGCTCGATCACCACACTACTGAACGATGCTCAGTAAGGCGAGGGGGACCATGTGATCGTTGGTGGTCGGATTGCCGCGCACAGTGGTTTACCTGCGGCGTCGGTGAGCCCGAGGTCTCCGTGGAGCACACCGGAAGCGTCGGCCTGCTCGACGATGTGCTCGGGGATCGCGTCGAGCATCAGCTTTGCGCGCCGAAACATCTCGAACGTCTGGTCATCGGATACCGTCACCCAGGACAGGTAGATGAAGCGTCCGCGAGGTGGACCCTGGATGTGTGAACCGAGAATGTCCCAGGCACCGGACTTTCGCTCCAGGCTCGCTGTCAGTTCCCATCGCACTGTCTCGGTATCTCCTGGTACGAGGTCGAGGATTTCGTGTGGCTTGCCTCGGCGCTGAACGCCGACGTGGATGTTGCTGCGCCCTTCGAAGGTTGCGGTTTCGGAACACTCACGTCCGGGCAGGCTGTGACCGGTGATGATGATCTGCATATCGACATCATGCTCTGCACAGGTCGGGAGGGGTTGGCGTGGTGAGTCGTTCGGGTAGAACCTTTGTTGCGGCCGTGGTGGCGAGCATTCTGTTGTCGAGTCTCGGCTGGGGGTCGGGGGCTGCCGCGGCGACGACGGACGAACCGGAAGTCGCGGGCGCGCTGGAGTCCTATGGCGAACTCTCGGCCGCAGTGTTTCCGGTCGGCGCCGGTGAGACGCAGCGGGTCGTGTATCGAACTCTGCGTACCGCTGACAGATGGGGGGAGTCGTCAGGGTCCGTGTTTCTGCCGGAAGGTGCCCCACCGGCGGGCGGTTGGCCCGTCATCTCCTATGCCCACGGAACTTTGGGCAGTGCGGATCAGTGTGCACCCTCGTCGACCGGATTCGGTCCGGGCGAGATCGAACCGATCGAACGCTGGTTGGAGCAGGGATACGCGGTAGTCGCTACCGACTACTCGGGACTGGGTACCGACGGGGTGCTGGCCTATCTCGACGGACATGCCGCCGGCGCGAATGCGGTCGACATCGTGCGGGCTGCGCACGAGTTGTACGGCAGTGTGCTGAGTCCGCGGTGGATGGTTGCGGGTTTGTCCGAAGGCGGTCATGCGGCGTACTTCGCGGGACACGAGGCCACCACTCGTGCACCGGAATTGGATTTCCGCGGCTCGGTCGTTGTTGCCGGTCCCACCCATATGGAAGGTTTGTTTCCGTTGGGCGGACCGCTGTTTCCCGACATCGGCATCACCGGGTTGGTGGGATACGCGCTGTACGTTCTGGCCGGGATCGACGATCAACGACCCGAAGAGAACATTCGGGAGGTTCTCTCGCCGCAGGGGATCGAGTGGATGGAAAAGGCTCGGACACTGTGCGCCGGAGATCTCGGCCGCCACATTCGCGCCGAACGAATCCAGTTGAGCTCGTTGTTTTCTCGGTCGGTGTGGACGCCACGCTTCCACGATCTGTTTCGCGAGATGATGCAGGTGCCGGTCGACGGCTACGACCGGTCACTGCGTGTGGTGCAGAGCGTGTCCGACACAACGGTTCCTGTCGCCCTTACCTGTGCGCAACTGGTCGACATGCGTTCGCGAGGAACGCAGTTCGAGTATCAAGAACTCAGCGGAATCAGCCACGGCCAAACGACGGTCGCTTCGATGGACCAGACCATGGAGTTCATCGATCGATTGATGAGGTGATGTTCGGCGGTGTTGTTGTTGCGGTGTTGTTGTTTCAGGGTGGTTGTTCAGCGCATACGTCGCGGCCCGTAATCGTGGCCACCGTTGGCGAACCACACGATTGCCGCAATCGCGTACAGGATGCAGACCAGGAGTAGTAGCCCGCCTGCGATCCACAGCGAGATCTGACCGAGTCGTTTCACTCGATCGGACGCGTACCGCGACCCGGCCACATCGCCGTCGGCCCACAGCGGATACACGTTGAAGGCGTGCGTGAAAGCTGAGAAGGAGAGCGGCCAGAAGAACAGCAGCGAGACCACCGCCCAACCCGCATTCACGGGCGGTCGAATCGGGTGCTGAGGAACGGATTGCTGGACGGTGGGTTGATCCGGGTTGGTCATGGGGGCTCCTGATATGAGGTGGCCCTTTCGACGCTACTGCGATGGAGCTGAAGAATCACTGAGTGTGCACGATCAGCCGTAATGCCAGTCGCGATCCATCCGTCGGAAGTACGGAAAGAGTGTGGCCTCCTCGAAATCGAGGTGCGACTGCATATGATCCGCCAATTCGGAGATTGCGGCGTGTGCCCGATTGACCGTGGAGGATTCGGTGCTCAGCGCGAGTGACGCACGCTTGGCTTCCGACACGATCTCCCCGACAAGCTTGTGTTCTGCCTGCAGTCGTTCGACCGCAGGGGCCAACTCGGGAAAGTTCCTGGTCATTACGGGGAACATACGTTGATCTTCGATGGTGTGGTGCAGAGTCAGCGTGTTGCAGTAGAAGTCGCAGTTGACCCGTAGTTGCCAGACGAAATCCGCGATCGTCAGATTGTCGATCATCTCGGGTATCCGAGTCAGATCGGCGGTTTCGTCCGACAACTGTTGCAGGGCGTTCTCGAGTACCTCGATATCGGCTCGTAGAGGTTCGTGAACCTGACGTAGCTGTTCGATCATCCTCAGACCGGCAACTGTTGCCGTGTTGTGCGAATGAGGGGCGTTCACGTCAGCGCAACTCGATCCCGCTCCGCGAGCATCCTCGCTACCGGCAGGACGTCCTTTGCTGCCATCTCGATACGCTCGAATACCTCGGGGTTGAGGATAGTCGTTCCGTCGAAATCACCTGAGCTGAGATAGATCCCGACCGGAGCGGTCAGCGCTTGGAAGAAAGCGAACAGTGGACGCAGGGCATGGTCCAACACGAGAGCGTGGCGGTCGCTGCCACCTGTCGCAGCAAGAATCACCGGAGTGTTGGCAAGCGCGTACTGGTCCACGAGATCGAAGAAATGCTTGAACATTCCCGTGTACGAGCCGCGGAACACCGGTGACGCCGCGATGACGATATCGGCGGACTCGACTGCTGCCAGCGCTTCGGCGGTCACTGAGTCGACGTGATCGCGATCCAGAGCAGATGCAAGACCTGGAATCAGATCCACGATCTCGAAAACTCGTGTGTCGATCTGCTCGAAGTCTCCCAAGGTTTCGACGATCAGGTCGACGAGGGCACGAGTCTTGGAGGGTTTTTGAAGGTTGCCGACAACGGCAACAATTTTGAGCGGTGTGCTCATCGAAACTCCTATTTTTGGGACGACTTCAGTGATTCGATTTCCTTACGCACAACGGGGGCTACTTCGGTGCCGAGGATCTCGATCGCACGCAGCATGTCCTTCTGTGGCACGTTGCCGAACCCCATCTGGATCATGATGCGGTCATGATGGAACAGTTCGTACTGCGCCATCGTCTTGTCGATGATTTCCTGCGGGCCGCCGAGGAAGAACGCACCCGCGGTGGTTGCCTGCGCTTCGTATGCCCTGCGCGGCATGGGAACTCCGTCTCCCCGCTGATGATGATTCTGCATCCACCCGGCCTGGAAGTACGGGTACGACGTGTCGAGTGCTGTTTGCTTCGAGGTATCGACAAATCCTGGCGAAGCAATCGAGACAGCCAGCTTCTTCGGATCGTGTCCGAACTCCGCTGCAGCCCTGCGGTACAGATCGACGAACGGTTCGAACTGTTGGTAGCTTCCGCCGATGATGGCAAGCGAGAGGGGCAGGCCCAGTTTCGCGGCACGGACGACAGAGGCCGGAGTACCTCCGACTGCGATCCACACCGGAATCTGACGGTCCGGGCGGGGCGTCACGTCACCGTCGATCAGTGGTGCGCGAAGTTGTCCTTCCCAGTTGATCGGGTTCTCGTCGCGCAGTTTCAGTAGTAGATCGAGCTTTTCGGCGAAGAGTTCGTTGTACTGGGACAGGTCGTACCCGAAAAGCGGAAATGACTCCGTGTACGAACCTCGGCCGGCAATGATCTCGGCACGGCCTTCGGAAAGCAGGTCAACTGTCGCGAACTGTTGGAACACACGTACGGGATCGTCGGAACTGAGTACAGTTACGGCGCTGGACAGCTTGATGTTGTCGGTAGCCTGAGCCATTGCCGCGAGCACAACTGCCGGGGCTGAGACTGCGAAGTCGGTGCGATGGTGCTCGCCGACGCCGAAGACATCGAGTCCAACCTGATCGGCAACGGTTGCCTGCTCGACCAAATGGCGAAGGTGGACACCGGGATTCATCATCGCGCCGGTAGTGGGATCTGGGGTGAGTTCACCGAAATGGTAGACGCCCAATTCGAAAGCCATGTTGTTTCTCGCTATCTGTTCGTGGGGGTGATGGAAAGTTGTTCTACGTGCGCATCGCATGCGCCGCCTTGATTCGTGTGATGTGCGGCAAGTCGGGAGAAGAAGCGTTCGAGTACCGGAAGCTCCTCGGTTTCAATGAGATCGGAGAAGTATTCGGCGATCCCTCGCGTGTGTATGGCGGACGCTTTTCGAAGCGTCTTCTTGCCCGCAGGCGTCATCGATACCGTCACGACGCGTCGATCGTTGTCCGGGCGAACGCGCTCTGCCAGTCCTGCCTCGACCAATCGATCGACGACGCGCGTCACGCCACTGGTGGTGACCAGGACCAGTTCGGCCAGATCGCCCATTCGGATCGTGTTTCCCGGCGCTTCGTGCAGTCGGAGCAGAACGTCGTACTGGCCAAGGGTGAGCCCGGTGGTGGTTCGAAGGTCCGCCTCCATCTTGCCGAGGATGACGCTGTGGCTGACCACTAGGTCACGCCAGACGGAATCGCGTCGACGTTCGTCGGTAGTCATCGGTGACAGCCTCCATTTATTTGCGCTCGCAAGTATTGCTTACTCAAATAATACGCCTGGATCGATCGAACTATTCCCCGCTCTTATTTGTGCTGGTAGCAAGGTATTGACTCGAACACGTGTTCGAGTATTGTTGGGGGTGGGGATCGGGGGATTCAATGAGTGTCATGTTGTCGGATGTGGTGTCTGGTTCTGCGGTGGGGTTACGCGGACGACTGTGGCAGTTGTCTGCTTCTGAGTTGCGTGCTGCTGCGGTGTCGGCGAGTGCGGAGATCTTCGTCTCGAGGCTGTGCGGGTGGCAGTGGTCGACGAACTCTCGATGCGTCCCGATGATCAGGTGATCGCCAGCCGCGGCGTCGGTGCCTGGTTGGCGGCAAACACGATGCTGCAAATCCGGGACGGGAAGAAGATCGCCGCCCTCGGCGCTGCGCTGCGGCCGTTTCCGGCAGTGGCGGCTCGCTTTGATGTCGGGGACTGCTCCTTCGAGCACGCGGTGTTGATCGTGGCGTTCTGCGAGTCACCACCGAAGGGGATGCCGGAGGAAGCGCTCCCTCGCTGTGTCGATTTGTTGTTGGCTGCCGCCTCGGGCGTGGAGTCGACGACCACGAAGGTGCGGAGTGTCATCGCGACCTTGGAGCGAATCTTCGAATCCGATGAAATTCCACCCGCCGAAGACATCGACCGCAACGAGCTCCGCATCGCATCGACACTGAACGGTCGGGTGGTGGTGCGCGGCGATTTCGACGCCCTCACCGGCGAAATGCTGCTCTCCGCCCTGTCGAACCTGACGATGCCCACCCCGGCACCCGATGGAACCCCCGACGCCCGGTCGGCGGCGAAGAGGACTGCGGACGGGTTCACCGAACTGATCCGCCGGTATCTGGACTGCGCCAAAACCGGCACCGACGGTGGTCAGCGTCCGCACGTGAACGTGCACATCAACGCCCGTGATCTGGCGGAGCACCGTGACTGCGCCGCCGCACCCTCGCCCGATGGTGGTGGAGTGGCTGTGTCGGATCTTGATGTCGGGCACATGCCCTGGCTGGGGCCGCTGTCGGTGTCGCAGACCAGGCTTCTCGGGTGCGATTGTTTCCTGTCGACTGTTCTGCTCGACGATCGCGGGGCGCCACTCGATGCGAAACCCGGGAAACGGTTGGTGTCCGCCGAACAGCGAGTGGCGTTGATCGCCCGCGACAAAGGCTGCGCGTTCCCCGGCTGCACGTGTGTACCGGCCTGGACGGATGCGCACCATATTCGGCACTGGGCGAACGGTGGCCCGACGGTGATGAGCAACCTTGTCCTGCTGTGCCGTTCACATCACCGGCTGATGCACCGGAAAGCCGGGTTCGTCGGGAAATGGGTGATCCGCATCGGCGTCGACAACAAACCGTGGTTCATCCCGCCGCCCTCGATCGACCCCGGCCAGCACCCACGGCCCGCGAACACCACCTTCAAAACCTGAGGTAGTACTCCTCGGGCACAACAGAACACGGCCCAGCACCGCATCGAAGGGATCCTCCGATGCGGTGCCAACAGGCCGTGGGGGAGTCGAATCAGTGCTTCGAGCGCTTGTGGCGGTACATCTCGGCATCGGCCGTATCCCAAGTCTCGGAAAGGCTTTGGAACATGGAAAAGTCGGCTCGACCGATCGAACAACAGACGTCGGCATTCCGGAACGCCTTCTCCAAACACTCGACCAGGTAGTCGACGGCGCGCGGCTGTGTATCGGRCAGAGCGATTCCGAACTCGTCTCCGCCCAACCGTGAAACCACCGCACCAGGGTGCGCGCATGCTGCCAAGATCTTGCCGGCCCGTTGAACATATTCGTCACCCGCGGCGTGACCGAGTTCGTCGTTGATGGTCTTCATGCCGTCCAGATCGACGATGATGATAGATCCCGGATCGGCGAATTGGCGGTACCGGGTTTGCTCGGCCTCGAGGATGCGGTTCCACCCGCGCCGATTGAGAAGACCTGTCAATGGGTCGGTCTCGGCATCGAGTTGCGCAGTTTCGGCCAGTCGCACTGACTGCGCGCGCTGATAGTCGACATCGAGAATCGTTCCGAGGAGTCGGCACAGGAGAGTGAGGAGGGCCAGGTTGTCCTCGAGTACGGAGTCGCCCGTAATCGGGTCGGCGCCACACAGAGTGCCGAAGAGACTGCCGTCGTTGTGAAGGATTGGGATGCTGACGTATGCGCCTATGCCTTCCCACCTGTCATCTCGGGAGAGTGCAGGTACGAGTGCGCGATTCGATGAGACTGGCGGCGCATTTCCGAGGACTACCTCGCTGCACATGGTGTTTTGCCAAGTACGGGTCTCGCCGACTTCGATGTGAAGTGGGTTGGGTGAGACGGTGAGAAAGATTTGATTCGACCCGTCGAACCGCGTGATCGACCACAGTGCCAGCGGAAGATATTCGTCGAGGTAGGACACGACCGAGCGACTTGCGTCGTCGAAATTCGTCAGTGGTGGCAGGAGTGGCAGCATCGGGATGGTGCGCGCCTGGCCGTGCGGCATTTGGTGACCTCCTGATCGACCCTAAGATTCTGTCGATGTTCAGGCTCTTGGTCCCGCGTGCGACAAATCTTCCACGAACAGTCTGCCTCGAGAATCCTGTCGATTGCTGAAAGTGTGCTGTGATTCTTCCGACCGCGGGGCCGTTGATTCTTTGGTGGCCCGCTAATCTTCCGGTATGGAGCTGGCGCGTGGAGCGAACACAGTCGTTGACGGAACTTCGCTGAAGGTGGCGGTGAACGGTAGCGCCCCGGGCACGGTGGACCTGATGGTGTTCCAGCTCGACGAACGGAACAAGGTGCGGAACGACGCAGATTTTGTCTTCTTCAATCAGCCGGTGTCGCCCGAAGGTGCGGTGCGCTTGGAGTCCGGCGGCGTCATCGAAATCGACATTGCGAGGTTGCCCGCCGACATCCACCAGCTGAGTGTTGCCGTGGCGCTTGATGCGGCGGCAAACGGAACCCTTTCTGCTGTCGGGGGCCTTGGTGTCGTGGTGGAGCAGGCTGGTTCCACCGCTATCGTGGCTCAGGCTTTGGGTTTGACGAGTGAGAGGGCAGCGGTCCTCGTCGAGATCTATCGCCGCGGCACGGACTGGAAGGTTCGGAACGTTTCGGCGGGTTGGGACAGCGGATTGGCAGATCTGGTCACTGCATTCGGAGTCTCGGTCGACGAGGAACCGCAGAGCCGACCCGACTCGGCTGAATCGGCAGATGGCATTCGGACCGTGCCCGACGAAGCCAAACTCTCGATGGTGAAGCGGGAAAAGCTGGACCTCCGAAAGCGCGAAGTGGCCAAGGTCCTGCTGACCAAGGGTGGCAACGGAATTCGGGCGCGAGTGGTCCTGGTGATCGACAAAACCGGAAGTATGGCCAAGCAGTACCGCACCAGAGTGGTGCATCGTGTTGTCGAACGCATGGTTCCCGTTGCGATCCAACTCGATGACGACGGCAAGCTCGAGCCGTACTTGTATGCAGTCAGCTTCGTCAAGCTTCCCGAGATCTCTGTCCATGACGCGGAAGAGTGGTCGGATACCTACCTGCACTTGCGCGGCTCGCACGGCGGATTCAACTATGACCAGATCGGCGCTGCAAATCGTGAAGTGCCGATCATGACTGAGATTCTCTCCGGCCTGACACGTGGTTCGGCGCCGACGCTCGTCCTGTTCTTCACCGACGGAGGCTTCAGCGAGCGCAAGGAAATCACGAAATTGATGCGCGAAGCGTCTGGGCTCCCGGCCTTTTGGCAGTTCGTCGGAATCGGCAAGGCCAACTACGGAGTGCTGGAGAAGCTCGACGACCTCGACGGCAGGGTGGTCGACAATGCCGGATTCTTCGCGCTGGACGACATCGACACCGTCGACGATGCCCAGTTGTACACCCGTTTGCTGAGTGAATTCCCGGATTGGCACAAGGCAGCTGTAGCCGCGGGCATCACGGCGCCGTGATTTAGCTGGTCGAAACCAACTGCGGTGCATTCTTTTTCAAGAATTCGTCGATGTGCGCCCAGGTGGAGTCTCTCGCGGTGGGGCCGGCAACGAGCCCGAGGTGACTTCCCGGCGCCTTCTCGAACCGGACCGACGGCGCGCCGGTGAGGACCGACGTGATTGCTTCCACCGAAGCGATGGGTGCAATCACGTCAGTGGTGCCGCCGATCGCGAGAACGGGAACGCTCAGAGCTGACAGTTTGATCTCGCGTCCGGCAAGCGTGACGGCGTCGTTGTAGAGATTGTTGCCGAGCATGAGTTGTTCGCAGATCTGCTGAAATGCCTTGCCCGGGTATCCAGGCATGGCTGCCATGAACTTGTCTATCGATTCCATGCGAGCCAGGGTCTCGGTGTTGTGGAGGTTGCGCACGATGAACCATGGCTTGAGGACTTCGCGCTGCAACGCCGTCACCTTGTAACTCGCCTGAACGAGTGGAGCAGGCAGTCCGCCGACCAGATTGGTCGCGGACGTGAGCGGGGTGTCGCCCGTGTATTTGCCGATCAGCCTCAACGGGCTGATAGCGGGAATCTTCGTGTAATCGATTGGCGTGCCGATTGCCGTGATCGATGCGATCGGAAGGTCGGAGTGAGCGGAGCCCGTGAGCAGAGACATGGTCCCGCCGAGGCTCCACCCGATCAGCGAAACAGGTGCGCCGTCATGTAAGTCCGAGATCGTACGGATCGCTTCCGGGATGATGTCGTCGACCCAGGCCTCGAAACCCATTCCGCGGTCGGAGTACCGCATGGTCCCGTAGTCGAGGAGGTAGGGCGTGTTTGCGCCATCCAGTAGGTGTGCGGCGAGGCTCTGGCCTGCACGAAGGTCGTAGCAGTCGGCTGAAACCGCGAGGGGAGGTACGAGGAGGACCGGATTGCCTCTGGGCGTCCACAATGCGCCGAAGCGATACAGATCGCGGTGTGGACCTTCGCTGATCAGTACCGACGGCGTGCGTTCGGCCTTCTCGACACCGTCGCCGAACGAGAGTCCCCATGCATTGCGCGCTGCGGTGTCCAGCGTCGGACGCCACGTCGCGATCAAACCACTGATATCGAGCACTGGTTCCCCTTGGAGTCGAATCGGCGGACGGCCGAGTCGGCCGCGCTCGGTGTATGTTACCTGCCTTCACATACATCGATCTCGGGGGTGCAAAAACCCAGCTCGGCAACGGAGCCACCGTGCCGAGCTGGGCTGATCGGGATGATGCGGCAGTGATCAGGCGGGGACGATCAAGCCGGTCGAGGCTGTGGCCGCCGCGTATCGCTGTGCAACGTCTTCCCAGTTGATGACGTTCCAGTAAGCCTTTACGTAGTCGGCCTTGACGTTCTTGTACTGCAGGTAGAAAGCGTGCTCCCACATGTCGAGCATGAGCAGCGGAACGATACCGATGCTGATGTTGCCCTGCTGGTCGGTGAGTTGCTCGATGACCAGGCGCTGCCCGACCGTGTCGTAGGCCAGTACCGCCCAGCCGGACCCCTGCAAAGTCGTTGCTACAGCGGAGAAGTGGTTGACGAATGCGTCGAAGGTACCGAAGTGCTCGTCGATCGCGGCTGCCAACTCGCCTTCTGGTCGCTCACCGCCGTTGGGGGAGAGGTTCTTCCAGAAAATCGAGTGGTTGGTGTGGCCGCCGAGGTGGAAGGCGAGGTTCTTACTGAGCAGCGGCGCCTTCGCAGTGATCGTGCCGTCTTCGCGTGCAGCAGCCAACTGCTCGATTGCGCTGTTGGCGCCCGCCACGTATGTGGCGTGGTGCTTGCTGTGGTGCAGTTCCATGATCTCGCCGGAGATGTGCGGTTCGAGTGCGGCGTAGTCGTAGTCCAGCTCGGGGAGAACGTATTCAGTCATGTGACATGCCTTCCTTTGAGGAAATGTTGTGAGACGAGAGATTTCGATAGGTTCGATCGTGATAGACGAGCGGCGCTGACACGTGCTGCGGATCGATGACGTCGACGACGCGCGCGGTGACAATCACTGCGGAGCCACACGTCGTGGCATTCAAGGGAACCGCCCGCAAGGCGTGGCCCGTGCCGTGCAGGAATGGTTCACCCGTCGACAGAAACGACCAGCGCATGTCGTCTCCGAAGCGGACAGCGCCGCGGGTCGCGAACGTGGCCGCCAGTCGCGCGTTCGCCGAATTTGCCAGGTGAACAACAAAACTGCTTGCGGAAGCAATGACGCTCGCAGAACCACGCAACGACTGCAGTGAGAACGCCAGAACTGCCGGATCGGCGCTGATCGAGATCACCGAAGACGACGTGATGCCGGCCGGGCCGTCATCGCCCGTCGCGGTGATGATCGAGACGCCGGCGGGATGATTTCGGAATGCCTTGACGAATGCGCTTCGGATGGACGGCGCCGAATCAACAGCGACGTCCGAAACGGGTTGGGTGCCAACCAGTTTTGTCGTCACACTTAGCACCTCTTCTGACTCGGGTTTTGCTGTCGTTGCACTGTCTTGTGCAATACCGACGTTAAAACCTCGAGTGCAGTTGAGGTCAAGGTGCTGTGGCGGACCTCACCGTCCGAGCTTGGCTGCCAGACGTTCCATGTATCCGACCACCTCTTCGGGGCTCTTGTCCGGAGTGCCGAACATTGCCTCCGTGACACCGATATCTACCCAGTGGGCGAGCTTCTCCGGATCGGGTTTGCCTGCCAGGACGGTTATTTCAGGCTCGCCGACTCTACCTGCTTCGGCCCAGATCTTTCGGAGCAGTTCCACGTTTCCGTCGATCTCCTGCTCGATGGGTGTGGTGATCCACCCGTCGGCAGACTTTGCGATCCACTTGAAAGTCTTCTCGTTACCGCCGCCGCCCAACAAGATGGGAGGACGGGGCTTCTGAACTGGCTTGGGCCAGGCCCAACTAGGCCCGTACTTCACGAATTGGCCGTCGTACGAAGCTTCTTCCTTCGACCACAGTTCACCCATGGCTTCGAGATACTCCCGGAGTGCGGTCCGGCGTTTGTTGGGCGGTACGCCGTGGTCGGCGAGTTCCTCTGCATTCCAGCCGAATCCGACTCCGAAAACCACGCGTCCGTCGGAAAGATGGTCCAGCGATGCGATGGTTTTCGCGAGAGTGATCGGATCGTGTTCGAGGGGGAGGGCCACCGAGGTGCCCAATCGGATGGTGCTCGTGACCGACGCGGCGGTGCCGAGGGCAACCCAGGGGTCGAGTGTGCGCATGTAACGGTCGTCGGGCAATTCTGCCGACTGGGTTCCGGGGTGATCGGAATCCCTCGATACGGGGATGTGAGTGTGCTCCGGAACGTAGAAGGCGTCGAATCCATTCGCCTCCGCAGCCTTTGCTGCATCGGCAGGGCGGATGCCGCGATCACTGGTGAACAGGCTGAGTCCGTAGCGCACTGGTTCTCCTTCGATGGTCCGTCGAAAAACTGTAACCTGTTGCATCTTCGTTCGGATAGGTTTCCAGCCCAGTAAATCGATTGCCGACGTGACCGGGGGCGTGGTGAACTCGGGCGGAGTTGTTGTGGGCCGAGAGGTGGATGCAGTAGAGATGGACGCAGTGGAGATGAATCGGTTGTCGTGGAATGCGGCGACCGTCGCTCACAACAGTCACAAAGGTGACCAAGCACAGTTCTTTCGCAACGGCGGGTCGACCTTGTTTCCGGAAGAAGTGGCGCTGCTCGGCGAAATCGACGGCTCCTCGATTCTTCATCTGCAGTGCAATTCCGGTCAGGATTCGTTGAGTTTGGCTGCTCTCGGTGCCGCGGTGACCGGCGTCGACATCTCGGATTCTGCGATCGACTTCGCGCGAACATTGTCTGCGGAATCCGGCATTGCCGCTGATTTCGAGCGAGCGGATGTATCTGCGTGGCTCCGAGATGCCGGCGCTACCGGGAGGAAGTTCGATCGAGTCTTCTCTTCGTACGGAACGGTGATCTGGTTATCCGATCTCGACGAGTGGGCCGAGGGGATTGCCGGTGTTCTGGCGCCGAACGGTCGATTCGTTCTGGTGGAGTTTCATCCGTTTGCCATGTGTTTCGACGAGAAGTGGTCGCTGACATACCCGTACGGAGGCGGGACTCCCGTGACCGAACCCGGTGGCGTTGGCGACTACGTGGCAGATTCAGCCGATCTCGTCTTGCCGGGCGCTCAGGGAGACGGAGTCGAGAACTTCGAAAATCCCTTCCCTTCATGTGAATTCAACTGGTCCATTGCCGAGGTGCTCGGCGCCCTGCGGCGTGCCGGATTGACGCTCGAGTCCTTCGACGAGTACCCGTACGCCAACGGTTGGCAAGGATTCGAGCAGATGGCAGAACTCGGCGGCAAGCGTTGGGGAGTCCCGGCCGGACGACCGGAGATACCGCTGATGTATTCGCTGTCTGTTCGCTTGGCCGACTGACGCCTATTTCCCCCGCATTTGCGGGTAATTGCAGACACAGGTAGTAATTACCCCCATGCCCACGACGCCACTGACACGACGCATCGCCGTCGACCTGTGCCGTCTTGGTGCCAACTGCTGTTGCTGTTGATTCCTTCCGACTCTCCTGAGTGAGAATGGCGCCGCTCTGTGTGCCTTCGCCCCTGCATATGCGCTCGTTGCTGCATGTGTGCCGGAATTTTCCGTACGTCGAGGAAGAACAGCGATGTCGACTCCTGTCGAAGCAATAGAACCAACACCAGTCGCGGAACCGAACCGTGAACCGCGTCGGCGGTGGACTTCGAGTGTGACCACTGTCGGACTGCCGGTGCTTTCCGTGATCGCATTCTTGGCCTTGTGGCAGGTCGCCGCGGCGAGCGGCACCTGGAGTGAGACCTTCGTGCCGTTTCCGAGCACGGTCTGGCATGCCTTCGTCAACACGATGACCACGCACGACGGAGTGCGCGGCTACCAGGGGTATTTGCTCTGGGAGCACCTCTACATGACGCTGCGACGGGTGCTGGTCGGTGTGATCATCGGCGTCGGATTGGGCGTGATCCTAGGTTTGGCAATGGGATCGGTGACATGGCTGCGGAGCCTGCTCGAACCGTGGTTGACCTTCCTGCGGGCACTGCCGCCCTTGGCGTACTTCTTCCTGCTGGTGATCTGGCTGGGAATCGACGAGGCGCCGAAGATCACGCTTCTGGCGTTGGCTGCGCTACCGCCGGCAGCAGTGGCCACCACAGCTGCTGTTGTCGCGGCACCCGTCGGGCTGGTCGAAGCTGCCAGGGCGCTGGGAGCCTCACGGGCACAAGTGATCCGAGACGTGGTTGTCCCGTCGGCGCTGCCTGAAACTTTCACGGGCATTCGCTTGTCGGTGGGTATGGCGTACTCGTCAGTTGTCGCGGCCGAATTGTTCAACGGCATCCCCGGAATCGGCGGAATGGTCAAGGATGCAAGCAATTACAACAACACTCCGGTAGTGCTGGTGGGGATCTTCGCCATCGGATTCTCCGGTTTGATCATCGACGGACTGTTGCGGGCTGCTGAGCGCCGCGCCGTTCCCTGGAGGGGAAAAGTATGACCGACAATGAGATATATGGCAGCATTTCCGAGCCCAGCGGCAATCTGAAGCGCAACAGCAATCCGAACCGCAACGAGGGAAGGGCTTCCCGGACGGCGTTCACTGTGCTGATCGGCGTTCTTGCCCTTGTTCTCGGTGCGTGCTCGGTGGATCATTCGGGCCAGGATTCGTCCAAGGAAACGATCCGTATCGCTTACCAGTCGTTCCCGAGCGGCGACTTGATAGTCAAGAACAATCGCTGGCTCGAAGACGCACTGCCCGAGTACAACGTGAAGTGGACGAAGTTCGATTCGGGAGCCGACATCAACACCGCCTTCATCGCCGGTGAAATCGATTTCGGCGCAATCGGTTCGAGTCCGGTTGCTCGTGGCCTCTCGGCACCGCTGAACATTCCGTACCAGGTCGCGTTTGTTCTCGACGTGGCCGGCGACAACGAAGCCCTGGTGGCGCGCAACGCAACCGGAATCAAGACCGTCGCAGATCTGCGTGGCAAGAAAGTGGCCACGGCATTCGCCTCGACCGCGCACTACAGTCTGCTGGCAGCACTGAACCAGGCCGGACTCAGTGCCGACGACGTCCAGTTGGTGGATCTCCAGCCGCAAGCATCCCTCGCTGCCTGGCAGCGAGGTGACATCGATGCCGTCTACACCTGGTTGCCCACGCTCGACGAACTCCGTAAGGACGGAACACAGTTGATCGCCAGCCGCGAGCTCGCGACGGCTGGAAAGCCGACACTCGATCTTGGTGTGGTGTCGACCGCGTTTGCCAAGGACCACCCCGAGATCGTCGACACCTGGCGAAAGGTTCAGGCCCGCGCGCTCACGACAATCGCCACAGACCCGGACGCGGCAGCGGAAGCTGTTGCCGCGCAATTGGGTGCCTCGAAGGAAGACGCGGCAGCGCAGCTGAAGCAGGGAGTGTTCCTCACTCCCGAGCAGATCTCCTCGCCGGAATGGCTGGGCACCGAAGGCGCTCCCGGGAATCTGGCAGTGAACCTGCAGAGTGCAGCGCAATTCCTGGCCGAGCAGAAGCAGATCGACAGTGTGCCTGATCTGGCGGTCTTTCAGAATGCTCTCTATGTGAAGGGGCTTCCCGATGTCCTTGACCAGTAGCGAGACCGCACAGCAGGCCGCGGGAGGATTTACTGCCGACCGCCCGGGCGCGATCCGAATCGACACCGTCTCGCACAAGTACGGCCACGGTCGAGAGTCCGTCACGGCACTCGGGCCGGTATCGATCGACGTCGCCCCTGGTGAGTTTCTGGTCCTCGTCGGAGCGTCGGGTTGCGGCAAGAGCACGTTGCTGCGGCTGATTGCGGGTTTCGAAAATCCTTCCAGTGGAACAGTTCAGGTATCAGGATCCGACCCGATTCCCGGGTCGAGTGCCGGCGTGGTGTTTCAGCAACCACGACTGTTTCCGTGGAAATCGGTGGGCGGCAACATCGATCTGGCACTCAAATATGCCGGGGTGACGAAGAGCGAACGCGGGCGAAGGCGCGACGAGCTTCTCGACCGCGTCGGTCTGGGCGGCACAGCGGACCGGCGTATCTGGGAAATATCCGGCGGGCAGCAGCAGCGGGTGGCAATTGCCCGGGCCTTGGCGGCCGAAACGTCGTTGCTGTTGCTGGACGAGCCCTTTGCCGCATTGGACGCCCTCACTCGCGAGCGTCTGCAGGAGGACCTCCGCAGTGTCAGTGCCGAATCGGGGCGAACAAGTGTCTTCGTCACTCACAGTGCCGACGAGGCGGCCTTTCTCGGCTCCCGCGTCGTAGTTCTGACAAGCCGGCCCGGCAAGGTCGCGCTGGACCTGAAAATCGATCTGCCACGAACCGGCGTCGATCCCGACGATCTCCGAGGCTCACCCGAATACGCGGCATTCCGAGCCGAAGTCGGCCATGCGGTCAAGGTTGCTGCTGCAGCGTAGGTACCCTGCGTGTCGACTACCAGGTGGCCGCGTCGATAATAGGAAGGAGAACGTGCAGGACACGACGAACAAGGAGTGGTCATGGCAACTGAGGTGGAGTCCGGTGACCTCGTGCAGGCAGCCGGCCATGCGGGTCCGTGGACGGTAGTCGAAGTTCGCCAGGGCATGGCGTTGCTCGAACACAGTGACGGGCACAGGTTGTCGCGTCGAACGACGACGTTGACCGTCGTCCGCAAGGGCTCGGGCAAGAAGACGACGGCGGTCGACGACGGGAAAGACGAAAACGGGTCGCCTACCCTGTTCGACTGATCTTCTGTCAGCCCGAGACGGCGTCAGCTGGAGAAAATGTCGTCGACGCGTTTGTCGAAGTACTCGGCGATTCGGAACGCCAGCGACAGACGCGGGTCGAAGTGTCCCTTCTCGATCGAGATGACGGTTTGGCGCGTGATTCCGAGTGCGTCGGCGCAGGCTTGTTGTGACAATCCCGCCGCCGTCCTGAGTTCTTGAAGATTGTTGCGCATCAGATCTCGATCGTGGGGGTGCGGTCCCTCGACACCGCCCAGTACCGAATTCCGAAGTCGACCAGGCCGAGGGCAGTGAAGATCAGGAGCGGCAGTTCGGGAGCGCCGAAGACATTGTGCGCGATCAGCGCGATTCCCATGGCAGTGATCAAGTCTGTGAACGCGCCGAATCCGGCCTTGCGACTCCATTCTGTTTCGACGGTGTCCTCGGGATAGGCGGGAGCCTTGTTCTTTTCGGATGGGAAAAGGGCCCATACCGATCCGATGCAAGCCGGCGCCATGACGATTGCGAAGACGACGAAGGTCAACGTCTTCTGGTCGCCGGCGGTCAGTGCTGCGAAAAAGCCGAGGGTCAGCGTTACTGCGACGCCGATGCCGATAACCAGGCTCCACCGTGCCGTGGTGCTCATGAAGCCTCCCGGATGTAAGAGTTCTTTGACAGGGTTGAGCGTAGATTCACGCACGCCGTATGTCAAAGAAATCTTACATCGCGCTCCGGGTCACGCGATTCCGAAAGGCGCTGCGTATGAAAACTTCCCCGTCTGATCAGCGCGATGTGTGGTGAGCGTTCTGATCTGAAAGTGAGCGCCCCATTCAGCTTCCGGAGACTCCACTCCGACGTCCGTGCTGGTGACGAATCCGAACCGCGGGTAGTACTCGGTGCTGCCCAAGAGTGCGATCAGCGGCACGTCCAGGGCGTCGCACGCGCCGACCACCGCGTGCATCAGTGCCGAACCAACCCCGCTGCGCTGGTTACCCGGGGTGACRGCCAGCGGGCCGAGGCCAACAGCCTCCACGGGACCTACCCATCCGCGTGTCCCGATCACGAAGCCGACGATCTCACCGCCGGCTACGGCGACCAGCGACAACTTCGGTAAGTAGTCGTCCGAGGCGAAGAGTTGGCGTGTCAGTTCGATCTCGTAGGGAGTCTCGCCGGGCGGTGCCTGGTCGGCAAACGCCGCCCCGAGCAGTGAATAGATGGCGTCACGGTCGGAAGAAGTTTCGCGGCGGATGTACATGGCCACGAAACTACCCGGTTCACTTCGGATTGTGCTCCCCGTTTTCGGCCTGACGTGCCACTCGCTTTTCGTAGTCCGCACGCCCGTTCGGATCTACCGATGTCAGTGCGCGGCGATCATCGATCACCCGGCGGCCGATGTTGATGATCCATTCGGGGACCAGTGCGTCGACGAGATCCCAGCCCGCAAGGTAACGGGGAACTGCAGTTTCGGCTCGCCGATGCGCGACCGTGTCGACGACGGCCTTGGCCACTACCTCGGGCTCAACCGTCGGCATTCCCTTTCCGAGTGGCACGCCTGACGAGAGGCCGGTCCGCACCGCGCTGGGCAGGATCGCGCTGACGCTGACCCCGGAATCTGCGAATTCGACACGGGCAGAAGCCGAAAGACCCACTGCGCCGAACTTGCTGGCGTTGTACACGGCCATCCCGGGTACCGGAAGTTTGCCTGCCATCGATGCGATGTTGACGACGTGCCCGCGTCGTCGATCCACCATGCCGGGCAACACGGCGCGCATCCCGTGAATAGGCCCCCAGACGTTGACGTCGAGGGTGACTCGACTGGTGGCGTCGGACTCGTCGAGGAAGCTGCCGAGCGGCATCACTCCCGCGTTGTTGACGAGAATGTCGATGTGGCCGAATTCGCCGATCACCTTGGAGACGAACACATCCCAGGAATCGCGTGAGGTGACGTCCAGCAGGTAACCGCGGGCACGTGGGCCGATGGACTCCGCTGTGTCGGCGGCCGTCTCCTCGTCGAGATCGCCGACGCATACGAGTGCACCGCGAGTAGCGAACAACTTGGCTGTCGCCCGGCCGATTCCGCGGCCACCGCCCGAGATGACGACGACCGCTCCGTCGAGATCGATCGGCGGGTAGGTGGTGCCGAAGAGGCTCATGCGGTGTACTCCGGTTCCGGACTGGTGGTGGGTTCAGACGGCGTGGGTTCAGGGGGCGTGTTGTCTGACTCAGGGTTCGACGTGTGGTTGTAGGCATACGGATCGAAGTCCCGTAGCCGTCGACGCATGGCGCCGGACGACCACGGCCAGTTGAAACTGTTGCGGCCGTTGACGTCGAAGAAATAGCTTTCGCAACCACCGGCGTTGTAGACCGTGGTCCCCAATGCCTCCTGAACCTGAGAGTTGAAGGCTGCCTGAACTTCCTCTCGCACGTCGATGGTCTGCCAGCCGTGACGACGGGCGTGGCCGATTGCCTGCGCCACATAGTTCAGTTGGGCTTCCAAGATCATGAACGCCGATGTGTGCCCGGTGCCGAGGCTGGGGCCCAGCAGAATGAACGCGTTGGGGAATCCACTGACGGCGGAACCGAAGTACGCCTGCGGGCTTCCCTGCCAATGATCGTCGAGTGATCGACCTTCTCCGTCGAATACCTTGGATGCGATGGGCATGTCGAGGATGTGGAAGCCCGTTCCGAAGATGATGGCGTCCACCTCCGCCTCCACTCCGTCGGCGCCGATCACGGTGTTACCGCGGATCTGCTCGACGGCGTTGGCATGGACGCTGACGTTGGGTTTGCCGAGGGCCGGATAGTACGAGTTCGACATGAGCAGTCGCTTGCAACCGAGGGTGTAATCGGGAGTCAATGCCTTGCGCAGCTTCGGATCGCGTACCTGCAGGCGCAATTGGGCTGACCCGAGTTTCTGCACGATTCGCAGGATCCACGGATTACGGAATCCCAATCCGAGCGCTTCCATGATTCCGTATTCGATGCTGCGCAAGGCTTTCTGTGCTCCCGGCACGAATCGCATGACGGACCTTTCGATCCGCGGTACGTAGTGATCGGGTTTGGGAAGAACCCATTGAGCGGTTCGCTGGTAGAGGTGAAGGGCGGAGACCTGGGAAACGATGCGCGGAACGAACTGGACTGCCGAGGCTCCGGTTCCTACGACGGCGACGCGTTTTCCGGTCAGGTCGTAGTCGTGATTCCACTGCGAGGAATGAAACACCTCTCCCTCGAACGCTTCCAGTCCGGGTATCGCCGGTGTCAGGGGCTCGTTCCATGGGCCGGCAGCGGCTATCACGAAGCGAGCAGTCAGTTCGCCGCTGGAAGTTGTTATCTTCCACAGTGATTGCGACGCATCCCATCGCGCGGAGAGCATTTCGACCCCGAAGCGAACGTGTTTGTCCACTCCGTGCGTGCCCGCCGTGTTCTCGATGTATTCGCGGATCTCCGGTTGCTCCGCGAACAAGCGCGTCCAATCCGGATTGGCGGCAAAGGAGTACGAGTACAGACCGGATGGAACGTCGCAGGCGCACCCGGGATAGGTGTTGGCGCGCCAGGTTCCACCGAGGGAGTCGGCCTTCTCGAGGAGTGCGAAGTTGTCGATTCCGAGACGCTGCAGGTGGATAGCCGCGCCGATTCCGGAAATTCCACCGCCGATGATCACGACCTCGAAGTGGTCAGATTCGTTGTTCACTGAGTCTGCGCTTTCACTGGTGGGAACGAGTGGGCTGGAACGGGTGCACATCGAGTTCGCGCTTGACACTCGCACGTGTTGTACGCAGCGATGATTCGAAGGTGGCGAGCCGTCGGCGGCCGTCCATGAAGTTGGCGCCCATCACGGCAAGGTCGTCGTCGGTGGCATCGATTCGTATGACTCTGGTACCCGCGGAGCGGACCAGTTCGATCTCCTGATCGAGCCCCTTGGACATGGCATTGCGCAGGGCACTGCGTTCGATACGGGCGGCGCCGCGCGCCGGCCTCAGGGTTCGAGAAGCCATGGGCGCCAGTACAACCAGCTCGTCCAGTTGAAGGGGGAGCAGAAGGTCTACCGAAGCCGTGGATGCGGCGCCGCCGTCGATGTACCTGACGCCGTCGATCGTGACGGGTGGAAACCAGCCGGGAATCGCCCATGACGCTCGGAGCGCTTCACCGACGGTCACTTTCGGAGCCCCCTGTGCCCCGAATGCGACCCGTCGCCCCGTTCTGTAGTCCATGGATACCATGTACGCGTTCGGATGTGGGAGCCACGAATCGCCCGGAGCAAGTGATTCGGCGAGCGTAGTGAGCCAGGACGGGTCGCCGCCACCAACCGGTGCGATGCCGCTCATCCGGCTCAGAACCGGAAGGTCTCGACGCGTGAGGAGTCGTGGATTGCCGACGCCCAGTCTCGGAAGTGGTGGGAGCTTTCCGGGCGCCGACGCGATGTGGGTGAGGAGCTCGGGGCGTGCGGCGGCGTTGCCGAGTTGCATGGCAACCAACTCGTCGACACCGACTCCGCTGCCGAGCATCGTCACGAACTCGGCGCCGGCGGACGTCCCGATGATGGCTGTGGCTTCCCGTGGGTCCCAGTCGAGTGCATCCCGGACCGAGGCGAGCGCGGCAACAGTCCAGGCAAAACCGAGAGTGCCGCCGCAGCCGATGGCCAAGCCGCGTCTCGGTGCGCTGTTTTGGCGCACGGTGGTACCGGTCACATCTGAAGTCATGTTTCGGAGACTATCAGTATCCGAATAACGTTGGTACCCCAAAAATTAGTTTCAGTACTCCACTCGACGACCGTTCGCGGTATTCGGCTACCGTGGGAATCTCGATACCGAGGACCACTGGGAGGTTCCGATGGCGCGATTGACCAGGCAGGAAGCGCAGGCGTTGACCCGCGAGACCCTGTTGGCGACGGCCGTCGAGCACTTTCTCGATCGCGGATACGCCGCGGCCTCTCTCGATCAGATCGCCGAGGACGCCGGGTACTCCAAGGGGGCGGTGTACTCGAATTTCAAGAACAAGGATGAATTGTGTGCCGAAGTTCTCGGCCGGATCAGGCTGACCAAGGTCGGTGAGATCACTGCGCAACTCGGGGCGAAATCGACCCTCGACGATGCGGTGGCTGAATTCGCGCGGTGGGCCGAGCGAACAATCGGGGACCAGAGGTGGACGCTGCTCGAGGTCGAGTTCTCGGTGAGATCGCGGCACAGCGAGGACATTCGGGAGAAGATCGCGGCGGGTGCAGACCAGGTGCGCGGACTGATCGCCGGATTGGTCCAACACCTCACGGAATCCAACGGGGTGACGCCGACGCTGGATCCGGACGCAGCCGCGCTGCGAATGCTCAGCGTCGGAATCGGTTTGGGGCTACAGCGCGCAATCAGCCCAGAGCTTCCCGTCGATCCGCTGGTGGATACGGTGCGGGAGATTCTGTCGGGCGGCTGAGGAGTGCGCGGAGCATGCCGCCGATCTCGGCGACCGCTGCACGGGATCCGGCACTGGGCCCCAGAATGTTGACGAAGCCGTGGATGAAGCCGGGATAGCGTCGATCCGTGACGTGAACACCGTTGTCTCGCAATCGTGCTGCGTACGCTTCGCCTTCGTCTCGGAGTGGATCGAATCCCGCCGTGATCACGATGGCTGGTGGCAGTCCGGCCACGTCGGGGGCGCGTAGCGGCGATACCAACGGGTCGAGTCGA
Source organism: Rhodococcus sp. P4_F3_2 (assembly GCF_056401335.1). NCBI lineage: Bacteria > Bacillati > Actinomycetota > Actinomycetes > Mycobacteriales > Nocardiaceae > Rhodococcus > Rhodococcus sp. P4_F3_2. The sequence goes on from NZ_JBFUJN010000001.1 coordinate 284,323, forward strand.
TCGGCATCCTTGCCGAGGAAGCTGGACTCGTAGAAGTTCATATTGGCCTCGGTCAGGAAGAAGCCTTCACCGAACGTCGTTCTCGAGGGAGCCTTCTCGTGAAAGTCGGTAGCGGGGTAGATCAACAGCTGTGCTGCCGGTGGGGTCTTGCCGTCGTCGCGGGCACGCAACGCCACCGTCGCGGACAGGTGCCCGCCCGCACTGTCTCCACCGACAGCGATGCGTGTCGGGTCTGCCCCGAACTCTTCGGCGTGGTCGACAATATCCTGGTACGCGGCATAGGCGTCGTCTACCGGTGTGGGGAAAGCGAATTCGGGTGAAAGCCGGTAGTCGACCGAGATGACCCGTGCGCCGGAGGTCTCGGCCAACAGGCGACACGGAGCGTCGTGGGATTCGATGCCGCCCTGTACCCAGCCGCCGCCGTGGAAGTAGACGAGCAGAGCGCCGGTGTCGGCAGTCGGAACGTAGAGCCGGGCGCGGAGCGGGCCGTCGGCACCCGAAACGGAGATCTCTTCGGTGCGGACCTGCGCGGGTCTGCCGCCCATCATGATCGCGGTTCGGGTGAGATTGGCGCGAGCAGCGGCGAGTGACTGGGGATCGGTGGAATGTGAGGGGAGTGGCCGCGTCTTCGCGAGCGTGAGCAGCAGGTGAGCGTCGGCGTCGAGCGTGTTGCCCTCGATGACGACGGGTGGCCCGGTGATTCGACGTTTCACCGCGCTGGGCAGTGCGAATGCGGCTGCCACCAAGGATGCTTCGGCGCGATCTCGAATGCTGCGGCTGCTGGCCTGCTTCACGGATTCCGACACGTGGCGCACACTACCAAGCATGACTACTGCGGCACTGTCGATCACGCAGATCGAGAACACACATCTGGTTCGGTGCGGTCACGCCAATTGGGTCCTGGTCGAAGAGGGGGCCGATCTGACGTTGATCGACGGCGGATACCCGGCCAACGGCGCCGACGTCGAACGCTCGATCGAGCAGATCGGTCACCAGCTCGGGGATGTTCGGGCAATCCTCGTCACTCACGCGCATGTCGATCACATCGGTGGAATCGCGGACATCGTGACTCGGCTCCAGGTTCCGGTCCTGATGGATCCGTTGGAAGTGCCCCACGCGAAGCGGGAGTACCTGCAGCAGTTGTCGCCGGCCAAAGTTCCGTTGCTGTTGTGGCGGCGAGGCGCTCCGAAATGGCTACGCGACGTGATCGGAGCAGGCGCGTTGAAAGGCGCGGAACTGCCTCGAGCACAGGCCTTTGCGTCAGGTGGTGCGCTGGACGTTCCCGGTCGGATCGTACCGATTCCTACCCACGGGCATACTGACGGCCACAGCGCTTACCTTGTCCCCGAGGCAGGAGTCATCGCGTCGGGTGACGCTCTGGTGACCGGACATGCGACGTCGAGCGTCGCCGGACCACAATTTCTGGTGTGCCCCTTCAACCATGACCGTGGAGCGACGGACCAGGCGTTGGACAATATTGCCGCTGCGCCCGCCGGCGCGCTGTTTCCCGGACACGGGCCGGTCTACGAAGGCAGCTTGGCTGCCGCAGTCGAACAGGCCCGAGCGGGCCGGACAAGGATGCGTCCATGAGTACGGTCGAAACGGTCGACGAAGGCGCGGTGCACGGTTTCCTGCACCGCCCCGAGTCAGTGCCCGTCGCAACCCTGGCATTGACCCACGGCGCCGGAAGCAATTGCGACACTGTGCTGTTGCGTGCTGTCGCCGACGGCTTTGCTGCAGCAGGAGTGCAAGTTCTGCGCTTCGATCTCGCGTTTCGGGTGCGTCGAGCTTCGGGGCCGCCGCATCCGTCGCGTGCTGCGGAGGATCGTGCGGGCATTACCGAGGTGATTGCCGCTGTTCGCTCGGACTACTCGGTGCCCGGACCCGTTCTGCTCGGCGGACATTCGTACGGCGGTCGGCAGGCGTCGATGATGGCAGCGGAGAACCCGGGACTTGTCGACGGTCTGGTTCTGCTGTCCTATCCACTGCATCCACCGAAGAAGCCCGAGAAGCTCAGAACCGAACACCTGCCCGACCTGAACACACCCGCCGTTGTCGTCCACGGATCGAAGGACGAGTTCGCGACGACGGAGGAGATACAGGCAGCACTCGACCTGGTTCCCGCCGCGACACGTCTGTTGGAGTTCGAAGGAGCGCGACACGACTTGTCCGTGGTGAAATTTCCGGTGGTGGAGGCGACAGTCGCGGCCGCATCGGCTTTGTTTGTGTTCTGAACGCCGAGCGGGCAGTTGCCCGTGTCGGTGGTTCCTGGTGAGATCGAATCATGAGTGCCCAGCCGTATCAGCCCAGTGCCCTGTCCGACGTCACGGTGAGCGTCGACGGGGACGACACAGTCGTCAGCTTCCCTCGGGTGCTGCCGTATCCCGTCGAGAAGGTGTGGGAGGCGATCACCGACCCGGAGATGTTGGCGCAATGGACGCCGTACACCGCCGATCGGAATCTGAGCCGTACCGGTGACGCCGTGATCACCATGCTCACCGAGGACGGTGCCCCCGAAATGTCGCTGCCGGTCACCGTTCACGTTGTGGAGACCACTCGGCGGCTCGAACACGAGTGGGGCCCGGACGAATTGGTGTGGGACCTGACCTCGGTCGAGGGCGGCACCCGCGTCGTACTTACGCAGAGGTCGCGCGCCGAGGGGATGGCGTCGGCACTCGCTGCCGGATGGCATTTGTGCTTCGACGTACTCGATGCCCTTCTGGCAGGCGAGCCCTTCGGACCGATCGTGGGCGAACGGGCGCGCGAGTACGGCTGGGACGCACTCAACTCCGGTTACGCGCGACAGTTGGGCATCGACGAATCTCAGGTTTGGTAGCTGCTCAGAGTTTGCGACTGGCAGGCTTTCTGGTGGAGGCTCGCACGATCAGTTCGACGGGAAGTTTCACGGATTCGACGTTCTTGCCGGAGATAAGTGCGAGTAGGTGCTCGAGCCCGGTCGCGCCAATCTTTCGGGCGGGGGACCTCACCGTTGTCAGGGGCACCGGGAGTTGCGAGACAACCGGAATGTCGTTGTAGCCGACCAGCGCAAGATCGTCGGGAATGCTCAACCCGAGATCACGGGCCACACCGAGTACGCCGATCGCGATGGTGTCGCTCACCGTGAAGACGGCGTCGGGGCGTGAATCCCCACCGAGCAATGTGGCCGCCGCATCGACACCCCCTTGAACTTCGAACTCGGACGCCACTATTCGGTTCGGCGGCAGTTCCAGACCGGCTTCGGTCAGGGCATCGCGGAAACCCGCGACGCGTTCCCGCGACGTGCTGGCGTGATCCGGCCCCGCGATCACTCCGAGATCGCGATAGCCGCAGTCCAGAAGATGCTTCCCCGCGAGGTAGCCGCCGAGGCGGTCGTCGCCGCTGACAAAGGGAAGACCTCGGTTCGGAGACGACGTCGCCGAGTCGATGTGCCGGTTCAGCAGCAGGATCGGGAGTGAGCGCAGGGGGAGCGAGTCGACGAAATCGGTACCCGGCAGGTGGATGCTGCTCAGCATGAGACCGTCGACCTGTCGGCTGACCAGGAACTCGACCGCTTTGCGCTGCGCGTCCAGATCGTCGGGTGGGCTGGAGAGAAGGACGGAGTACCCGGCTGCGGTGGCGGCTTCCTCGATGCCTTGGAACATCGTGGCCACCACGACGTCCGTCAGCCTCGGCATCACGACGCCGATGGTGGTGGTCTTGCGGGTACGCAGGCTGGCCGCCCACAGGTTCGGTTGGTAACCGAGTTCCTCGGCAACCTGACGAACTCGGAGTGCGGAGTCGGACCAACCGTCGGCGGGCTCGGGCTGACGGAGGACCCGCGACGCCGTCGAGATGTGGACCCCGGCCTGGTCGGCGATTTCGCGCAGCGTTGGCGGACGGCCGTTGCTGCGGTTCGACGGATCGGGCGTCATCTGCGTCGGGGCTCCTGGTGTGCGTCGGTTCTGAGCTGGTTCTGAGTCGGTTGGCCGTCCGGGGATTGACGGGTGTGCAACCGGGCCCTACTCTAGGCGATGCAAACGATTGCGCAATCGTTCTCGCAAAGGATTGCGCCCGAGAACACTGGAGGCCCCGTGACCACGCCGCAGTCCCTGTCCGAGCTTTTTGCCATCGACACCCTGCTGGACGCCGAGGAGATCGCGATCCGCGACACGGTCCGCAAGATGGTCGACGATCGCATTCGCCCGCACATAGGTGAATGGTTCGAAGCGGCAGCACTGCCGGCGCGTGAGCTGGCCAAGGAACTGGGCGCGCTCGGCGTTCTGGGCATGCACCTCGAGGGCTATGGCTGTGCCGGAATGAGTGCCACGGCGTACGGGTTGGCCTGCCAGGAACTCGAAGCTGTCGATTCGGGCATTCGCAGCCTCGTCTCGGTCCAGGGCTCACTGGCCATGTTCGCGATCCACCACAACGGAAGTGAAGAGCAGAAGGAAGAATGGCTCCCGCGGATGGCGGCGGGTGAAGCCATCGGCTGCTTCGGTCTCACGGAACCCGATTTCGGATCCAACCCCGGCGGTATGCGAACCAACGCCAAGCGCGACGGCGACGACTGGATCCTCAACGGAACCAAGATGTGGATCACCAACGGCTCCATCGCGGACGTCGCCGTGGTCTGGGCGCGAACCGAAGACGGCGTGCGCGGATTTGTCGTTCCCACCGACACTCCGGGATTCTCCGCCCCCGAGATCAAGAACAAGATGTCGCTGCGCGCGTCGGTCACCTCGGAACTGGTGCTCGAGGACGTGCGTCTTCCTGCCTCGGCGATGCTGCCCAAGGCACGCGGACTTTCCGGCCCGCTCGGCTGCCTCAACGAGGCACGCTTCGGCATCATCTTCGGCGCGATGGGCGCCGCACGTGACTGCCTCGAGACCGCGATTTCCTACGCGCGTGATCGCAAGGTCTTCGACAAGTCGCTCGCCGCGTACCAGATCACCCAGGCCAAGATCGCCGACATGGCAGTCGAATTGGGCAAGGGGCAGTTGCTCGCCATCCACCTCGGACGCCTCAAGGACGCCGGGACGGTTCGCCCCGAGCAGGTCAGTACCGGCAAGCTCAACAATGTCCGCGAGGCCATCAAGATCGCCCGTGAATGCCGCACCATTTTGGGCGCCAACGGCATCACGCTCGAGTACCCCGTGATTCGGCACGCCAACAACCTCGAATCCGTTCTCACCTACGAGGGCACCTCCGAGGTTCACCAGCTCGTGATCGGTCGCGCTCTCACCGGTGAAGAAGCGTTCCGGTGACGGTCGACGCTGTCGGAGCACTCGACGGGCTGGTGATCGCTGATTTCGGTCGCGTCCTCGCCGGCCCGTACGCCACGATGATTCTCGCCGACCTCGGCGCGGAGGTAGTCAAGATCGAACGTCCGGGTGTCGGCGACGACACTCGTAGTTGGGGTCCGCCATGGGTCAGGGACGAGTCGAGTTACTTCCTGTCGGTGAACCGCAACAAGAAGTCGGTCACTCTGGATCTGCGCGAGCAGGAGGATCTGGAGAGTGCGCGTGAGTTGGTTCGCGGCGCGGATGTAGTGGTTCAGAACTTCCTGCCGGGAACGATGGACCGGCTGGGATTGGGTTACGACTCTGTGCGAGAAATGAATCCGCGTGCGGTCTACTGCTCGATCAGCGGCTTCGGTGGCAACAACTCTTTGCCGGGATACGACCTGTTGATCCAGGCGGTGGGCGGATTGATGAGTATCACCGGCCCCGATTCCAAGACTCCCACCAAGGTCGGCGTCGCGGTGGTCGACGTCATCACGGGCCTACACGCCAGCGTGGGAATCCTTGCAGCGCTGCGCCATCGCGATCGAACGGGCGAAGGACAGCACGTCGAGGTCAATCTGTTGTCCTCGTTGCTCTCCGCGCTCGCCAACCAGTCGTCCGGCTATGTTGCCGCGGGCGTGGTGCCTCAGGCAATGGGCAATCGACATCCGAGCATCGCACCATATGAGGTATTCGACACCGCGGACCGTCCGCTGGTCCTCGCTGTCGGCAATGACCGGCAATTCGGTTCGTTGACAGAGGTTCTCGGAGTTCCCGAACTTGCCGCGGATGTGCGGTTCATCTCGAACCGGGATCGGGTCGCGCATCGAGAAGAGTTGTTCGATGCCGTCACTGCTGCGTTGGCCAAGGGCACTGCAGACTCGTGGTTCGAGGCGCTGACCGAGCGAGGTGTCCCGTGTGGACCTCTCAACGACATCGCCGACGCGATAGCGTTGGCGGAGCGACTGAATCTCGATCCGGTGGTGTCCATCGACGACCCGCGTCGCGATGCACCGACTAGGCAGGTAGCCAATCCGATTCGGATGAGCGGCACGCCGGCAACCTATCGGTCGGCCCCGCCGCGGTTGGGGGAGGACAGCGTTCCCACTCCGTCGGGAGTCAGTTGACCCAAGCGAATCGGCCACCGGAATACCCGGTGGCCGATCTGCGTGTGTGGGTGACTCAGCTGACCTTCAGGACCAGCTTTCCGGTGTTCGCACCGGCGAAGAGAAGGTTGAGGCTGTCGCCGAACGCGTCGATACCCCCGTCGACGACGTGCTCGCGGGCAGTCAATTCGCCACTCTTGATCCACTTTCCGATCTGCTCCTGCGCTTCTGCGTAGCGATCGAGGTAGTCGAAGACCACGAAGCCGGCCATCGTGGCCCGATTGACGAGAAGTGACAGGTAGTGCGCGGGGCCTGGCTGAGGCTCGGTGGCGTTGTAACCCGCGATGGCGCCGCAGATGACCACCCGAGCGCCCAGGCGCAAACGGGAGAGTGCAGCGTCGAGAATTTCTCCGCCGACGTTGTCGAAGTACACGTCGATACCGTCGGGAGCGTTGGACTTGAGCGCCTTGTAGACGGATTCGTTCTTGTAGTCGATGGCGACATCGAAGCCGAGGTCCTCGGTGAGCCACGCGCACTTCTCCGGACCGCCGGCGATGCCGATGACCTTGCATCCGTGGAGCTTTGCGATCTGACCGACCAGGCTGCCGACCGCGCCCGCGGCACCGGATACGACGACGGTGTCACCGTCTTTCAGCTTTCCGACGTCGAGCAGTCCGAAATATGCGGTGACGCCGGGGAATCCGAGAGCTCCGAGCCAGGTCGGTAGGGGAGCGATCGATTCGTCGACCCGGGTCACATCTGTTCCGTCGGACACGCCGTACTCGGAAGCGCCGAACGATCCCGCCACGATGTCCCCGACCTGGTAATCGGGGTGTTGGGATTCGGTGATGCGTCCGACGCCGTGGGCGCGCATGACGGAACCGAGCTTGACCGGCGGAACGTACGACTTGACGTCGTTGAGCCAACCGCGCATCGCGGGGTCGAGGGAGAGGTATTCGACCTTGACGACAAACTCACCCGGCCCGGCGGACGGGATCTCGGCGTCGACATATTCCCAGGTGGAAGCGTCGGGAAGTCCTGTCGGGCGGGCGGCGAGGCGTACTTGGCGGTTGGTCATCTCTCCCCTTCGGCGAAACGAATTGAACTTGAGGCCGGATTCAATATAGGTGATGGATCACGAACTGGGAAGAGTTGGATGAACCGATTGACGACTATGTATGTTCGATCGATGAGCAATGTCGTCGAAGACGCGCCTGGTTGGTTCACTCGGGCGCTGGAAGCGCCGGTCGAGACGGGGTCGGTGGAGGTCGAGGGCGCTTCGGTGCACTTTCGGGCTTGGGGGTCGGCGGGGCCGGGAATTGTGCTGATCCACGGCGGCGCAGCCCACAGTCGCTGGTGGGATCACATCGCGCCGCAGTTCGCCGAGGGGCGGCGCGTCGTCGCTCTCGACTTGACGGGCCACGGAGACAGTGACACTCGCGATGCCTACGCGATATCCCAGTGGGCTCGCGAGGTGCTGGCGGCGGCCGAGGCCGGGGGAATCGACGGCAAGCCGATTCTGGTGGGGCACAGTATGGGTGGGATTGTTTCCTTCGTGGCCTCGCATCTGCACGGTGAACTGTTGGACGGCGTTGTCATCATCGATTCGCCACTCAAGGCGCGGACGCCCGAAGAGGAGGCAGCTCGACGCCAGAATGCGTTCGGCCCCAAGAAGGTTTACCCCACCAGGGAAGACGCGATGGGTCGATTCCGCTTCGTTCCGCCCCAGGATTCGGGACTGCCTGCGGTGCGTGACCATGTGGCAGCCACGTCCATGGAGGAAGTCGATGGCGGTTGGTCATGGAAATTCGATCCGAACTTCTTTCTCCGAGTTGGCGCCGAAGATGTTCTCGACAGTGAACCGCGTTGCCGCGTAGCCTATTTCCGAGCTGAGAACGGTATCGTGTCCGATCGACTCATGGAGCACATGCGCGGACTGTTCGGACCGGAGGCCATCGTGGCGGAGATTCCCGAAGCCGGCCATCACGTCATGATCGATCAGCCGTTGCAACTCGTGACCGGGGTGCGAACTGTGTTGAGTGCGTGGGCCGTCGCAAGTCAAGTGCCGGTAAATCAAGCGGCAGGTAACATTGAGGAAAGGGTAGAAGCATGAGCACGGAATTGACGCTCGAACCGAAAGTCGAAGCTGCACTGCAGTTGTGGCACACCATGATCGAAACCGGTGACCTGTCGGCACTGCCGACCATTGTCGCGCCCGACGCGCAGTTCCGATCGCCCACCGGATTCAAGCCGTACCAGTCCGCGGATGCCGTTGTGCTCATTCTCAATACGGTGATCCAGGTGTTCGAGAATTTCGAGTACCACCGTCAGTTCGCCGGAGCCAACGGTCGGCAGGTCGTTCTCGAATTCAGTGCGAACATCGGAGACAAGAGCCTCAAGGGAATCGACATGGTCGAATTCGACGAGGACGGCAAGATCGTCGATTTCGAGGTCATGGTGCGTCCGGCCAGCGGGCTCGCCGCATTGGCTGCCGAGATGGGCCGCAGGCTCGGGCAGACGCTACCGAACTACAAGGCCTGACCTGATTCCGGCGCGGGCCGGGTCTGCCTGCTCAACTCGTGCTGAATCCGCCGTTGGAGTGAAGAAGTTGTCCTGTTATCCAGCCTCCGGCGTCGGACATCAGAAATCGGACGAGGTCTGCAGTGTCGCCGGGTGTACCCAGCCGGCCGGCAGGGGTGTGGAGGGTTGTGGCCTGTTTGATCTCCGGTGTCATCCATCCTGTGTCGATCGGTCCTGGGTTGATGATGTTTGCCCTTACGCCGCGTGATCCCAGTTCGACTGCGGCGGCGATGACGATGCGGTCGAGAGCGCCCTTGCTGGCGCCGTACGGAAGATTATGGGCCGCATGGTCGCTGGTGAGTGCGATGATCCGCCCGGTCACCTGACTGATTTCGCGTTGCTCCGGAAGGCGTTCAGCGAACGCTTTGATCAGCAGCCAAGAGGCGCGGGCGTTGACGGCGAAATGTCGTTCCCAGCTCTCGACGGTGGTATCGAGGATCGAGCTGTCGACGCTTTCGCAGTGCGAGAGCACCAGCCCACGAAGGTCATTCCGCGATGCGGCAGCGTCAACGAGCTGTGCGGCCGCATCCGGCGAGGCCAGATCTCCGGGAACCAGGTCGACACGGCTCCCGAGTGCGCGACACTTCTCGGCAACGTCCTGCGGATCGTGCGCTCCGCGGACGAACCCGACGCGTTCGTCATAAGGCGCCCAGTAGCCGATCGTCAGATCCCAACCATCCTCGGCGAGACCCAATGCGAGGCTTGCTCCGATCGACTTGCTCCGGCCGACGCCGGTGATCAACACGGTCCCGCGCTTGTCAGACACTGCTCGCCTCCAGAGATGTCCTGCAATTCAAATGGGGTGAGGTCACTTCAGATGGAAGCATCACTGTAGCGGGCGAGCTGTCGACTGTATCGAGCGAGCTGTCGCCGTAGGTGCCTCGACCTGACCAGTGTCTTGACACGGCGCTGGTCACAGCGTTTGACTGAGATGCAATCTCGAGTTGATTCGCCGGACTGTGTCCCGGGAGGTTGACCTATGCGCGGCAATGGAATTGCAGGCAAGGCTTTCTCAGGCGAGGGCTGTAGACGTGGACAAGAATCTCACCGAGCAAGGTCTCATCGCGGGACCGTCTCGGTTCTGGCTTTGGTTGGGGTGTGCGTACTTTCGTTTGCCACCACTCAGATGGTCGGCGCTCAACCGGTTGCAGAGAATGTCGATACCGGGTTCGTGATCCCTTTTGCCGGGGCACCGGTCTACGAGAGCGTCGCGCCCACGCAGATGACTACTCCGGATCAACTCAACCAGCCACTCGGTCAGCAGACTGCGGAAGAGATTGCCGCGCAGATCGGACTCGAGCCAGCCGACGCTTTGACCGAGGAGCAGTATCGCGACCTCATGACCGGCGGTGGGGTCGGTGGCAATCTCGAGGATGCCGAGGTGATCGACGAATGCGCCCGGATTCTCACCAATACGAACGGGCGGCCCCTCTATTCCGGCACTACGCCGTCGGTTCTGGCCAGTTACGGGTTGTACGTGAATCCCGACGGATTGCTGGAGAGTCCGGCCAACGCGGATGCGCCGACGCGACAGGTGAATACGCTGATCGCCCCTGGCGGTTTTGTGGGCACCTGGTTGCGCAACAACGGTGCGACGCACACTCTGATTGCGCTCTATCAGTCGGCATACACGGTGCAGGCAGTCTACGGATTTGCAGCGCAACAGATTTCGGGAGAAGCACAGCTGGTGACCAACACCAAAGGCGATGTGAGTTCGGAAGTCGGCATGTCGATGGCGCCGCCGCTCTGGATAGTGAACTTCGCACTGCTCTACGTCTTGAAGCCGTCACTGGCGGCGGCCATGCCTGCGCACTGGGCTCCCATTCCGCCTGCCGTTGCCGACGCCGTGAAGTCCAGTCCCAGCGGTCAAGTCGCCTTCAGTGACTACGCGTCCTATTTCGAGTGATCGGTCTGCCGGACAGCGCTGACGAACTTCTCGATCAAAGCGTGGTCCTTGACGCCGCGGGAAGACTCGACGCCGCTGGAGACATCGACGCCCCAGGCACCGGTGGCATCCAGCGCGCCGCGGACGTTGTCCGGGGACAGTCCGCCCGCCAGGATCCACTGGCCTTGGGGGCGCGATTGCTGTTGTGCCCAGTTCCACGGCACCCCGGATCCGGCGTCGGCGCCGTCGATCAGAAGTTCGTCCTCGCCGAGGTCGAGGTTGTAACCGTCGCGGACGTTGCTGGAGACAACAGCGCGGATGACAGTGAGGCCGGCGTCGTGCAAGCGCTGCACTTGCTCGGCGTCGACCAGATCGTGAATCTGCACGGTACGAAGACCGGTGATCTCGGCGATCTCGAGGACCTGATCGATCGGGTTGCCGAGAAATACTCCGATTGCCCGGATGTGTTCGGGGATTCGTGCAAGAAGATCGACTGCAAGTGCGGGGTCGACTTTGCGGACGCTCTCGGCGAAGACGAAACCGATGGCGTCGACGCCCAGGCCCACCGCGAGGTCGACCGTGTCAGCGTCCCGCAGCCCACAGACCTTGATGAATGTCACCTGATACACAGTACTAGCGTCGTCGCCGTACCAGCGTCGTCGTCTAGCCTCGTGCGTGCGACATTTCTACGTGCGAGAGGCTTGACGTGGACTGGCTCTACCGAATCAGTTTGATCTCGGGACCACTGCCGGTGATCCTGACTGTGCTCGGGGTCCTGGGTGGTGTGTGGCTGCTCGGTTCGAACGTCCGCTGGTACTACCGCAGAGCGGTACCGATCGCGGGGCTGATCGCGCTGGTGATCATGATCGCCGTCTGGATCACCGTCGAAAAGGTGATCGTGCCGTTCCCGGATCCCATCGAGATGTCGATCTACGTGTGGATCGGAATCGGTATCTACGCGCTGCTACTTCTCGGGCCGCGAATCAAAGCGGGCGGAACCGTAGCCAAGGCGGCGCTGTCTGTGGTTGCGACTTTGCTGGTCATCGTCACCGCCGCGACGCAGATCAATCTGGTCTTTGCTGCCTACCCGACAGTGGGAATTGCCTTCGGACACGACGATTTCGACCGCATTTCACTCAGCGAAGTTCCCGGTCCGACGGATCCTGTTGTAACCGGCGATCCCACCGACACGGTGTGGAAAGCGCCGGAAGGCATGCCGATTCGCGGACGAGTCACGACTTTGCCTGTTCCCGGAACGATTTCGGGATTCTCCGCGCGCGATGCCCAGGTGTATCTGCCGCCGTCGTACTTCACCAATCCGCGTCCGCTTCTTCCCGTGCTCGTGCTCATGGCCGGTCAGCCTGGCAAGCCCGAGGACTGGCTCCAGGGCGGAAAGCTGACCGCGACAATGGATGCTTTTGCCCGGGATCACGAAGGGTTGGCTCCGGTCGTCGTGATAGCCGATGGAACAGGCTCGCAGATGGCCAATCCGCTGTGCACCGACTCGTCGCAGGGCAAGGTCGGCACGTATCTGGCAAAGGACTTGCCCGCTGCGGTGGCGAAGGCGTTCCAGATCGACACGAACCCGAGGGCGTGGGCCATCGGTGGACTCTCTTACGGCGGTACCTGCTCGCTGCAGATGGCTACCAACTACCCCGACGTGTATCCGACGTTCCTCGATCTCTCCGGTCAGTTGGAGCCCTCGCTCGGTGACCGACAGCGAACCGTCGACGAGATATTCGGCGGCGACGAGGCGGCATTCGTGAAGGTGAATCCGATGGACCTGCTGGCGACCCGGAAGTTCCCGAACTCGGGCGGAGTGTTCGTGGTCGGAACAGATGACAACGAGTTCAAGCCCGGCCAGCAAAAGGTGTACGAAGCGGCCAAAGCGGCCGGARTGGACGCCAGGTATCTCGAGCTTCCCGGTGGTCACAGCTTTTCGGTGTGGTCGGCCGGCGTCGAGCAGGAGCTGACGTGGATCTCGCAGCGAATGGGACTGATCAGCTGAATCCTGTTCCGGTTTTGGAACGTGTTCTATATTCGGTGTGTGGCTGCCGTTCGGCAGTCTCTCGATCGTTCACCGACTGGAGTTCAGGCACATGTACGAGTGGTCCGACACCGACCTGATGTTCCGCGACGCCTTGCGGGGCTTTATCGACAAAGAGGTGCGACCTCACGTCGACGAGCTCGAAAGTGGTGCGCTGCCGCCGTTCGACATCATTCGCAAGCTGTACTCGACCTTCGGTCTGGCCGACATGGCACGCGAGGGCCTCGAGAAGTCGCTCGCACGCGAGCGCGGCGATGCTCCGTCCGGTGACGGTGAGAAGTCGAGCGCCTTCAGTGGCGCAGGCAGCATGGGCGTTGTGCTCAACAGCGAATTGGCCGGCGTCAGCCTCGGCCTCGTTGCGTCGTTGGGCGTCAGCCTCGGATTGGCCGCTGGAACTATCCGCAGCCGCGGCACACTCGCGCAGAAGGAACGCTGGCTCCCCGGCTTGGTGACTTTCGAAACCGTCGGTGCATGGGCGATCACCGAACCGGACTCCGGCTCGGATGCTTTCGGCGGTATGAAGTCCTACGTACGCCGCGACGGTGACGACTACATCCTCAACGGCAACAAGACCTTCATCACCAACGGTCCGTACGCCGACGTGATGATCGTCTACGCAAAGCTCGACGAGGGGGACGCGTCGGTTGATCGTCGTGACCGCAAGGTGCTCGCCTTCATCCTCGACAAGGGCATGGAGGGGCTCACGCAGAGCCCGCCGTTCAAGAAGATGGGAATGAACTCCTCGCCGACGGGTGAGCTGTTCTTCGACAACGTCCGCATCACCAAGGATCGTCTGCTCGGCGAAACCGAGGACAGCGGAAAGTCCGACGGAAAGTCCAGCGCCAAGGAGAGCTTTGCCGCCGAACGGATCGGCATCGCGTCCCTTTCGCTCGGCATCATCAACGAATGCCACCGTCTGAGCATCGAATACGCGAAGTCCCGCAAACTGTGGGGACGTGAGATCGGGCAGTTCCAGCTCATCCAGCTCAAGCTCGCCGAGATGGAGGTCGCTCGAATCAACGTGCAGAACATGGTCTTCAACGCGATCGAACGCACCGCGGCCGGAGACAAAGTGAGCCTGGCGGAGGCGTCGGCGATGAAGCTGTACTCGTCGCGCGCAGCGACCGAGGTCGCGATGGAAGCCGTACAGCTGTTCGGTGGAAACGGCTACATGGCCGAATACCGAGTCGAGCAGTTGGCGCGTGATGCCAAGTCGCTCATGATCTATGCGGGCAGCAACGAAATTCAGGTCACCCATATCGCCAAGGGCCTCCTGGGCTGACACCGGAACGTTTTCGCTGGTCGGTCGACCGCAGCAGGAACCGGATAGTCTTGCTGCGGTCGGCGACACCGCGCCGACGGATCGGAGTAAGCAGTGAACGCGCCAGATCCCACAAATGTTCATCCGATGGCCGGGCAACCACGAGTGGTGTTGCTGAAGCCGTTGATCGACAACCCGTTGATCGAGGTAGGGGAGTACACCTACTACGACGATCCGGAGTTCGCCGAAGAGTTCGAGACTCGAAACGTGTTGCATCACTACGGTCCCGACAAACTGGTGATCGGAAAGTTCTGCGCCCTGGCCACCGGTGTCACCTTCATCATGAACGGCGCGAACCATCGTATGAACGGTGTCTCCACTTACCCGTTCCCGATCATGGGCGGCGATTGGGCCCGGCACATGGATTTGGTGCAGGATTTGCCGTCGCGCGGTGACACCGTCGTGGGGAACGACGTGTGGTTCGGCGGGAACGTGACAGTCATGCCCGGTGTCCGGATCGGCCACGGGTCGATCGTGTCCACCGGCGCCGTCGTAACGCGCGACGTCCCGGACTACGCAATTGTCGGCGGCAACCCGGCAATGGAGATCAAGCGCCGCTTCAGCGCTGAAGACATCGAGAAGTTGGTGCGAATTGCGTGGTGGGACTGGCCGATCGAGAAGATCACCCGCCACGTCCGGTTGATCTCGGACGGGAGCGTCGCGGAACTCGAAGCGGTCGAGTGATCTCCGCGCCCGCTAGTTCGTTCGTGTGAGCGAGTAGTTCCGGACATAAAGCATGGCGGCCGCGAGAAGGCCGACGGCAAGACCTGTTGCGGTGAACGTGATCAGGTTCGGCTCGAGGTCGAAGTGGATAACGGCCGATGGCGGGAAGGGGTTCTGCTGGTCGCGCGGTTCGGGAAGGACCACCGAATAGAAGGTGGGCGGCCAGATTCGTCCGACAACGGCAACTGCGAGTCCGTAGGCTGCGCCGAAAGCTGAAAGTGCAAGCGGAAGAGCAAATTTTCTACCGTGCGCGTCGCGGGCCAGTCGCCATCCCGTCGCGTTCAGTATCGCCGAGACGACAACGGCGACAGCCGTTCCGACCATCAGGAACCAAGCGGCCGCGGGGAACCAATGTGGTGCGTCGGAGTAGCTGTAGCCGTCGATAACCCACATGTACCCCGTCTTGCCGTCCTCCATCGGCGGCGGTGGTGGAGGTTGGATGCCGATATGTTCTGTCCGCGTGGATGGCGTGGCAAATCGCCAGGCGAGCACTCCGAGGACGCTCAGGAGTAATCCGGTCGCGATGAAGACTGCGAAGAGTGGTTCTGCAACGCGGTTGCGAAGCGTAGTGAGTCGCATTCGAGGATCGTCTCATCTCAGCCCGAGATCGAGACTCTTTGTCGGTGGCTTGTATTAGCTTGTGCGCATGACTCTCACACTCGGCATGATCACTTTCGACAGTCTCGATCCCGGTCCGCTCGCAACGTGGTGGGCGGCGCAGTTGGGCGGAAACATCGTCGAGGAGAACGACGGTTGGTTCTACATCGTCGCGGTCTCTGACAGCGCCACCAACTTCGCATTCCAGAAGGTCCCGGACCCCACCGCCGGCAAGAATCGCATCCATCTCGATTTGGGGAGTCCGGATCTCGACGCCGAGGTGGCGCGGCTCGTCGAGGCCGGAGCAACCGAGCACCACCGGGAGAACATGGACGGTTTCCGTTGGGTGACGCTCCTCGATCCTGATGGGAACCAGTTCTGCGTGTCCGGTCCTCACGCCTGAGCTGACAGGTCCTGAGCTCACCCGATTCGCGCCCACTGATTTCGTGCCCACTGATTTCGCGGGCACCGATTCGGGCATGATGAGGGGCATGACTTCTCAGACTTCTCGGACCGGGGCCGACGCAGTCGGCCTGTGCAGCTTCGTCGATTCGTCACCGTCGCCGTTCCATGTGTGCGCGACGGTGGCGACCGAGCTGACGTCCGGTGGGTTCGTCGAAGTCCACGAAACGCAGTCGTGGCCCGCCGAGCCCGGACGGTACTTCCTCGTGCGCGGTGGTTCGCTGATTGCCTGGAGCACCGAGGGCGTGGGAAACACCGCTCCGTTCCGGATCGTCGGAGGTCACACCGACAGCCCGAATCTGCGGGTCAAACAGCATCCCGACCTCACTTCGGCCGGGTGGCAGATGGTGGGCCTCGAACCGTATGGCGGTGCGTGGCTGAACTCCTGGCTCGACCGCGATCTCGGTATCTCCGGACGATTGAGTGTCCGGGTGGGAAACACGGTGGAGCAGAAGCTGGTTCGCATCGACGACCCGATTCTGCGTGTTCCGCAGCTGGCTATCCACCTGTCCGAAGATCGCAAGGGCGTGACGCTGGATCCGCAGCGGCACGTCAACGGAATCTGGGGCGTGGGTTCGAAACCCAAGTCGTTCATCGGATTTGTCGCCGAGCGTGCGGGTGTAGCCGCGTCGTCGGTTCTCGGCTGGGAATTGATGACACACGATCTTGCGCCCAGCGCAGTCGTGGGGGTGGACAAGGAATTGGTCAGCGCCCCTCGGCTGGACAATCAGGGCACGTGTTATGCAGGGACACAAGCACTTCTGGCCGCAGTCGAGTCACCCGGTCAGCAGGTCCCGGTGCTCGCACTCTTCGATCATGAAGAGGTCGGCAGCATGTCCGACCGTGGAGCTTTCTCAGATCTGCTGAACACCGTGCTCGAACGGATCGTGTTGGGGCGCGGTGGTGGCCGCGAAGAATTCCTGCAGGCGATGGCGGGCTCGGTGTGTGCGTCGGGCGACATGGCTCACGCGACGCACCCCAACTACCCGGACCGTCACGAGCCCGCTCATCGGATCGAGATCAACGGTGGGCCTGTACTCAAGGTGAACCAGAACCTGCGATACGCCACCGATGCGGCCGGTGCAGGCGAATTCGCGCTCGCGTGTGATCAGGCGGGAGTGCCGATGCAGCGCTACGTCCACCGCGCCGATCTGCCGTGCGGCTCCACCATCGGACCCATCACGGCATCACGGACCGGACTGTCCACCGTCGACGTCGGCGCACCCCAGCTCGCGATGCACTCGGCCCGCGAGTTGATGGGCGCGGCAGACGTCCGCATGTATGCCGACGCGCTCGGTGCCTTCCTCACGCCGCGAAGTTAGAGGGCGCGTAGTCAAAGTGCGGGGAGCCCGGCGGGTGCGGCCGGGAGACCCTCGAAGAAGTCGGCGCTCGGTGTGAAGAACATCGAGCCCGTCACAGCCGTCGAGAAGTCGAGTAGTCGGTCGTAGTTGCCGCGGGGGTCGCCGAGAAACATGTTCTCCAGCATCCGTTCGGTGATCGCAGGCGTGCGGCAGTAGCCGATGAAATAGGTGCCGATCTCGTCGTCACCGAGGCGCCCGTACGGCATGTTGGCACGCAGGATCTCGAGAGCCTTGCCGTTCTCGTCCTTGATCGCGTTGAGCGCGACGTGCGAGTTGGCCGGCTTCACGTCGGACGTCATCTCGATGTCCTCGAGCTTGCTGCGCCCGATCACACGCTCCTGCTCGTCGACGGTGATTGCTTCCCAATCGCGCATCTTGTGGATGTAGCGCTGGATATGGACGTAGCTGCCGCCGGTGAACGCAGGATCCTCGTCGCCGACCGTCACTGCGGCGACGGCGTCGCGGCCGACCGGATTCTCGGTGCCGTCGACGAAGCCGATGAGGTCGCGGTTCTCGAAGTACTGGAAGCCGTGAACCTCGTCGACCACCGTGGCCGCGCCGTGCAGTCGCTTCGTGATCTGCCGAGCCACCTCGAAACACGCGTCCATACTCATCGCGCGGATGTGGAAGAGCAGATCACCGGGAGTCGACGGCGCCGAGTGAACGTCACCCTGCAAAGCGGTGAACGGGTGCAGCAGCGCAGGGCGCTGACCGGCGAACAGTCGATCCCAGGCCAGCGAACCGATGCTCGTCACGACGTCCAAACCCGATCCAGGGACACGCAGCCCCACAGCCCGCTGCAGGCCGGCGACATCGGCGAGCAGTTCTCGTGTGGTGTTCTCGCCACCCGGATTCACGGTCGCGACCAGGAAAATTGCAGCCGGAGTGAGGGGAGTGGTCACCGACTGGGACTGTGCCGTGAGGTCGGCTTGACGAACATCCTGGGGCATGCGAGACCTTTCGAGGGAAAGAATGAACCGGCCTGACCTTAAGAAAACCGACCGGATTACCCAAACCAGTGCGGGTGTGACGGGCGATACTTCGCAGGCCCGGAGGTGTTGCGGGTGCTGCCGTCTGCGGAAGTCGTCGGCCCACACCGATAGACTGTCCCTCCGGCACGTTCTTTCGTTGGGCACATTCGTGGTGTCCCGCTCCGCGCCGGCTTGCCTCTTGACTCCCGTAGGGAAGGGACCACTCTCCAGTGTCTGCTCACCAGGTCGATACCGTCACGCACGCATCGGCTGATCCCGATGCCGCTCAGCCGTTCAAGGAGCTCGGTCTCAAGGACGACGAATACGCACGCATCAAGGAGATCCTGGGCCGCCGTCCCACGGACGCCGAACTGGCGATGTACTCGGTGATGTGGAGCGAGCACTGCTCGTACAAGTCCTCGAAGGTCCACCTCGGATACTTCGGCAAGACCACCACCGACGAGATGCGCGCCAACATGCTGGCCGGTATCGGCGAGAACGCCGGCGTCGTCGACATCGGTGACGGCTGGGCAGTCACGTTCAAGGTCGAGAGCCACAACCACCCCTCGTACGTCGAGCCCTACCAGGGTGCGGCAACCGGTGTCGGTGGCATCGTCCGCGACATCATGGCCATGGGTGCTCGTCCGATCGCCGTCATGGATCAGCTTCGGTTCGGTGCTGCCGACGCCCCCGATACCCGTCGCGTCGTCGACGGTGTCGTGCGTGGTGTCGGTGGATACGGAAACTCCCTCGGCCTCCCCAACATCGGCGGCGAGACGGTCTTCGACGAGTCCTACGCAGGCAACCCGCTGGTCAACGCACTGGCAGCCGGCGTCATGCGCGTCGAGGATCTGCATCTGGCCTTCGCTTCGGGTGCAGGCAACAAGATCATCCTGTTCGGCGCACGCACCGGTCTCGACGGCATCGGCGGCGTCTCGGTCCTCGCGTCGGCGACGTTCGACGACGAGGGTGGAGACACCGGCGGACGTAAGAAGCTCCCTGCGGTTCAGGTCGGCGACCCCTTCACCGAGAAGGTGCTCATCGAGTGCTGTCTCGACCTCTACAAGGCCGGCCTCGTTGTCGGCATCCAGGACCTCGGCGGCGCCGGGCTGTCCTGCGCCACCTCCGAGCTGGCTGCGGCCGGCGACGGCGGCATGCACATCAACCTCGAGAAGGTTCCGATGCGCGCCACCGGCATGACCCCCGCCGAGGTGCTCTCCAGCGAATCGCAGGAGCGCATGTGCGCCGTGGTCACGCCCGAGAACGTCGATGCGTTCATGGAGGTCTGCAAGAAGTGGGACGTCCTGGCCACCGACATCGGCGAGGTCACCGACGGTGAGCACCTCACCATCTCCTGGCACGGCGAGACCGTCGTCGATGTTCCCCCGCGCACCGTCGCTCACGAAGGCCCGGTCTACAACCGTCCCGTCGAGCGCCCGGCAAGCCAGGACGCGTTGATCGCGAACACGACCGCCGGACTGAAGCGTCCCGAAACCGACGCCGAGCTCGAAGCGACCCTGCTGAAGATGATCGCCTCGCCTGCCCTGTGCAGCCGCAAGTGGATCACCGAGCAGTACGACCGCTACGTCCGCGGTAACACCGTCCTGGCCGAGAACGCCGACGGCGGTGTCATCCGCATCGACGAGAAGACCGGACGCGGAATCGCACTGTCCACCGACGCTTCGGGCCGCTACACCGCGCTCGATCCGTACACCGGTGCGCAGCTCGCATTGGCCGAGGCTTTCCGCAACGTGGCAGTCACGGGCGCAACGCCCAAGGCCGTCTCCAACTGCCTGAACTTCGGTTCTCCCGAGGACCCGGGTGTCATGTGGCAGTTCCAGCAGGCTGTTCGCGGCCTCGCCGACGGCTGCGCCACCCTCGGCATCCCCGTCACCGGCGGCAACGTCAGCTTCTACAACCAGACCGGATCCACGGCCATCCTGCCGACGCCGGTGGTTGCCGTCCTCGGTGTGATCGACGACGTTCACCGCCGTATCCCGACGGGCCTCGGACTCGAGCCTGGCGAGACGCTGATCCTGCTCGGCGACACCCACGACGAGTTCGACGGCTCCATCTGGTCGCAGGTCGAGCACGGTCACCTCGGTGGCGTGCCGCCGAAGGTCGACCTCGCCCGTGAGCAGCTGCTTGCGGACATCCTGCTCGCCTCCTCGCGTGACGGACTGGTCACCGCAGCTCACGACCTCTCCGAGGGTGGACTGGCCCAGGCTGTCGTCGAAGCCGCGCTGGCCGGCGAAACCGGTTGCCGCATCCTGATTCCCGAGGGCGCAGATCCGTTCGTGACCCTGTTCTCGGAATCGTCCGGACGCGTCCTGGTTGCGGTTCCTCGCACCGAGGAGACCCGCTTCACCGGTATGTGCACCGCTCGCGGCTTGCCGTGGACGCGTATCGGGGTCGTCGACGAGGGCAGCGACTCCGTCGAGGTCCAGGGACACTTCTCCGTCACGATGGCTAAGCTCCGTGAGGCCTTCGAGGGAACGCTGCCCGCACTGTTCGGGTGATAGATGGTCGATTCCGGAGAACTGACTTCTTCTGACAGCCAGCCGCAGGAACACCACCTGCGGCTGGCTGTTCCCGCATCTCTCGAGAAGTTCGACAACCGCTTCACCGAGTGGGCGTGGGGGCTCCTCAAACTCGACTTCACCGGCATCGCGTTTGCCGCGTTCTTCTTCTGCTGGTCTCTGACGCCGTCGTTGCTGCCGCGCGATTGGCTCTTCCAGGGTCTGATCGGCGGCATCAACTCGGCCATCGGCTACGGCGTCGGCACCGCGATCGGTTGGGCTGTGGAGCGATACCTGCTCAGCGGTCGACGGTGGTGGCCCCTGCCCGAGCCGGTGCCTTCCGCGATCAAGGTCTTCGTACCGGTCGCATCCATCGTCGCGGCGATCATCATGTTGGTCTACGCCGCCGGGTGGCAACGCGAAATTGCGGCGCTGACCGACGCCGAAGGCACGACCACCTCCGGCTACATCCGAACCCTCGGATTGAGCCTCTTCATCGGCGGCCTGCTCATCTCGATCTGGCGGGTCCTCCACGATCTGGTGAAACTGATTGCCCGACAGCTGATGCGGCGGTTCCACTGGTCGCGGTCTGTGGCCAATGGTGTCGGCGTCCTGGTTGTCACCGTCCTGTTCTTCATGTTGGTCGACGGCGTCCTCGTCCGCGGAATCTATGCCGCGACCAACTCGATCTTCAGTCTGCAGAACTCGACCACTCGCGACGGCGTCGTCGAACCGCAGGATCCGATGAAATCGGGCAGCCCCGAATCTGCTGCTCCCTGGGACACATTGGGGTTCGAGGGGCGCAACTTCGTCTCGCGTGGACTGGACGCCCAGGAACTCGAAGCGGCAACCGGTAACCCTGCGATGGATCCGATTCGCGTGTATGCCGGACTCGAAAGCGCCGAAGATCCCGAAGAGCGTATGGATCTGGTCATCAAGGAACTGGAGCGAACCGGCGCCTTCCAACGCAAGGTCCTTGTGGTCATTCCGACGACAGGTACGGGGTGGGTCAATCCCACTGCGGCACAGGCAATCGAGCTTGTACATGGCGGCGACACTGCTCTTGTCGCCAGCCAGTACTCGTACCTGCCGAGTTGGATCTCGTTCCTCGCAGACCAGGAGAAGGCGCAAGCTGCCGGTCGCCTGTTGATCGAGCGGGTACACGAAAGATGGCTTCAGGAACCGGAAGCCACCAGACCGAAGTTCATGGTCTACGGCGAGAGCCTCGGCGTCATGGCCGGCGCGGGGGCATTCGACACACTGCAGGCGGCGCGCGATACCGCCGACGGAATTCTGTGGGTAGGTCCGCCGAACGCGACGCAGTTGTGGCGTTCGATCGAGAAGAGGCGCGATCCCGGCACTCCCGAAGTGGCGCCCGTGTACGCGGACGGTCTGGCCGGAGTCCGGTTCGCGGATCGCTCCGAAGACATCCCGACCGACGGTATGACGTGGCCGCAGCCGCGAGTTCTGTTTGTCCAGCATCCTTCCGATCCGGTGGTGTGGTGGTCACCCGACCTCATGTTCAACCGGCCCGAGTGGCTCAAGGAAGTACCGGGATTCGACCGCTCACCGTCGATGAAATGGTTCCCGGTCGTGACGTTCTGGCAGGTGTCCGCAGACCTCGGTAACGCCGCGGGAGTTCCGGACGGTCACGGTCACAATTACGGAACCTCCGTTCTGGACGCCTGGATCAGCGTCGCCCAGCCCGAGGGATGGACGGCCGCAGAAACCGAGCGGGTGCGGTCGGCGTTGGTTGTCGCCGTGAAATCCGAGGGCCCCGAGAAGTGAGGGGAGTCGCCTCGATCGCGCTCTCCGCCGCCGCGATCACCTGGAGCAACGTCGTGCTTCCGGCATTCGGTCTTTCGCCTCGCGCTCGCGCCGCGGTCAACACCGCGGCCGGTCTGTCGGCCATCGGAGTCTTACTCGCACGTGGTTACACGCGCGAGGAACTCGGATTGGCACACACCGGAATTCGTGGTGGTGCCCAGTTCGGCGGAGCCGCGGCCGGGGCGGTCCTCACCGGCTACAGCGCCGCTCTGGTTGTCCCGTCCTTGCGTGCGACACTCGCTGCCGACGAGCGAGCAGACGGCCGTGAGGACTTCCTCGAATGGATCATCTTGCACATCCCCTTCGGCACGGTGCTTTCCGAGGAACTGTTGTTCCGTAGCGCGATGTCCGCAGTCTGGAATCGTGAGCTGAACCGTCCCACCGCGCAGGCTGTTCATGCACTGACTTTCGGGTTGTGGCACGTTRCCCCCGCCCGCGGTGCCGGCGACAACGTTCCCGCTGCAGTGGCATTCACCGGCGCGTCGGCATTGCTGTTCGAGTGGCTGCATCGCAGGGGCGGCAGTGTCCTCGCACCGGCATTGCTGCACCTTGCGACCAATGCCGGTGGGGCACTTGCCGTTCGTATCGCTACTCGAAGACAGGGAGTGAACTGATGCCGCCTCGCCGCGCCGTCGACCCCGCCGAATTCCGTGCCGCCGTCCTGGCTGTCGGCCCGTGGCTTCGCGATCCGGAACTTCCGAAGCCTTCTCGCGCTGAACTCGGCGCCGCAGTGAAGATGAGTGCGCGCACTCTCGAACAGATCGCCCCAGGATCGAGCGTCGAGGTGCGGGTGCCGCCGTTTGTCGCCGTGCAATGCATTGAAGGTCCACGCCATACGCGCGGAACCCCGCCAAACGTTGTCGAGACGGACGCTCGCACGTGGTTGCAGATGGTCACCGGATTGCTCGAGTTCTCCGAGGCCGCAGGTGACGGACGAGTCGACGCATCAGGTAGCCGCGCCCCCGAAATTGCGCACTGGCTCCCACTGCTCCGGTTGGCGTAGTGACAGAGACCATCCGGTTCGCTTCGGCGTGATCTGAGGCCCAAGGCTGCCCTCAGGGGAAGTGTGTCCCAAAATGGCCGTAGACTGTGGATGCCCCCCAACCCCTGCCCACAAAGGGAGCGCCCGGTGACTCGTGCCGATCTGTCGGTCAACAGTCCAAATCTCCTCGCTTCGAACCCGTCCGACGAGGACGAGAACGAGCCCCGCGAAGAATGCGGTGTATTCGGCGTCTGGGCGCCGGGAGAGGATGTGGCGAAGCTCACTTATTACGGCCTGTACGCACTTCAGCACCGTGGTCAAGAAGCTGCCGGCATTGCGGTAGCCGACGGCTCCCAGGTGTTGGTGTTCAAGGATCTCGGCCTGGTCAGCCAGGTATTCGACGAGCAGACTCTCGCAGCGATGCCAGGACATGTCGCCGTCGGACATTGCCGTTACTCCACCACCGGTTCCACGACGTGGGAGAACGCGCAGCCCATCTTCCGTACGACCACTGCCGGTACCGGCATCGCGCTCGGCCACAACGGCAACCTGGTCAACACCGCTGAACTCGCGAGCCGCACCCGTGCCGCCGGCCTGGTCAACGACAAGCGCCCCAATGCCGCGACTTCCGACTCCGACCTCATCGGTGGTCTCCTGGCACACGCTGCCGGCGACAGCACCATCGAACAGGCCGCGATGGAATTGCTTCCCACGTTGGAGGGCGCGTTCTGCCTCACCTTCATGGACGAGCACACGCTGTACGCAGCGCGCGATCCGCACGGTATCCGCCCGCTCTGCCTCGGTCGACTCGACCGCGGTTGGGTAGTCGCCAGCGAGACCGCAGCCCTCGACATCGTCGGTGCGTCGTTCGTTCGCGACATCGAACCCGGTGAGCTACTCGCGATCGACGCAGACGGCGTCCGCTCCTCGCGTTTCGCGAACCCGACTCCCAAGGGTTGTGTCTTCGAGTACGTCTACCTCGCGCGTCCCGACAGCGTCATCGGTGGCCGTTCGGTCCACTCGACCCGCGTCGAGATCGGCCGTCTGCTCGCCAGCGAGCACCCCGCCGAAGGCGATCTGGTCATCCCCGTTCCCGAGTCCGGCACCCCCGCAGCCGTCGGGTACGCCCAGGGTTCGGGCATTCCTTACGGCCAGGGTTTGATGAAGAACGCTTACGTCGGCCGTACCTTCATCCAGCCGTCGCAGACGATCCGTCAGCTCGGTATCAGGCTCAAGCTCAACCCGCTCAAGGAAGTCATCCGCGGCAAGCGGCTTGTGGTGGTGGACGATTCGATCGTCCGCGGTAACACTCAGCGTGCGCTCATCCGGATGCTCCGCGAAGCCGGCGCCCTCGAAATTCACGTCCGTATCGCCTCGCCGCCGGTCAAGTGGCCCTGCTTCTACGGCATCGACTTCGCCTCACCGGCCGAATTGATCGCCAACGGCGCAGGTGGACAGGATGCGACGTTCGAGGAAATGCTCGACGGTGTGCGTCGTTCCATCGGAGCGGACACGCTCGGATACATCTCCACCGAAGGCATGATCGCCGCGACCGAGCAGCCGGCCAGCCGTCTGTGCGCCGCATGCTTCGACGGGACCTACCCGATCGCGCTTCCCAAGGAAACGTCGATCGGCAAGAACGTCCTCGAGGGGATGCTCGAGAGCACCGCAGGTTCGACGGCCACTCGCGACAACGACAACGCGAGCGCGCTCAGCCGCCCCTGAACACCGAAAGCTGCAAAGCGCCGAAAATCGATAGCCGAGAATCTGCCGTCCACAACATGTGGGCGGCAGATTTTCTGTTCCACGACTTTCCGTTCGACGACACGGCATACGTCGTGAGCATCTGGCATAGTGCCCTCCGTGGCGCAACTGAGAATGGATGGGCACCGGGTACTGGTCGCAGACCTGGTGGGGGACACCATCAAAGCGATCAACGGTTCGATGGTGGCGTACGAGGGTGCGATCACCTTCAAGAACGCCGGTATGGGCGGTGGCGGAGGGTTACGTGCCGCGCTGAAACAGAAGGCGGCAGGTGAATCACTGTCCCTGATGGAAGTCAGCGGACAAGGCACCGTCTACTTCGCGGTCGACGCCCAGGACATCACGATCATCGAACTCAACAACGACGCTCTGCACGTGGAAGCGTCACAGTTGCTCGCACTGGTCGGACAGCTGCGAACCGATGTGAAATTTGCCGGCCTCCGCGGCGCAGGTTCCGGACAGGGCTTGTTCACGACGGTCGTCAGCGGCACCGGTCTGGTGGCCGTGCTGTCGAAGGGCGGACCGATCATCGCGCTCGAAGTCAGCCCGCAGTATCCGCTGGTTGCCGATCCCGACGCATTCGTCGCTCACCGCGGCCAGCTCAACCAGAGCTTCGTCACCGACGTCACCTGGCGCTCCGCGATCGGCGGTGGCAGCGGTGAAGCGTTCTCGCTGCGATTCGACGGATCCGGAGTCGTCTACATCCAGCCCGAGGAGCGCTGAACCATGCCGTTGGAATTGGTGAACAGCAAGGTCGTCAAGTCGACCCTCGCGCCTGGCCAGAACGTGCTCGCCCGCACCGGGTCGATGCTCTACTACACCGGTGACGTCCGCTTCATCCCGCACAGCATGGGCGGTGGGCCAGGCGCCATGCCGAACATGGGCGGTATCGCCGGGATGGCCGGCCGCATGATGTCCGGCGAGCATGCACGCATGATGGCGGCCGAAGGTAACGGTGAGGTCTTCTACGGGCACGCCGGCTTGTACGTCGAGGTCATCCACCTCGACGGTTCGTCGATGCTCACGGTCGAAGCCGACCGACTCCTCGCACACGACGGTTACCTCCAGAGTTCGATAGTCGCTCTCACGTCGCAGGGCGGTGTGCGCGGAGCGGTACGCGGAGCCATGACCGGTCAAGGGCTGTTCACGACGCAGTTGCACGGCCAGGGAAGCGTCGCGGTTCTCTCGCACGGGGGCGCGATTCCGTTGCAGGTCGGTCCGAACAATCCTCAGGTCGTCGTCGACCCGCAGGCATACGTGTGCCACATCGGTCAGATCAACGTCGACATCTCCGCGAACGTCGGCTGGCGCGAGGCCGTCGGCAAGGGCTCGGGGGAGTCCATCCAGCTGAAGATGACCGGCGCCGGCACCGTCTGGGTCCAGGCGTCCGAGCAGAAGTTCTGAGAGGGCAAAGAGCATGGGTATCGAAATTCACAATCCGGCAACTCTGCCCGCCAACGACAACGTCCCGGGCAACGACTACGCCTTCTGCGTCGAGATGGCCGGACAACCGTGGTTCACGTCCAAGGGCGCGATGATCGCGTACTACGGAAACATCAACTTCGAGCCGCTCGGGCGCACGAGCATGACGGCGATCGTCGCGGCCAGGTTCTCTTCGCCGCTCTACGCGGACGACTGGGTGCTCGCCCAGGGGCAGGGCAAGTTGATCCTCGGCGACCGCGGATTCAACATCAATTCCTACGACCTCGACGACGGCAACCTCACGATTCGCGCGGCCAATCTCCTCGCCTTCGAGACGAGCCTGGACCTCAAACAGTCCATCGTCCCAGGCTTTTTGACGCTGCTGGGAACAGGCAAGTTCCTGGCGTCGTCCAACGGCCCGGTCATGTTCGCGGAGCCGCCGCTGCGCATCGACCCGCAGGCGTTGGTGGGTTGGGCCGACTGCCCGTCGCCGTCCCATCACTTCGATGCGGACTGGATGCAGAGCTTCCTGGGAGCGGTTCGGGGAAGCATGTTCGGCGCGAATACCGGTGAAGAACGCCAGTTCGATTTCACCGGAGCCGGCACGGTGCTGATCCAGTCGAGCGAGAAGGTCGTCCACGACGGGCACCTCCTCAAACACATCGAATCCGAGACCGTTGCACTCGGGCAGAACAGTCTGCGAGCGCTGCACTCCTCGATCGGTGCGCGGCTGCAGAACTGACGTCTTGGGGTACGCGAGGTCTCACCGAGGGGGCCGGTCCGGTAGCGTATGGGCGTAATCGTCGGTATTTGTGTGCGCGCTCTGGGTCTCGAGTCGAACGATCCATCTCGCGTCACGAGGATTGCAAACACTTCACATTGCAAGACCACTTACCTGTGCACGAGCAATACGTGCTCGCGAGAAATACAAGGCTGGAGTAGTAACCCGATGACCGAGGACAGTCACCGCACCGCAGGCGCCTCCTACGCGGCAGCAGGAGTCGATATCGCCGCAGGCGACCGGGCGGTGGAACTCTTCGCCCCTCTGGCCAAGAAGGCCAGCCGCCCCGAGGTCATGGGTGGCCTCGGTGGTTTCGCCGGCTTGTTCTCCCTCAAGGGTGACTACAAGGAGCCGCTGCTCGCCGCATCGACCGACGGCGTCGGAACCAAGCTCGCTGTCGCGCAGGCGATGGACAAGCACGACACGGTCGGACTCGACCTCGTCGCCATGGTTGTCGACGACCTCGTCGTCTGTGGCGCCGAGCCGCTGTTCCTTCAGGACTACATCGCTGTCGGCCGGGTCATCCCCGAGCGCGTCGCGGAATTGGTCAGCGGCATCGCCGAGGGCTGCATCCAGGCCGGTTGCGCTCTCCTCGGTGGCGAGACCGCCGAGCACCCCGGCATCATGGCTGACGGTGACTACGACCTCTCCGCCACCGGCGTCGGTGTCGTGGAGGCCGAGAAGCTGCTCGGACCGGACCGCGTTCGCCCCGGCGACGTCGTCATCGCCATGGGCTCGTCGGGACTGCACTCCAACGGTTACTCCCTGGCCCGCAAGGTCCTGCTCGAGATCGACCGCATGAACCTGAGCGCACACGTCGACGAGTTCGGCCGCACGCTCGGTGAGGAACTGCTCGAGCCCACGAAGATCTACGCCAAGGACTGCCTGGCACTCGCTGCCGAGACCGACGTGCGCACGTTCTGCCACGTCACGGGTGGTGGCCTTGCCAACAACCTCGCGCGCGTCATGCCCAAGGGCTTGGTCGCCGAACTCGATCGCGGAACCTGGAGCCCCGCTCCGGTGTTCGCGATGATCGCGCAGCGTGGACGCGTCGAGCGCGCCGAGATGGAGCAGACCTTCAACATGGGTGTCGGCATGGTTGCCGTCGTGGCGCCCGAGGACGTCGACCGCGCACTTGCCGTCCTGACTGCACGCCACATCGACTGCTGGACGCTCGGTAGCGTCAAGAAGGCGTCGGACGCCGCTGCAGAGCGTGCGTTCCTGGCCGGAGACCACCCGCGCTTCTAGGCCGCAACGTCAGCTGCCCCATCGGAGAGATCCGGTGGGGCAGTTTTGTGTGTCCGTACAAGCAGGCGCGGGGCAGAAAATGGAACGCAAAAATGAGGAAGAGCGATCAGCTCTTCCTCATTTCACAGTCTGCGCGGTGGCAGTGCGCGGTCAACGCCGCCAGTCGTCGTAGTCGTCCTCTCGCGCATGCCCTTCCCTATCGGAAGTCTGGTCCGATCGGACACTGCTCCGATGCGAGTTGGTCGATCCACCTGCGAGCTCTCTTTGCAGGCTGTCGAAATCCGTGGTCGGTACGCTGTACTTCAATTCGCGTGCAACCTTGGTCTGCTTTGCCTTAGCCCGGCCGCGGCCCATGGCTGACCCCCTCGCGCTTTCGCGGGGCGGCCTGGGGAATTTGGCGGCCCCGTTTGAGTGTGTAAGTTTCCTGACACACACTCTAGCGTGGAAAAGTCGCTTCCGCTTCCACGAACGCCTCACCGCCGTGTCTGATTGCTCTCACTATGGCCGCGAGCTGCCAGGATGCTGAAAGAACTCGTCAGAACTTTGTGAGAACTGCTCAGAAGTTTCCGGGAATTGCGCGAATCGTCCCCACTCGGGCGTCGCCGCCGAAGACCGGAGCGGATGCGAGAGCCGCCAATTCCTCGGTCCACTCGGTGTTCATTCGCTTGAGCAGAGCTGCCGCCAATGGCAGGAGCGCCCGCTCGTGGCCGTCGTCGATCTTGAGGGCGAAAGCGGAACCGTCGGGAAGCGCTCCGGCGTAGATGCCGTCGTATCCGGTCTTGGAGAACAGACCCGGCACGGCGGACATCAGGCGCTGATCGTTGCGGCCCGTGCCCGAGACGAGGAAGGGGTTTTCGCGGACCGCGTCGGCCACAGCCCGTTCAGGGGAGTCCGGCTCAGCCGAGGGCAGGCGTCCGAATGCCCGAGCCAGGTTCGTGAGCGAAAGCGGGACGATCGGGAGACCACAACCGTCGATGCCGAGTTCCTGCTCTTCCTCGCCGCTGAGATCGAAGATCGTCTCCTGGATCGCGAGTTGGAGGGGATGGGTCGGCTCCATGTACGTCTCGAGCGGCCAGTCGTTCACGACGCACGTCGCGAGCATCGCGGAGTGCTTGCCCGAGCAGGTCATGTAGATCGGACTGGGAAGTTCGCCCGCTGCGATCAGTTCGGCTCGGGCCAGTTCGTTGCCCGGCAGATCGGAGGGGCACTGCAACTGGTCGACACCGAGTTGGTAGCGAGCGAGAAGCGCGGCGACCAGTTCGATGTGATCGGCCTCGCCCGCATGTGAGGACGACGCGACGGCCAACTCTTCCGGACTGGTGGGTGCAAAGCCGTTACGAAGCGCAGCGACGGCTTGCAGCGGCTTGTTCGCCGAGCGCGGGTAGATGGGTGTGTGAATCTCCCCGAGTCCGACAACGACCTCGCCGTCGGCGCCGAGAATGACGGCCGATCCGCGATGCACGCATTCGCGGAATCCGGAGCGGACCACTTCCACCAATTCGATACTCACGAGTGCACCTGCGCTTCTGCTTGTTCGATGAACCTCTGGACGCGCGCGGCGACGTTCGGTGCAAGATCGGTGTGTTCTGCGAGGAGCCGTCGGAGTCTCTCGGGGTCGGTTCCGGCGAAGACCTCTCGAACAGTCACGCCGTGATCCGGTACGTGGACTCGGGTGACCGAGTCGCCGGCAGCGATCGTGCCGGTCCGGTTGACGCGAAGGTAGGCGCCGACGTCGGTCCGCTCGGTGAATCTTTTGACCCAGCCCTTTTCCGCGGCCCAGATGCCGAACGTGCCGCACGGGACGCGGGGAGCGGTTACTTCGAGTTCTAACACGTCGGACGCCTCGGCTCCGGTGATGTGCCAACGCTCGCCGATCACGGCGTCCGTGACCAGCATTCCGCTGATGTGGAGGTTCTCGCCGAACCACCCCGGGGCGAGCGGTCGGCCCAACTCGTCCGACCATCGCTGCGCTTCGTCGCGCTGATACGCGTAGACAGCTTGGAAGGCGCCGCCGTGGAACTCGGTGTCGCAGACGTAGTCGCCACCCAGGCCGAGTCGGCCGACCGCGACGCGGCCGTCGACGGGACGCTTGTCGATCGCGGTCCGGGGGACTCGCCTGACACCACTGTCACGTTCGGTGTGGACGACGCAGACCGCGTCGACCATGCCCGTCACTTTCCGCGCAATCGGTTGACAGCCTCACGTCCGGCCTGGGGTGCGTCGTCCGCGACGATCGAATCCGGATCGATGGACGCAGCGCTGGGGCCGGCCATCAGTTCGGTGTCGACCGGAATGTTGCGCTTGATCAGAGCGAGCGCGATCGGGCCGAGTTCGTGATGATTGACGACGGTCCCGACACGTCCGACTGCCCGTCGGCCCGCCGTGATCGGGTCACCCGGTTCCGGGACCGCTTCGGCGCTGCCGTCGAGGTGCAACATGACGAGATGGCGCGGGGGCTTGCCGAGATTGTGAACCCGGGCGACGGTTTCCTGACCGCGGTAGCAGCCCTTGTCGAGGTGGACGGCGCCGTGTTCGGCCGGCCCGCCGATCCAGTGGACCTCGTGCGGGATCGTCCGCTCGTCGGTGTCCAGTCCGAGGCGAGGCCTCCTCGCTTCGACGCGGAGCGCCTCGAAGGCCCAACTTCCGGCGGGCTTGGCACCGGCATCGGTCAGCTTGGTCCACCACGCCGCCAGTTGCTCACGTGGGACGAGCAGATCGAAAGAGTCCTCGGTGGGCCACGGCATGCGGCGGACGAACCCGCCGTCGGCCAGCGCGAGAGCGTCGTAGGCATCGGCTGGTGTCTGCACGCCGATCGCGGAGAGGACAGCCGGGGATTCGGGACCGACCAGGCTCAATACCGCGAGCTCGTTGCCGTCCCGAGGCTCGGCCTTGGACCAGAACACCATCTTC
The DNA here is from genome assembly GCF_056401335.1 of Rhodococcus sp. P4_F3_2. Classification (NCBI taxonomy): domain Bacteria; kingdom Bacillati; phylum Actinomycetota; class Actinomycetes; order Mycobacteriales; family Nocardiaceae; genus Rhodococcus; species Rhodococcus sp. P4_F3_2. Next base: position 316,090 of record NZ_JBFUJN010000001.1, read on the forward strand.
TTCAAGAAGGAGAGGAGGTCGGGTCCGCGGTCGGCTTCGGTGTCGATCCAGGTGACACCGGCCAGGTCCGTCTGCACGAAGTGGTGCTCGACGCGTCCGTTGACATCCAGGCTCAGGTTCTCGGCACTCTTGCCGTCGGGGAGCGCGGCGATGTGCTGGCTCGAAATCGTGTGCAGCCACGTGAGGCGTTCGTCGCCGGGAATGGCGATCACGAATCTGTGACTGCGGTCGACCACCACTGCTGCGCGCTGCGCGGTTCGCTGTTCACCGAGGGGATCGCCGTAGTGCCATGCGACACCGATGTCGGCCGAACCGTCCGGTGCGGTGACCGCGCCGGGGGAAGTCAGAAGTGGGCTGTTGGGCACAAGAGCGTTGTCGACCACAAGACCAGTCTAGGAGTGTGGGCGGGATCGCGGTTACAGGGCGGCCCCGGCGGCTTGGCGGATCGTTAGGGTTGATGGCATGCCTGATCGCGTATTGGTGACTCTCGACCATGAGGTGCTCGATGCTGACGCACCGTTTCTGCACGCCGACGACCTGGCGGTGGTGCGCGGCGACGGAGTCTTCGAGACGCTGTTGGTACGCGACGGTAGGGCGCGGGTGGTCGAGGGACATCTGAGTCGACTGGTTCTGAGCGCGCGGGCACTGGGTCTGCCCGCCCCCGTTCTCGATGACTGGCGTCTGGCGATCGAGATGGCAGCCGAGGAGTGGGGGACAGAGAAGGAAGGCGCTCTTCGTCTTGTTCTGACCCGCGGCCGTGAGAGCGGCGACAAGCCGACAGCCTTCGTGATGGTCGGTCCGGTGGCCGATCGGGTCAGACAGGTCCGCGAATCGGGGCTGTCGGTGATGACTCTCGAGCGAGGTTTCTCGGTCGATCTCTCTGCCCGGGCACCCTGGCAGCTACTGGGCGCGAAGACGTTGTCCTACGCAACCAACATGGCAGCGCTCCGATATGCGGCGAATTTGGGTGCCGACGATGTGATCTTCGTCAGTTCCGAGGGCAATGTGTTGGAGGGGCCACGCTCGACGGTGGTGATCGTTCGGGACAGGACTTTGATCACACCGCCTCCCGCACAGGGCATTTTGATGGGTACGACGCAGCGTGCTCTGTTCGACGTTGCCGGCAGTGCTCGCTTCGATTGCCGATACGAAACCCTCCGACCTGCGGATTTGATTGCGGCCGACGGAGTGTGGATGGTTTCGAGCGTCACGCTGGCCGCACGCGTCCATACACTCGACGGGCTCGCATTGCCAGAGCCGAAGGTCTCCGAGGAATTCGCGGAATTGGTTGAACGTGCAATTGATTCGGATTCAGCAGGGCGATAGGCGAATAGGAATCGCGACAGGTCTCTACTACATTTGGTAGTAGCAAAGTCCTGCGGTCCAAACCGGACAGCAGTACCGTGTCCGCAGGGGCCGAGCGACTGCCCGCGTCTCGAACCCCGAAGCCTGTCCCAGGGCCCTACTCTCGGAGTAGCCAATGGATACTTTGGACGTCTCCAGGTGGCAGTTCGGTATCACTACCGTCTACCACTTCATCCTTGTTCCGCTGACCATCGGACTTGCACCGATGATCGCGATCATGCAGACGATGTGGGTGGTCACCAAAAAGGACCACTGGTATCGGCTCACCAAGTTTTTCGGCAAGCTCTTTCTCATCAACTTCGCACTCGGTGTAGCCACCGGCATCGTGCAGGAGTTCCAGTTCGGCATGAACTGGAGCGAGTACTCGCGATTCGTCGGCGACGTGTTCGGAGCTCCACTCGCGTTGGAAGGCCTGGTCGCCTTCTTCATGGAGTCCGTCTTCATCGGACTGTGGATCTTCGGTTGGGGCAGGCTTCCCAAACTTGTACACCTGGCGTGCATTTGGCTCGTGGCGATCGGCGTCAACGCGTCGGCGTTCTTCATCATCGCGGCCAACTCGTTCATGCAGCATCCGGTCGGTGCGACGTACAACCCTGAGACGGGTCGTGCCGAGCTCACCAGTATCTGGGAGCTGTTGACCAACAACACCGCTCTTGCTGCCTTCCCGCACGCGGTTGCCGGCGCCTTCTTGACGGCGGCGACGTTTGTTGCCGGCATCAGTGGTTGGTGGATGGTGCGGAACATGCGCCGCGCCAAGCAGGCTGAGGCCGCCGAAGCAGAGCGTCTCGAAACCGACGCACGAACGATGTACCGCCCGGCAACACGATTCGCCTTGCTCGTCATGATCGTGGCCGGAATCGGCATCATCTACACCGGTGACGTTCAAGGCAAGCTCATGTTCCAGCAGCAACCCATGAAGATGGCGTCGGCAGAGTCGCTGTGCGACACCGAGATGGATCCGGATTTCTCGATTCTCACCATCGGTACACACAACAACTGTGACAGCGTGACGCACGTTCTGAAGGTGCCGTTCGTTCTACCGTGGTTGGCCGAGGGCAAGTTCACCGGCGTCGAACTGCAAGGCGTGAACCAACTGCAGGAGCAGGCGGAGCAGGACTTCGGACCGGGCAACTACCGACCGAATCTCTTTGTCACGTACTGGTCTTTCCGCGCCATGATCGGCCTCGCCGCCGGTTCGGCAGCACTGGCTCTCGCGGGACTGTGGGTCACACRTAAGGGGCGGGTCCCGGACCAGAAGTGGTTCGGAATCCTCAGTCTCGTCGCGATTCCCACTCCGTTCATGGCGAACAGCGCGGGCTGGATCTTCACCGAGATGGGCCGTCAGCCCTGGGTGGTGCATCCCAATCCAACCGGCGTCGACATGATCAGACTGACTGTCGACCAAGGTGTTTCGGACCACGCGTCGGCTACCGTCTGGGCTTCGCTGATCACCTTCACCCTCCTGTACGGAGCGCTGGGTGTTGTCTGGTTCAAGCTGATCGTGCGGTACGCGAAGGAAGGTCCGTTGGAGCACGACATGCATCCACCGGGCGATACGGATCATGACGAGCCGGAAGATCCGGACAAGCCCAAACAACTGTCGTTCGCGTACTAGGAGGCGATCATGGGACTTCAAGAAGTATGGTTCGTGCTCGTCGCAGTGCTCTTCATCGGTTACTTCGTCCTCGAAGGGTTCGACTTCGGTGTCGGAATGCTCATGCCGATCGTCGGCAGAGGCAGTGACCTCCCGGCCGATACGCGTCGACGGGTGGCGCTCAACACGATCGGCCCGGTGTGGGACGGCAACGAGGTGTGGCTGATCACCGCCGGTGGCGCGATGTTCGCGGCATTCCCGGAGTGGTACGCGACATTGTTCTCCGGGTTCTATCTACCGCTGCTGATCATCCTGGTGGCCTTGATCGTTCGAATCTGTGCCATCGAATGGCGAAGCAAGATCGACGACGACAAATGGCGTCAGCGCTGCGACTGGGGCATCATCTTCGGCTCCTGGGTCCCGGCAGTTCTCTGGGGCGTGGCTTTCGCGAACATCGTTCGGGGCGTGGCGATCAACGCCGACAAGCAGGTCGAGTCGGGATTCTTCGATCTGCTCAATCCGTACGCACTGCTCGGCGGTCTGACCACCGCACTGGTGTTCGCTCTCCACGGCGCTGTGTTCCTGGCACTCAAGAGTGCCGACGAGGTTCGTGAAGACGCAGTGAAAATTGCTGCACGACTCGCAATTCCGGCTATTCCCGTCGCCGGCGGATTCGTCCTGTGGACGCAGCTCGCCTACGGCAAGGGATGGACGTGGATTCTGGTAGCCGCTGCTGCTGCTGCACTGATCGGCGTCGTCTTCCTGACGCGGGCCGAGCGCGAAGGCTGGGCCTTCGTTCTCACCTGTGTGGCCGTCATCGCCACCGTCGTGCTGCTGTTCGCCTCGCTGTTCCCGAACGTCATGCCGTCGACGCTCGATCCGGCGTACAGCCTCACCATCGAGAACGCGTCGTCGAGTCCGTACACGCTCAAGGTGATGACGTGGGCCGCGGCATTCATGACGCCGGTGGTGATCATCTACCAGGGTTGGACGTACTGGGTGTTCCGACAGCGCATCTCCTCCAAGCAGATTCCGGCGTCGATCGGTCTGCGATTCAAGGAGAAGACGTGGTAGTGGCAAACCCGCAATCACAAAAGATTCGAAACACGAAAGAACTGACGGTCGAATTCACGTGACTATCGAAGTAGGCGACGCTCCCACCACTCGGGAGCGTCGCCGGGGGCCGATCGACCCGCGACTGTGGCGCCATTCCGCCTCTGCGCGCGGCTATCTGATCCTGACGGTCGCTCTGTCGATGGTGAACGTCGTGATGGTCATCGTCGCGGCGCTCATGATCGGCCGAGTACTGGCCGGAGTGATCACCACTCGAACTGTGGATGTTTCTTCGTGGACAACCGAATTGGTTGTTCTGGCCGCAGCTGTGGCGGTCAGGGTTCTGGGGACCTGGCTGCAGACCAGATACGCACACCGGGCGTCGACTCGCGTCGTTGCCGAGATCAAGAACGGCGTGCTGACATCGGCGACGGCGATGAGTCCGCGCGATCTGGATCCTCGGCGTGACGAGATCGCGACCGTGGTCACCCGCGGTGTCGACGGCCTCGGCCCGTACCTGACGGGATACCTTCCGGCTCTGGTCCTGTCGGTGACACTGACGCCCATCACCCTGATAGTCATTGCGGTGCAGGACATGACGTCCGCGGTCATCATTTTCGTGACGCTGCCGCTGATCCCGATCTTCATGATTCTGATCGGCTTGCTGACGAAGGGTAAGTCGGAGAAGACGTTGGCAGCGATGACCACGCTGTCTTCGCAACTGCTCGATCTACTTGCCGGACTGCCGACGCTGCGAGCGCTCGGTCGTCAGCAAGGCCCTGCCGAGCGTGTCCGTGAACTCGGTGACGCCCATCGGCGAACGACCATGTCTGCCCTCCGCGTCGCGTTCCTGTCCTCGATGGTGCTTGAACTGCTCGCAACACTCTGCGTCGCATTGGTGGCCGTGAGCATCGGCTTGCGACTCGTGTACGGGGACATGTCACTCGAGCCGGGGATAGTCGCGTTGATCCTCGCACCGGAGGTGTACCTGCCACTTCGGATGGTGGGAACCCAGTTCCACGCCGCCGAGGACGGAATGGCAGCAGCCGACAAGGCATTCGAGGTGATCGAGGCGGATTCTGCCGCACCGGAGGGTGGTAGCACGACGGTGGTCGCTTGCGGCGCCGACATCGTCTTCGACGGACTCGGCGTGACCTCTCGTGGGGGAGTCGCACCGTCTCAACTTTCCGCCGTGGCGTCACCAGGGGCGATCACCGTGCTCACCGGTCCCAACGGCTGCGGCAAGTCGACGGCAGTGCACGCGCTACTCGGACTGATCGAACCGAGCAGTGGCCGCGTGACGGTCGCCGGCGTCGATGTCCGAGACCTGGACGAGCACGCGTGGTGGGGTCAGTTGGCATGGCTTCCCCAGCATCCGGTCCTCCTACCTGGCACCGTTCGTGAAAATCTCGATCTCACCGGGGTCGTCGATGCGCAAGCATTGGCTCGCGCCGCTGCTGCGACGGGATTCGACGCGGTATTGGCCGAGCTGCCTGCGGGTGTCGAGACCGTTATCGGCGTCGGCGGCACAGGTTTGTCGCTGGGGCAGCGACAACGACTGTCGCTGACACGCGTGCTCGCCTCCGACCGCGCAGTTCTTGTCCTGGACGAACCCACCGCTCACCTCGATTCCGATTCTGAAGGGACAGTGTTGGCTTCTCTGAGAGCACGGGCAGAGCGCGGCGACACAGTCGTCGTGATCGGCCACCGTCCGAGTGTGCTCGCCGCAGCTGACCGGATCGTCGAGGTGCGCGCTCATGAGAAGTGACGCTCACGATCCGCTTCTGCGTGCTCTTCGGCTACTGGAACTTCGACCACGACGCGTACTGACGGCGGTGGCCGCCGGTGTGGCAACACTCGGTAGCGCACTCGCCTTGGCGGCGCTGTCCGCATGGTTGATCACGCGCGCGTGGGAGATGCCTCCCGTTCTCGATCTCAGCGTCGCCGTGGTTGCCGTACGCGCGTTGGGAATCTCACGTGGTGTCTTCCGCTATCTCGAACGATTGACGACGCACGACGTCGCATTGCGCGGCACCACCGCAGCGCGGTCGAGGATCTACCAGCAGTTGGCAGCGGGAGATCCCGCGGCCGCCGCCGGACTACGACGCGGTGACCTGCTCTCCCGTACGGGCTCCGACGTGGACGCGCTGGGCGACGTCGTCGTCAAAGCGCTGATCCCGATTGCTGTTTCGGTTGTCCTCGCCTTCGCCGCGGTGGGAATCCTGTTGTTCATCTCGGTTCCGGCCGCACTCATTCTGGCTGTTGCGCTAGCGGTGTCCGGGATTGCGGCGCCCTGGCTGTCGGCGCGAGCTGCTCGACTTGCGGAGGCCGACAGTTCAGCTGCCGCAGCGCGATTCAGTGAGTCGGCGGTTACCGCGCTCGACCATTCCGCTGAGCTTCGAGTATCAGGTCGCTTGGATCAGGCGGTGAGCGAGGCTGTGTCCGCCGAGAACGAGGTGGTCGACGCGACCGATCGCGCGGCGGTACCGAGTGCCTTTGCCGCCGCTGCGACGCCCCTGGCAATCGGCGTGAGCGTCCTCGGTGCCCTGCTGATCGGAATTGCGCTGTACGGAACCACCGACATGTCACCGATGTCCATGGGAATCCTTGTACTGCTTCCGCTGTCGGCTTTCGAGGGAACCGCGATACTGCCCAGCGCGGCAGTTGCATTGACCAAGGCGCGGCTGGCGTCGGCTCGCATCATGGCGGTACTCGATCGAGCCGACGCGGAACACGTCGAAGGAAATCGTGCGTGGCCGGAGAACGGGATTCTCAGCGTGCATGCATTGCAGGCGGGTTGGCCCGGGGGAAAAGTGACCGAACCGCTCTCCGTGGATCTTCCTCGCGGTGCCCGCGTTGCCGTCGTCGGGGAGAGTGGATCCGGAAAGACCACCGCGCTGATGACGACGGCGGGGTTGCTGCCGCCCGTCGCGGGAACAGTTCGCGTTGGCGCAGTGGATATTTCGGATATCGATCCGGCCGAACTGCGCAGGCACGTCGGGTACTTCGCCGAAGACGCACACCTCTTCGAGACGTCGGTACTCGAGAACCTGCGCGTTGCGCGGGGTGACCTCACCGCCGAGGACGCGGAGAAGGCACTTGCCGCAGTTGGTCTCGGCGACTGGTTGTCGGAACTGCCGGAAGGGCTCGATACCTACCTGGTCGGCGGTATGCGAGCGGTTTCGGGCGGTGAGCGTCGTCGGTTGCTGTTGGCACGCGCGATCGTCTCGCCTGCGGAGGTGCTGCTGCTCGACGAGCCGACCGAGCACATGGACGCGGAGGCAGGCGCTCAGTTGCTCCGCGAGTTGCTCAGTCGCGACGCAACGCTGGTCGATTCTTCGCGAACCGTTGTTGTCGTCACCCACCAACTTCCGGACGGCGCAGCAGCTGACCAGGTGATATGCGTCGGAAAAGTTTCTGTGGAAAATACGTTGCCGTCGTCGTGAAGTGGGCGTACTTTCTCCTTTACACAAGGAAGGAGGTGGTCTGAAATTGAAGTACAGACGGACGCGTGAGGTGGCTGCCAGCTAGCCGCAATCGCTGATGGAATTCACTTACCGCGTGAGCGGCCGGCGAATCCCAGGCAGCCACCCGACCCCCGAGCCCCCGATCAGTCCGACCGGGATCCGCGCGAAAGCGTGGGTGTGGCTCGGGGGTCGCTTCGTGCCGTGCGCCTTTATTAACCCCCGGCGGTTAATAAAGG